>CAMIVR010000078.1 GCA_946402065.1 uncultured Brevibacillus sp. | reverse complement strand
AAAAGCGGCGCGAACGCCAGCGCCTGCGTCGGATGGAAGAGATCGAGGCAACCATTCTCGAGCGGGAAGAACGTATCACCGCCCTGGAACAGGAGCTCTGCCTGCCAGAGATCTACAGTGATCACGTGCTGGCGAAGGAGCGCAATGACTTGATTCAGCAAGCGAAAAATGAGCTGGATGAGCTGTACGAGGAGTGGCAAACGCTCTCCGGGGAATGATTTTCCCTATTCTGCAGAAACAGTACGTGAGCAAGTGTTTTCGCCCAAGCCCCCCGCTAGTAAGCAATCAAAAGCTTGCGAGGGGCTTTTTTTCGTGTCTGTACGTTAGCTGAATAACCCGATTCGGTGCTGTGATGAGCATTCATGTGGACCGGTCGGCCTTGATCGCTTCTGTACACAACGCCGCATACAATGCCGGAATGACCAGAAAGAGAATCGAGGTGGCAGCCGTGATGATGCCCGAATCATTCAGCACCAGTCCTGCCAGCGATGCGGCGGCAATGCCGGCGAAGCCTTTGACGGTATGCGGATACCGACTCGCCAGACGCTGCATGAATCGTTCGGAGCGAAGTGTCAGTATACATATCGTCACGAGCGCGACAGCAAACACTTTGCCCCAGGCAGAGACGCGGATCAAACGCAGGTTCATCTCCGCTTTTCGCTGCAGCATGTGACCGACTTCCGTCCAATCTCCGCTGAGGATCTGTTGCGCTACCACGCCTACATGAGTCAACGGCTGGGCGGACAGTCCATTGACAGCAATCAATACGGCGAGACCGCCAGCGAGAACCCCCACGGACATGAAGATCCCCCGTTTGCCGACCGCCCACCCCCACAGACGTGCGATCGCAATCCCAAAGCCAAAAATACCGGCGAGAAAGCCTCCCGCATCTGCGCCAAGCGACGGCAGGGCGAGGTAAAGCAGCACTACGCCAAGAACGGCGACAGCCAACAGTCTGCACCAGACAGTTGGCAGACTGCGCGCATGCCACCAATCGTGCAATGCAGCGACGAAGAGTATGCTCGCACCGATCAGAACCCCCTCGTATTCATTCCCCAAGCCGTAAAATCTCGCGCCAATGACGGGATCATAGCCCAAATAGGAGCGACTCAGCATGACTCCCCCGCCAAATCCGTCGAGCAGCAGACCCGCGACTGTCAGCGCAGACACGCCCAAGAGCAAGCGGACGAATCCGCTCCGCTCCGTCGCGACGGCCACCGTAAGGGCAGTAATGACGACCATCCCAATGACGATTGCCGGCGGTACCTGCCATTTAAGCAGTGGTTCGACCAAGAAAAGAACAGGGTAGAGTAGCATCGACAAAAGCATGACTCGAATGACCCGTTGGATGCTCGAAAACCCTGCAGATGACTGGCGTTTTTGCCACAGCCAGGCGGCCAGGGCGAGCAGCAGCACCGCGATGTGGATAAGCGCATACGTGTACAGTACAGGAGAGCGATTTTGGTAAATGCGGTCGATCTGCTGTACCTTGCTCAGCAAGCCAGGTAAAGACAATGGATCCTGCTTCGCTACTTTTATGACATGCCCAACCGCTTTCTCCGGCATGGGCAAAGACAGCCAGGCAAAAATGGTCGGCAGTATGTCCAGCCCGTTTACCAGACCCGCTTGCCGCGTCGTCAGTGAAAACAGCCCGCCTGAATCCGTCGATCTCCATTGCATAATCGGCAAAAGCAACGATTTGTTCGCCTGTGCTGCCGGATTCACGGCTGGCGATACGACCATGATAAACTGGTTCGCCCGTTTCGCTTGCAAAACAGTTCCGAGAAATCGGTCAAGATCGGCCAGGACGCGATCGTACTGGCGGGTAAACCGCTGCTCGCTCATAAACTCCCGCTGGCGGTACAGTCTCGCCAAGTCGGACAGCTCTACTACAGTTAGCCCCGGCGCTTTTTCCTGCTGCAGCATGCTGGCAAAAAACTCGTAGTTTGAACGTATGCCGTACGGATAATCCGCAGCTTTTACATTCGTTCGGGCAGAGACGTCCCCGCCCGGGACAGTCCCCCGCTGATCCATCGCCATCAACACAGCAGGGCGGTGGGTTGTCGACCCGTAGTCATCGTTTCCGTACACGGCTACACGCAAGCCATTGCGGGCGAGTGTGCTGCCCAACAAGCCAATCTGCTGTGTATACGGCTTGCCTGCATTCTCCCCAAGCAGCCTGTACATGCCGGGAAAATAGATAGCAGCCTCCGCAGTAACGGCAACGCCCCATTGCCGCGAGCGCTCCAGGGCGGTTTCGCCTGAACCAAGCCGCTCCCAATGCGAATACGCCGTTCCACTGCGTGGTGTATACAGAGCCTGACCGCCGCTGCCCATCTGTAAAAATGCGTTTTCCGCGCTGCGCGGTCCAGGAGTACGGACTGTCAATGCACCGTACGCTGCCGTTGACAGCCATTTTTGCATCTGTGGATAACTTCTCCATTTCTCCAGATCAGAAAACGACAGTCCGTCAATCGCGATAAGAATGACCTGGCGATTGTTTGGAGTCGCGTCAACCCGCGCCACACAAGAGCCGAGCACGATACATGCTGTCAGAATTGTTGTAATGATCAGCAACATTTTTCGCTTCATAGCGCCTCCTTGTAGATAAACGGGCAAAAAGCTGTGGGTAGGCCTGTGGATGATCGCATGTTTATCAACAACGTTATCCACATTAGTCACAGCTTTTTCCACACGACCAGCGTCGTTTTAACAGTGTTTTGCACCGTTATCACCATTATTCACAAGAAAGCGTCGGAGCAACCGGGAAAATTTCCCCGTCATTCTGTGGATAAAATCATGGAAAAGAAAAACCTCTGTCAGATCTACAACCTGACAGAGGTTTCCAACGGCAAATTAGCCGTTCCGTTTAAGTCAAGGGACGCAAACATCCCCTTCTGATAACCGATATACCCGGCAGCTGCGATCATTGCCGCGTTATCCGTACACAGCGCCAGCGGCGGGATCACCAGCGCTATCCCGATTTCCCGACAGCGCTCGGTCAACCGCTCGCGCAAACCGCGATTGGCTGCGACGCCACCGGCCAGCAGCACTTGCTCTACATTGTGCTCGACTGCGGCGCGTATAGTTTTCTCCACGAGCACTTCAATGACGGATGCCTGAAAGCTAGCTGCCAAATCGGCCCGATCCAGCTCGATTCCGCGTTGGCTGGCATTGTGCAGCGTATTCAGCACTGCCGATTTGAGCCCGCTAAAGCTGAAGTCATACGAATCAGCTTCCAGCCATGCTCTCGGCAGTGGAATGGACGGACTTCCCTCGGCAGCCAAACGATCGATATGCGGCCCTCCCGGGTATGGCAGCGCCAGCGCACGCGCTACCTTGTCGTACGCCTCCCCTGCCGCGTCGTCACGGGTTTGCCCCAAAATCGCAAAGTCGTAATGCTCACGCATCAGCACAAGCTCCGTATGCCCGCCGGAGACGACGAGGGCAAGCAAGGGAAATTCCATCTCGCTGACGAGGCGGTTGGCGTAAATGTGTCCGGCGATGTGATGCACCCCAATGAGCGGGATTCCGCGGGCAAAGGAAATTGCTTTCGCTGCTGCAACGCCGACCAGCAGAGCACCGACCAAACCAGGGCCGCACGTAACTGCAATCGCGGAGAGGTCATCCAGCGAACAGTTCGCTTCTGTCAGTGCTTCTTCGATTGTCAACGTAATGTTTTCTACGTGCCGGCGGGAAGCTACCTCCGGAACGACGCCGCCAAAGCGCTTGTGTATATCTGCTTGCGAAGCGATAATGTTGGACAAGATGATCCGGCCGTCAGCGACGACAGCCGCAGACGTCTCATCACAGCTCGTCTCTATGCCCAGGATCAGCTCCTGCTTTCCAGTTTTCGTTTTACTCACGCAAATTCACCCACATGATTATGGCATCTTCATTGTTATCTGAATAATAGCGTTTACGCACACCTGCTTCCACGAAGCCCAGCTTTGCGTATAAATTGCGTGCCGTATAATTCGACGGGCGGACTTCCAGCGTCATCCGCTCCCCGCCCAGTACTACGGCCAGGCCCATCATCTGCCGCATGAGCCGTTCCCCGATTTTTTGACCGCGGAAATCAGGATGGACTGCCACGTTTGTGATGTGGGCTTCATCAATAATCACCCACATGCCACAATAAGCAATAACTCGCCCCCTCACAGTCGCCACGACGTAGTGGGCGTGTTTGTTAATCGTCAGCTCATTGACGAACGCGTCAATTGGCCATGGTGTCGAAAAGGACAACTGCTCAAGCACTCCTACTGCTTCTACATCGTCAAGCGTCATGTAGCGAAACTCTATGTTTGCCCCCATCCGTCTCCCTCTCCTATTTTTCTTGGGCGGCTAGCCATTTTGCTTCTGCTTCAGCCAACTGCAAATACTCAGGAACAAGTTCATGGGCGGATATGCCCGTGACAAGCTGGCCGATTCCGATCAAGCCCAAATGGCCGGCACGCGGTACATGATAGGAGGCCGGAGCAAACCGGGCTTGCGCTCCCAGCTGCTCTTGAATGACAGCCTGGTGAATCTTGACGTCATCGCCAAGGAACAAAATCGGTTGATCTCCTGCCTGTTCACGAATCACACCGAGCCAATCGCGCAACAGGACGATCTGTTCCGCAATGGCAATTTCCGGGAAATTCATCCCATTCGCTTGATAGTAGCCCGTGTAGACCTGATCTCTTCTCGCGTCGAACAGCGGGACGATTCCGCCGCTAAATCCGATTGCATTCGCAGCCAGCACCTGCAAGCTGGAGACCCCTGTCACCGGGATGCCCAATGCCCAAGCCATGCTCTTGGCCGTAGCCACACCAATACGCACCCCTGTGTACGAACCGGGACCTTTTGCTGCCACAATGCCATCCAACTGCTTAGGAGTCATTCCCACTTGCTCCAATAAAAGAGCGATGCTGTTCATCAATCGCACGGAGTGATTTTTGTTTTCGTTCGTGGACAGCTCCGCCAGTACCCGTTCATCCTCCACGACAGCCACGCTTAACGCGACATTTGACGTATCAATCGCCAGCACTCGCATGCTTATCAAGCTCCTCACATAATTGTTCGTAGCGTTCCCCCCGAGGCTCCAACAAGCAGCTCCGCTCGTCTTCCGTCTCTGTCGGGGCAAGCGTTATCGTCAGGTGTTCGGCCGGGAGAACGGATTCAATCAGCGAGGCCCACTCGACTACACAGACACCTTCGCCAAACAAGTAATCATCGATACCGATTGAATCAATATCCTCTCCTACACGATACACATCCAGATGGTAAAGCGGAAGTCGTCCCGCGTATTCTTTGACGATGGTAAACGTCGGGCTGTTTACCACCCCGGCTACCCCCAAGCCCCGCGCCAGACCTTGCGTAAACGTGGTTTTTCCCGCTCCCAGCGTCCCTTCCAACAACAGCAGATCGCCTGCCTGCAAATACGCTCCGACTCTCTCGGCAAACTGCCTCGTCTCCTCCGGTCCCCGCAGCAGCCATCTGTATGTTCTTGCCATACCAATGCCCCCTAACCCATCTCATGATCGCTGGAAGTGGTTGTACCCCGCTTTCGCCAGCGCTTTTTGCCCCGCTTCCGTATCCATCCACACCGCTGGCGGACCTTGCTTCACTCGGCCGATAACGGCAAACGGCAATCCCTGCTGGTGAAACGCCGCCTGCAACTCCGCTGCGTCCCGCTCTGCTACAGTGCCGACCAATTGATAATCCTCCCCGCCATAAAGCACCCAGTCTACCGGATCTGCGCCGACCGTATGGGCGTACGCCGCGACGAGCGGCAGAATCGGCAGTCGATCTTGCTCGATATAAACAGAGACGCCGCTCGCCTCGGCAATTTCCCACAACTCGGAAGCCAGACCGTCACTGACGTCGTTGCACGCTCCAATCCCCGGGCAGCGTATCAGCAAGCGGGCTGCCGCCACCTGTGCTTCCGGTCTCTGATGCAGGAGGCGTAGTTCTTCAAACCCGGACGCAAGATTCCTTCCCGGTGTACGTGCGTCCAGCAGCATGTGAAGTCCCGCTGCAGAGCCGCCGAGCGTTCCGGTGACAAATACGAGTTCACCCTGTTTGGCCGCTGATCGGCGAATCGCTTTTCCCGCTTCCACCTCTCCCAAAACGGTAACCGATAAATGCAGCGCATCAGGGGTCGCCACCGTATCGCCGCCGATGATCCGCACGCCGTATTTGTCTGCCGCTTCATACAACCCCGTGTATATGCGCTCGCATTCGTCTACAGTCCAATGAGGCGGCACCCCAATGGAAATAAGGGCGTACCGGGGGTAACCGCCCATAGCCGCTACATCGCTTATATTGCTGATCATCGCTTTATAGCCGATGTCTTCCGCGTTCATGGTTTCCCGTAAAAAATGAATCGTCTCGATCATCGCATCACAGCAGGCGACGATTTCCATCCCTTTGGCTACCGCAAAAACGGCAGCGTCATCACCTATTCCCACGCGTAGACCATCGCCTTCCTGGCCAGCAGAACGCACAGTCCACTGCCGGATGGAGGTAAACTCATCGTTAGCCAAAGGAAACCGCCCCTTTTTCACCATATTATAACTTTGCACGTTTCCGGCGTGCAATAAACCTGGCTACAGCCGATGCAGCGCCAGCTTGCCGCGGCAGCAGCCGCAGACGTAGCGTCTGGGGTCGACTTTCCGTTTACGCTTGTACGTCATGTGGCAGTCCTTGCAAACCAGTTCATAGGTAAACGGTCGCGGTTTTCTCCCGCTGCCTACGCTCTGGCAGTAGCGACTGCCCCCGACCTGTTTGAGCAGATGCTTGAAATCAGCGTCCATATGCCGATAGCCCCGCTTCTCCAGATGCAGGTGATAGTGGCACAGTTCATGCTTGATGATGCCGATCAGCTCGTCCTCGCCGTGCTCGAGATAATGTTTGGGATTCAGTTCGATATGATGGGATCTGAGCAGATACCTGCCGCCCGTTGTACGCAAGCGGCTGTTGAAGGTCGCCCGGTGCCGAAACGGTTTGCCAAACGAAGTCAGCGAAATCTGCTCAACCATTGCCTGCAGCTCTTGATCTGTCATGTTCTCCCTCCCATTCCGGCGTCCCCTACGTCAGTTTTGCTTGAATTTTCCCAAGAGAATAGGCTACACTTGTCGAAGAATGATTATCTGGAGGACTTGAATATGCGCTATCTGATCGTGACGGAATCAGACTCATACCGGTTTATTTCTATGCCTGAGGCTTATATGTACCAGTTGGTTGCACTGCTCAAACGGCTGCACAAGGAAATTGACAAGCTGACGATAACCGATCGACCTGCTCTGCCGAAAGTCATCGCCGAATGCAGCAACCTTGAATTGCTCGATCCTGCTAGCAGCGTTGACGACGGTCTCGCCTACGTCAGCGAGCTCGAACAACGCTTTGCCTTGCTGAAAGAAGATGTCTATCCCCTCATCTCGCTTCTGACGGAAATTCGCGCACTGCAAGCCCAGCTTGAATTCCTGCAGGAAGAAGAGTAAAAAGCGCCTAGACAGGTACCTGCACCGTGACAAACGCATAGACTGCTGTAGTTGGATTACAGCAGGAGGTGCCTTCATGCCACAATGGATGCGTAGGCAACTGCAACGGGCCTTTTTTGGAAAGGATGTCAGACAAATCCGTTTGCTGAACAGTTGTTGGTTTTTATACCTGGAAAAACACAGCGGTCGTTCTCAAGAGTAGAGCGACCGCTTGCTTTTTTATCCGCACGGCTTCCCCGCTGGGTTGGCCGACCGCTTCATCCTCAAATCAACCGACCGGTTCAACCATCGACAGCCCTACTCGCTGTCTCTGCTCGTCGATATCCACAACCCAGACGTCAACGATATCCCCTACCGATACGACATCGAGCGGATGTTTGACAAAGCCTTTCCGCATTCGCGAGATGTGCACCAGCCCGTCGTTTTTCAGGCCGATGTCGACAAAGGCGCCAAAATCGACGACATTGCGCACGGTTCCCTGCAATTTCATCCCTTTTCCCAAGTCGGTCAGCTTGAGCACATCCTGATGCAAAATCGGTTTCGGCAGTTCGTCGCGCGGGTCGCGTCCGGGACGCAGCAAGCTTTCAATGATGTCTGCAAGCGTTGGCCGACCGATTTCAAGGGCTTCTGCCATGGCCGCTACATCGACCTTCTGCAGCTTTTCCCGGCAAGCCTCAGTGCCGATGTCGGACGATTTCAGGTCGAGAGCCTCGAGCAGCTTGTACGTAGCCTCGTACGACTCCGGGTGGATCGGTGTCTTGTCCAGCGGATTATCGCCTTCCATGACGCGCAGGAAGCCAATGCACTGCTCATACGTTTTGGCTCCGAGGCGCGGAACCTTTTTCAATTGCTGGCGTCCGCTGATCCTGCCGTTTTCTTCGCGGAACTTGACGATGTTCGCCGCCACCTGCTTGCTTACGCCAGACACGTACTGCAAGAGCGAAGGCGACGCCGTATTGACATCCACCCCGACGTGGTTGACAGCGGATTGAACGACAAACTGCAAGCTTTCCGCAAGGCGCGACTGCGTCACATCGTGCTGGTACTGTCCAACGCCGACAGACTTCGGATCGATCTTTACCAGCTCGGCCAGCGGGTCCTGAATGCGTCGGGCAATGGAAATGGCACTGCGCTCGGCCACATCGAGATCGGGAAACTCGTCTTTGGCCAGCGGCGAAGCCGAATAAACCGAAGCCCCCGCCTCATTGACGATGATGTAGAAAATTTCCCGCTTCACATCCTTCAGCGTATCCGCGACAAACTGCTCGGTCTCCCGTGAAGCCGTTCCGTTTCCGATGGCGACCAGCTCCGCTTTGTATCTGTCGATCAGCTCGAGCATTTTGCGCTTGGCCTCTTCCACCTTGCTGACAGGCGGTGTCGGATAGATGACGGCGACCTCCAGGAGCTTCCCGGTCTCGTCCACCACGGCCAATTTACAGCCTGTACGGTACGCGGGGTCGACGCCCAGCACCACTTTCCCCTTTACCGGAGGCTGCAGCAGCAGGTTGCGCAGATTTTCGGCAAAAATGTGAATCGCGCGTTCCTCTGCCACATCTGTCAGCTGCGCCCGCACTTCCCGCTCAATCGAGGGGGCAATCAATCGCTTGTAGGCATCATCCAGCGTGTGTTCCAGTACCTCCCGTGCGACTGTAGGCCGCTTGATCAGGCTGCGCTGCATATAGCTGCGGATTTCCTCCAGGGGTGCATCGATGGATACTTTCAGAATGCCTTCGTTTTCTCCGCGGTTGATCGCCAGCACGCGATGCGGAACGACCTTTTTCAGCGGTTCGCTATATGTATAATACATCTGATAGACGTTTTTGCCGTCCTTTTCGGCTTCCTTCTGCTCGGTCACCAGCGTTCCCTTCTCGTATGTCCGCACTCTGATCCACTTGCGGACGTCGGCATCGTCCGATACGTGCTCGGCGATAATGTCCATCGCTCCCTGCAAGGCCTCCTCGGCTGTTTCGACCCCTTTCTCGAAATCGATATAGCGGGCTGCCTCAGCGAGCAAATCGCCGTCGGCGGGCAGCGCCAGCACGTGATCTGCCAGCGGTTGCAGACCTTTTTCCTTCGCGACTGTGGCCCGGGTCCGGCGCTTTTGCTTGTACGGTCTGTACAGATCCTCGACCTCCTGCAGCTTGGTCGCCTGCTGGATCGACTGGCTCAGCTCATCCGTCAGCTTCCCCTGTTCGTCGATCAAACGCAAAACTTCTTCCTTCCGCACGCTCAGATTGCGAAGGTAGCGCACGCGCTCCTCAATGGAGCGGATTTGTGTTTCATCGAGTTGCCCGGTCATTTCCTTGCGATATCTGGCGATAAACGGGACGGTATTCCCCTCGTCCAACAGAGTGATCGTTTGCCCGACCTGTCCCTGTTTCAGCTGCAATTCGTCCGCGATCGTTTTCGTCATTAGGCTTGTTTCCATAATCCACAATCCCCCTGTGGTTATACTAGCTGTATTATTGTACCACAAGCCGCCCGCTTTCGTTCGAAAATGGAGCGGAAACAATTAGAAAAACTCGACAACAAAGCGCGTCGAGTTTAACATTACCCCTCCACCAACTCACTGAGATCGTGACGAATTGCTTCCCGCAATTTCCCCAGCGCCCTGCGCTGCAGTCGCGATACGTGCATTTGGGAAATACCAAGCACGTCACCAGCTTGTTTCTGACTCAAATTATCATAAAAAGTAAGTTGTATGATTTCTTTTTCCCGGTCATTCAGTACATGAAGAATCTTGTCCAGCATCAGTTTGCGTTCAACATTATTAAATCCCTGATCCACTTCGCCAAAAAGGTCGAGTAGGGTAATAGTCCCACCCTCACTGTCCGCCTCAATTTCGTTATCGACCGATAATGCATGGTAATTACGGCCCATTTCCATGGTCTCTAGTACTTCTTCTTCACTCACCTGCAAGTACCAAGCGATCTCTTTGATGTTGGGGGAACGCTGAAAGGTTACGGTGAGCTCATCTACGGCTTTTTTTATTTTCGGGTTAAGCTCTTTAATGCGTCTGGGTACATGGACACTCCACGTCTTATCCCGTATGTATCGTTTCATTTCACCGACAATTGTCGGAACGGCAAAGCTTTCAAAGTTACGGCCAAATGACTGATCATATCGGCGCAACGCAGCCAAAAGTCCGATCATGCCCACTTGCACAAGGTCTTCAAGCGGTTCTCTGCCCCGCGCAAACCGGGCAGCCAGCGACTCTACCATATCGCGGAACTGAACGACCAGAAAGTGTTGGATTTCTGCCGTAGGTGCTTGCTTGTATTTTTCAATGAGCCGATAAATCTCATCACGATTGCGTTTCTGACTTTGAGAATATACCGACATCACTTTCCACCCCGTCCCGCCGCAAGTACTTGATCATCGATACGATAACTCCTTTATCTCCGCTGACTTCCACTTCATCCATCAAGGTATGAATCAGATACAGGCCAAGTCCCCCCTCCGCCATCTCTTCGATTGCTGCATTCGTGTTAATGGGTCCCCATTTTTTTTGTTTGTCTTGCATATCAAAACTGTCCCCATTGTCCGCAACGAAGATGTGCAACCGGTCACCGGTTACGTTGCACTTGATTCGAATCGTCCCCTCCTTTTCTTTATATGCATGGCGAACGGCATTTGTACATGCTTCTGATACAGCCAGCTTAATATCCTCTATATCATCATAAGCAAGACCGGCTCTATTGGCGATACCGGAAATCGTCAATCTGACGACTCCAATATAATCTAGTTTTGCAGGAATCGTTAATTCGATCAAATCGCTAACGCTCATTAGGCTTTCTCTCCTTTTAGCGGTACAATCGAGATAATCTCATATAATCCGGTAATCCGAAACAAGCGTTCAATGCGCTCCGTTACATTCTGAATCACAAGTTGGCATCCACTTTGCTTCGACGCTTTTAAAGCGCTGATAAAAATCCCGATCCCTGTACTGTCCAGGTAGGTTACATTTGTAAGGTCTACGATGACAGAGCGATTGTTTGAATTTAGCATGAGTGGCCCCAGATGCTCACTCAATTGCGGTGCTGTATATGCATCCAACTCTCCTGATAAATGCAGAACCGTATCTACTCCTGCCGCTTCCACTTGAATCGTCAAATTCATAGTCACCCTCCTCTCTTTCCCCTATCACATTTCTCCTCGTTACGTCTGAACCGTCTCCCTGCTTGACAGTCTTTTTATAATCTTCGAATAACAATCATCGTATGGTCGTCAGTCAATTCGAAATTTGATAAATACAGCAGCTTGCGGTATATATTCTCGGCCATCGTCTGGGCGGATAAATGAATTTCCTCCAGGATCAGGGGAACCAGCGCTTCCCTCTGCAGGAATTCTCCCTCTATCCTGCGTTCCGTCACGCCATCCGTCAACAGAATCAAGACATCGCCTCTGTCCATTTCGATCTCGTACTCTTGGTATGTAGCTTCACGCGTAACACCCAATACAAGCCCTTTGCCTTCCAGATCGTACAGCCGGTTCTCGCTCTTCCGGTACCAAAAGCCCGGTTCATGTCCTGCCACCGCGTATCGGAAGCGATGCATGAGCAAGTCGTACCGACCGTAAAACATCGTAATAAACATGCTGGGATCAATGTTTTGCTCGACAATGCGGTTGAGGTGCCGCAGTACTACCGCCGGATCGACCATGATCTCATAAAAGCTGTCCATCGCGTACTTGATCATCGACATACAGAGCGCTGCCGGGATGCCTTTGCCGACGATATCCGCGATCGCAATGCTGCAGGCTGCTTCGCCGTGCCGCACAAAGTTGTAGTAATCTCCGCTCATCTGCTTGGCAGGAATGCTGATGCAGCCTATTTCAATTTCGGCAAAACTGGGAACGAATTCTGGCAACAGGGTTTGCTGCATGGCCACCGCCAGTTCGATTTCGGACTCCAGCTGCTTTTGTTTGTAGCGCAGATTCCAATGTTCGTTTAAGGCGTTGCCGTATTCAATCATCACTTCCGTCAACAGCGCAAACGAGTCCCGCACCAGTTCCGGAACGTCCAGCGTATTTTCCAGTGCAGTCCGGTGAAAGTCAATAATTTCCTCCGGAGAGATGTTTTGCGCCAGAAGCCACTTGCTCAGTTGTTGCCCCAAATAAAGTTGATCTTCACCCCGCCCGTTGAGGTACGCCTGCAAAATCTCTTGGTATTGGCGAAGCAAATTTTGACTAAGCATTAATGAGCCCCAACCCCCTCTTTGCTAGACTCGCCACTTCACAATGATGACCTGTGTGCCTTGCTCAACTCTGCTATCAATCATAAACTCGTCCATCAAGCGCTTAACCCCGGGGAGGCCTGCCCCTAGCCCACCTGATGTGGAATAGCCATCCTCCATCGCTTTGCGAATATCGCGTATGCCCGGACCGTTATCAAGAGCGATAATCTGAATGCCCACTTTGCCGTCTCTGCTTATGGTATCGATCGAAATGGTTCCCGTACCAGCATAAAGCAGGATGTTTCTCGCTAACTCGGAGATCGCTGTTGCAACGCGGGATTGATGAATGTTATTAAATCCCATGTCTTTCGCCAGCTTTCTTCCGGTCTGCCTGGCGAGCACAATATCCTGTTCGCTAAGAATATTGATCAAGCATGGCCCATTCATCTCTAGGTGCTCCTCCCCGTTTTCGACATCGCTGGCTGATTGGTGATCTGTGAAAAACGGGCAAGGCCGTTTGTTCAATCATGTCTAATTATGTCATATTTTCAGTATACAAGGTATTATCTATAAATTGGTATAGATTCTTTTCGCAAACTAGTCCGAAAGTAATACAATCCGGGCAAACAAAAAAGAGCTTTCCTGGAAAGCTCTCGCTTCGTTAAAAATCAATCAACCCTAAGCTTATTTGCAAAGAGTCGTTTACTCGATCCATCATTTCATCATCAAGATGCGTAATTTTATCAGTGAGACGCTGTTTGTCTATGGTCCGAATTTGTTCGAGCAAAATAACCGAATCCCGATCAAAGCCATAGGTTTTCGCGTCAATCTCCACGTGAGTAGGTAACTTGGCTTTTTGAATTTGTGCTGTAATTGCTGCAACGATGACTGTAGGACTAAACCGATTGCCAATATCGTTTTGAATGACTAATACTGGTCGAACGCCCCCTTGCTCGGAACCTACCACAGGTGAAAGATCCGCGAAAAAAACATCGCCACGTTTGACAATCACTGGTTACACCCCGCTAACTAAGCGGTCCAAGGTAAGATCAGCTTCTTCTTCAGCTCCGAAGGCTTCCGACGCCATGTTCAAATTGATTTTCGCCATCTCCATATAGCCTTTTTGCATGGTTTCCCGAATAAAGCGCTTCTTCCGTTCCTTCAGGTACAAGCTCATTGCCTGGCGGATAAATTCACTCCGATTGGACTTCTCTTTTTCTATAACCCCGTCTACTTCCTGCAGGAGATTTTGGGGCAAACTGATCATAATGCGCTTTGTATTTGGCTTAGACAAGATAAATCCACCTCCAACCATAACCGCAGTAAATTTCTTTATCTACCATAATTCCATAAGTAACAATACCATTATGTCGAACGAGATGCAAAATTATACCTCTTTTCAGGGGCAAATCGCATTATTTTCACTTTGTCGTTGCCTAAGAAATAAGTATTCGCCTTTTTCAACATAATTCCTGCTAATTTTCTTATGGAGAAATTATCTCTTGCCTGCCAAAGCGTGGGCATAATCGACAATCTCCCGGTTTTTTCGGTAGACCCGTGGGATCCGGTAGTTCAGCATACAAGGAATCTCGTAGTTAATCGTTCCCAAGAGCGCTGCCACCTCATCGAGCGAGATTTCCTCCTCTCCTTGTCTGCCGTACAGAATCACTTCATCCCCGACTGAGGCATTGCCCTCGTCGATTCGCAGCATGGTCTGGTCCATGCAGACTCTCCCGATAATCGCTACCCGTCGACCGTTGTGAAGGGCGAATCCCCGATTCGACAGCGACCGGGAAAATCCATCAGCATATCCAATCGGCAGGGAAGCGACCACTTCCCCAGGTGAGGCGGTATAGGTAGCGCCGTAGCTCACGGTAAAAGGCTTGGCAGCTCGTTTTACATGGGAAATGCGCGTCTTCAGCTGGAGCGCAGGGACTAGACTGACATCCTGACGCTCTTTGAGATACGGCGAAGGATATAATCCGTATAAGCTTATGCCCAGGCGAATGGTATCATAACCCCATTCCGGAAATCGGATGGCTGCCGCGCTGTTGCAGCAGTGCACCTGCGGCAACTCGTACCCGGCCGCAGTAAGTGCCTGCAGCATCTCTTGAAAACAGTCATGCTGGCTTTGCACATGAGTCGTATCTTCCTCATCGGCACATGCAAAGTGGGTGAAAATTCCTTTCCACCTCAAAACCGCGGACGTGTTCAATCGGTCAGCCATGGCTAGCAGTTCCGGGATCGATTGCGTCCCGATCCTGCCCATGCCCGTATCTACTTTGAGATGAATTTCCAACGGCTTGGACGCTGGCTTCCTTTCTGCCAGCTGGGCGTGAGCAGATTGAACCCACTCCGGATGATACGCTGTCAGTTGAATGTCCCATCGCACTGCCTCTGCAAGTGAATCGAGCGGTGTGTACCCCAGGACGAGCAACGGTGCCTCAATGCCCGCCTTGCGCAGTACGAGCGCTTCGTCAAGCATGGCGACAGCCAGTGAGTCGGCTCCGCCGGCAAGCGCCTCGCGCCCGGCCTGTACAGCCCCATGACCGTAGCCATCTGCCTTGACGACTGCCATAATTCCCGTCTGACGGGGCAGATGGCGGCGGAATGTCTCGACATTTGCCCGGATGGCATCTAAATCTACCTCTACCCATGTATCTCGGCAAAATGGTTTCATTCTACCTTATCTCCTTTTTCCTTTTCTTTGGAAAAGATGGATGCGTTCGTTTAATTGCACAAGAAAATCGCGCGAAACCATCAGCGATTCACGCTTGCCTCGAAGCTTGTAATAATGTCTGCCTTCTATAACAGGTTCTACCTCCGTCAGCGGATAAGCTGTTTCTTTGCCGGAGATGGAAACGATCAGATGCGTTTTCGTCAATGTGTAGCGAGGTCGAAGTACCGCCTTGTAAACAAACGGGGCGAGCCCGATCACTGCAGCGGCAATAGCAAAAGCCGATACCTTGAACGCCGCGCTCTGCGTATTCAGGATATTGGCCGAGACAAATAGTCCGACAATAAACACGAGTGTTTCGATAATCCTCATACGTAAATTTTTGCGCAAAATCAAATCTCCATAACTCGAATCAACCTGCAGTAAAATCTCATCATTCGGTTTTTTCATTCGCTATTTTCGCACCTCACTTCATGGCTATGCGTATCTTATCCTTTTTTGCCATCGGGTGTCAATCGTTGCAGGGCAGCAGAATTCGCCCCAAACAATCAAAAAAGGGAACCATGTAGGCTCCCTCTGCAAATTTGAACGGTTCCGGTCATTTCTTCCCCTTTATTTACCTCCGACACCATACGTCGATTTAGCGATATTCACCATTTCTTCTTCCGGCAAATCGCCAATCAAGGTAAATTCTACGCCATCCAGCTCCCATGTCAAGGTCCGTTTATTTTCACTCGTCTGGGTCAAGACACCGATGGTATACTCGAGATCCAGCGGCATGCCTTGCTCGTACGAAACCGTCGCTGCCGTCGGTCTTGCTTCCATCAGCTTGTAGTTGTATTCCCCTTTATACTCGAGCACAATCGTCTGCTCCCCGTTTCGCTTGACTGGCTCAATGCCGACTTGCTGCACGCCTTTTGGCATATACGTAGGCTCGATAACACCGAACTGGCCGGTTGGCTGCTTCGGTTTATTCGCTCCGCCAATGGTTGGGACAGACGTGATGGCACTGGTCATGTTGCGATCCTTGTCAAAGGCGTCTTTATCAAACTCGGGGTTAAAAGTAAAATCGCTGAACTTGATCTGCACCAGCGTGTTCATGTTTCCATCCATAATCTCTGCGCGTGTCGGTTTGAAATCTTCAGTCATCCAGATTTTTTGCTTGCTCAAGGAGCGATTGCCGCTGTAGTTGGCCTTCACCTCAAAAACGTACTGCTTGTTTTCCATCGTCAACTGCCGTTCATTGTCTTCTACGATGCTGTGTACCAATGTTTCGTACAGATAGAGCGGTCCGTTGTTCTCCGGCCAGCCGCTTTGGAAGCGGAAGCTCTTGTTCAAATGCGGCGTGAGTACGAAGACGCCTTCGTCATTGCGCAAAATGATCTGTGTGATGTTGCGCTGTTTTGACGTCAAGGCTACCCGATATTTGGTCGGCTTTTCGTACCATACTTGTACATCGTACTCTTGCGGCGTGGAACCGGTCTGCAGGGTAAGAACGGCATTTGACTTATACCCTGAGATCTTATCCAGATTACTGCTTAAATCTCCGACGACATCCTCAGGTGTTTTCGTCCCGAAGCACCCTGCCGAAACCACGGATAAAAACAACAATAGCGCCAACCACAAAATTCCCCGTTTCATCGAAACAACTCCTCCTTGTCTGTTTTCGACAAAGGAGGGAAAGCCTGTCTATTTCCCAGGAAATCTGTCTGTCCGTAATTAACAGCTCTTGTCGATCTATGTATCACGAGCTGTCTATCGCTGATTTGATCCGGACTCAACATCCTGATAGACGTCAGGTAGTCCCTCCTAACCCATGCGATATATATCTATGACAGCCCTCGTCCCAGTATGCAGACAAGTTACAATTCTTCGAGGACAACTTGTGCAATGGCAAAGCTTTTGCTGTGGGAAATACTGAGATGAATGGACAGTGTTTCCGGATCGCGCTGAAATCTAGCAATCGCTGCTGGCGCAATCCGAATGGAAGGCTTCCCCTTGCTGTCCTTGCTAATTTCCATATCGTGAAACTGGATCATTGCCCCGATCCCGGTACCCAAAGCCTTCGACAGCGCTTCCTTGGCAGCAAAGCGGCCGGCAACAAATTCTGCGGCTCTCCGCTCTGTTGCAGGCATATTCGCACGTTCAGCCCCCGTGAGAACCCGCGAGACAAACCGTGTCTGCTGTTTCATCAGCCGTTCAATCCGCTCGATTTCTACTATGTCGATCCCTGTTCCAACGATCATTACCTTCACCTGCTTTTTTTTCGAAAAACGAAAAACGTCACGCCGTTTTTCTTAAGATTTAGCACGAAACCGATCAACTCCGATTTCACCTTACCATCCTGTGTGACCGATCGCAAGCGCAGCCGCAAGAGTATTCACTATATACCTGTTTGAAATATAAGAAACTTTATTATTTACAATTTATGAATTTATGCCCGGGACAACCCTTATTCACCTATCCATATGCTAAAATGAGTTGGAATTATTCGCCTGTCGAGGGTAAATTTACGAATAGTTCACAGAGGAGGAATCACAATGCAACAGCAATTCAGGGAAAAAGACGAAATCATTATTCCGGAAAATCCCGTATCGCGCTTTTTGTTTAGCAGCACGCGGTCGGCGTGGATTTGGCTGTTCATCCGCCTGTATGTGGGGTACACCTGGATTACCGCTGGATGGAAGAAGGTAACGTCTGATGCATGGACCGGGGAAGGCGCTGGCGGAGCGATACAAGGCTTTGTGAAAGGCGCGCTGGCTAAAGCGGAAGAAGGGCACGACGTCTCGGCCTGGTACGCGTGGTTCCTGGAATATACCGTGCTGCCAAATGCGAAGGTATTTGGATTCATGGTCGCTTACGGCGAAGTACTGGTCGGGCTCGGGCTGATTCTGGGGCTGTTGACAGGTATCGCTGCCTTTTTCGGCGGGTTAATGAACGTGAGCTTTCTGTTCGCCGGGACCATCAGTACGAATCCGCTCTTGTTCATTTTTGCCACTTGGCTGGTCATGGCTTGGAAAGTCGCGGGATGGTACGGTTTAGACCGCTGGGCATTGTCCTACCTGGGTACGCCGTGGACGAGAAGCAATGCTCACAGGGGATCGGCCATCTCCAAATAAAATCCCCTCACCCAAAGGGGAAGGGGTACGATCCGCCTGCTACTCAGTAGGGTTGTTTTGTTGAGAAGCACGAGCAGCCGATTGCTGGTTTTGCTTGCGAACTTCCGCTACGTTCGTTTCACTGGCAAATTCAGTTGCTGTGTTGGCGGTTTGTTGGGAACGGTTCATACCTGCTGGTTGTTGGTTGCGTTTTGGCATGTTTCACTCACCTCCTCATCTTTGCATCTACTAATGTGCACCGGAGGTCTGCTGTGTATCCGTCTCACTTTTTTCCATGCGATAGGCGGGCTTTAACCAACGTCGGCTCGCTCATTCACGCGATGTAATCGTATAGGTTGTCATGCCGTCGCTCACCAGCTTTCTGGCTACATACTTTCCCGCAGATTTTCCGCCCAGGTTGTAGTCGCGGATCACATCTGTGTGTTCCATGGCAAAATCATTGCGCAACGTCACGACATCACCATTTGAAAACAGGATGGTCATTTTATACCAGGGCTCTTCCCTTTGCCTGGCATCCTCACGTACGCTCATGGAAGAAAACGCATAAATAATCATATTCTGGAAGTGACTATCGGCCTTGTCGTTGGCAACCCACTCCCAATCGCCCTCATCCATTTCCGAGACAGAGATGTGCATATCGAATTGTGTCAGATTTTCTATGACGAGAAATGTATCAGTCGATGCAGCCATAGATCAACCCTCCCGACCATGAATTTGTCTTGCACGGACCGCTCCCCCCTTCGCTGCCCTTTCCAAGCATGCCGAATCAAACATGTCCGATTATACCCGATGCAACTGTACAGATTCTAAACATTTGAAAAGGCAAACAGAAAAGCTGACCCAAGCAAGGTCAGCTCTTTTTCGTAAGGGACGATTACCGCGAGCATTTCTTCATAAGATCCCTTGTTTCCTTTTGCGGAATTTCTCCCAGCTCTTTGCTCAGAAACACCTCGAATCTCTCGTAAACCTCAACCGCCGATTTCGGCTTGCCGAGTTGGCGGTAGTATTGCATCAATCCGCGAATATACTGCTCTTCAAACGGTTCCATTTCGATGAGTTTATCCAGACAATTTTTTACGATGGGACAAGCTGGAGTGGTTTGAACCACCCGTTCCAAGAAATCGATAAATGATTTCCTCAGCTTTACTTGTTTCGCAACCGCCCACGGGTAATCCTCCAGATCGAGATAATCCCGCGGGTACAGTTCGAGCAGCTTCGCTTCCGGCTCCGCCACAGCCTTCGCGAGCAGCTTTTCAATGTTGTCCACATCCCGGCTCACTGCTACGTGTAGTGAATAGCTTTCGTTGACGTATGCAACAGCATCGGGGTATCCGCATTGTTTTAATTCCTTCCGCAGCTGATAGATACTGGTATGCAGGTGATTCGCGGCTTTTTCCACCGGCAGGTTCGGCCACAATTCTTCGACAATCTGAGCCCGATGAACGGGGACTTGATGATGGAGTAAATACGCGCACAATTCTTTTACTTTTTTTGTCCGCCACTTGATCGACTGGTTATTGACGTCGAAAAGGCGAAATTGTCCCATAAAGGACGCCTTCATTACGCGCTCTTTGCCGCCGTCAGCGTATAGCCACTTTCTCCGCTGAACAATGCGCTCCACTGTGAGCCGCAACCGCTCCTTATCAATCGGCTTCAGCAAATAATCAAATGCCTGGACAGTAAATGCATCCAGCGCATAGGCATCAAATGCCGTGACAAATACGATGTCCGTATATCCGTCACGGCTCTGCTGCTGCAAGAGGCCCGCCAGTTCGATTCCACTGCTGACCGGCATTTCGATGTCCAGAAATGCCACATCCGGCTTGAACTGTCGTATGCCCCGCAGACCTTCTTCAGCCGTGGTATAACTTGCGACAACCTCTATTGCCCCTGTCTCCACCAGTAAATGCTGCAGCAGGTGGATGGCCAATATTTCGTCATCGACCACAATCGCTTTTAGCACAACCTTCTCCCCTTTATTCATGAAAGCCTATAAGTATGGAAGTCGTATTGTTATGGCGGTTCCCGTCATTACGTCGCTCGCAATCGACAGGGAAGACCCGTTGAATTGTTTGATCCGCTTGATGATATTTACCAATCCTACGCCATCCAAATTGCCTGGTTGACGGTTCAAAATGTCCTCAATCTGTTTTTCCGACATCCCGACACCGTTGTCCGCGATATGGAAAACGACGTGATCGTGTACCTGCTCGATTGTCACTCTGACCCTTCCGCCTTCCGGTCTTTTTGTAATCCCATGGCGAATCGCATTTTCGACGATCGGCTGCAGCAGCAGAGGTGGAATTTTGCAATTGAGCGTTCTGCTGCAAGTGAGTTCAAATTGGATTTTTTCAGGAAACCGAGCTTGTTCAATCTCAACATACGAGTGAAGCAAAGACAGCTCTTTCTCAAGCGGCACAAGCTTATTCGTATTGCTAAACACAAAGCTTTCCCGCAGGAAGCTGGCAAAGCTGGTAATCAGTTTTCGCGACTTTTCCACATCCATATAGCTTAGCGCCAGAATCGAGTTAAGCACATTATACAGAAAATGCGGCTTGATCTGTGCTTGTAAAAACGCCACTTCCATTTTCGTCGCCGTACGGGCGGACTCTTTCATCATCATCAGGTTGCGGACTCTTGTCTTCAGTTCAGTGAGATCCAACGGTTTATGCAAGAAGTCATTGGCCCCCGACTGAAATGCAGCCACCATATCTTCCGGGAAGATCGCAGCCGTCAGCATCAATACGGGCAGCTCCGCCAAGCTGTAAGACTCCCTGATCGCTTGGCACACTTCATAACCGGATAGTTCCGGCATCATAATATCAAGCAGGACAACGTCGATATCGGAATGCTGCTCAAGCAGGTCCACTACCCATCGGCCGTGGTCGACAGCGATGATAGAATATCCTTCCGTCTTCAGGGCATTCACCAGCACCTGCAGATTCGTATGATCGTCGTCCGCGACAATCACTTTCTTTCCGTTCGGATTGCCAGCGAAATGCGGAATGGTCAGCTTCGTTTTGCTTGGCAGGGGTACTGTGGGGAGTTCCGGATTTTTTTCACTTCTCGCTGCCTCCCCGGAGGCGATGGGAAGTGTAAAGCTGAACACGGAACCGTGATTGGGCTTCGACTCCACCCATATTTCTCCGCCCTGCAGCTCTACCAGCTGCTTGGTGATATTCAGTCCTAACCCCACCCCATCATTACTTTGGCGAAAGGATTTTTGTTGATACGGTTCAAAAATACTCGCCAGCTGATCAGCCTCGATCCCATCGCCGGTATCGGCAATGGAAACGACGACAAAGCCATGTTCCTCTCGTGCACGTATCTCAATGGTTCCGCTGCTGGTGAATTTAACCGCATTACCCATGAGGTTGTTTAAAATTTGCCTGAGACGGTTCTCGTCTGCCCAGACATCGGGTAAATCACGAGGAACCGAGTGAACAACGCGTACCTCCTTGCCTGTCATGTACGTAAAAATCTCCGAGACCACATACGTGTTTGCGTAGACATCTACATTGCTTCGTGTAATTTGCAGTTCCCCTTGCCGCAGCTTGGCAAAATCGAGAATGTCATTGACCAGACTCGATAAACGCTTGGCAATTCCAACAACCAAAGACAGTCTGTCTGTCTCTTCCCTTGTCAAACTGTTGCTGTTCGAATGGTTGAGCATGGTTTGCACGATAGCGATGATTCCGTGAAGCGGGGTACGAAATTCATGCGATGTCTTGGCCAGAAATTCGTCCTTGAACTTGTTCGATTGCAGCAGCAACCGGGACAATTCCTCGTTTTTCCGAAAGGTATCGAGGAATCGGTGAGCCATAAACAGGGAGAGCATGAGCAAATAGAAAAACGGCAGGGCTGGCGGGAGAATGGCAAACCTGATGTCTCCTTGCAGGTTCAGGGTGTCAATAATGAAATAGAGCAGCAGCGTTAGCGAAGCACAGACGAGATACATCGCTCCGGTAACCTGCTGGCTGATTGCTTTCAGTTGAATATAACCGGTATAGACAATGACAATAAAGAGGAAGCCGGAATTCCATAATTGAAACATCGAGTTTATGCTTACAGGAAAAACTACCATTACGCATAGAAAAATGCCCAGCCCCAGTATCATCCGCACCGCTTTTTTACTGGAAAAAGCCCGCAGGGAAACATGATAGTACAAAAGCAGACAAACCCCTACGAGTACGGTGGAAAACATTTGCATGCGTTGAAACAGTCCGTAGGAAATATCCGGAATAATGCCATAGAGAACCTTTTCGCCATGTGTGAGAAAATAAGCCGATGAAGCAAAGCAAAACAAGGAGAAAAACAGGGAGTTCTTTTCCTTTCGGGCATGCCAGAAGTACCCAAGGAAGTACGTACCCATCATCAAGAAGGCAGCGATCATGATCCAATCGTAGGCTAACAGCTTTTCCCTTACACGCTCAATACTTTTGTCATTTCCAAAGGAGATCGAGTCAATGATTCCTCCCCCCGATGCGTAATCAAAGTTGGCGATATGCACGATAATCTCGAGAACGTCATCCTTAACGTAGAAGTACGCTGTGTACGGTGTATTTTCCTGAATGTAGTCGCGCTCATTCGACGGTACACCGCTCTGGCCGACCCGTTTGCCATTGACAAAAATCATATTCGACATGCGCAGGTTGGATGTCTTCAGTCCCATGATCTGTTCGCGATTGTTCAGCTTGATGCTTAAACGATACGTCGCCTTTTGAAATTTCGGCACTGCTTGTCCATTTATTTTATACCTCGTCCACAGGGAGGGAACGGGGACGTAGGTCACTTCCCGGTCGGGGTTGGCAAAGTAACTGGAGTCGACCAATTTCCCGGAGACAAATTCCCATTCGCCATCCAGCATCACCGCCCCTGACTTCGCAAAGTTATAATTGCGCAAGTCCAGTACTCCTTTGCTGGCCAGGGGAGTGCGGTTATGGCTGGTAGTTTCGATTGACATAGCCAATCCTGCGAATACAAATACAAGCATTAGTACGAGCAGCAGGACAGTATTGCGTTTGATGTACATATTTTTCCCTCACACAGCACAAAAATAGAAATATTATGAATGTAGCCAAAAATATTCCATGCGAAAAAAAGCACCGGGCCCTGAACACCCCGATGCTTTTTCGCGTGCTTACAAAACAGCAGACGTCTGCTCTCTTTGTATATTTTTTACCAGATGGCGCATATCTGGCATTTGTTCCAAAATCAACCTGACGACAGGCAGATGCTCTGCGTTAATCGAATAAAAAACCCAGGCTCCCTGACGTGTCTCCTTGACCAGCCCCTGAATCCGCAGCTTGGCTAGATGTTGAGAAACTGAAGGCTGTGAAGCTTGAAGTATTTCAACCAAATCGCGAACACAAAGGGACTGTACATACAAGAGAGCCAAAATTGTAAGCCGGGTCTTGTCTCCGAGTAATTTGAGCAAGTCTGCCATCATCATTACCTGCATGAGTTCCGTACCTTCCATATCTCTCCCCCGCCTTTACCAAGAATACTCCTTAACAGTATACTATACTGTCGCCAAGATAGGGAGTCAGACTTTTACACCTCTCGCTGGCGCATCATCTCGATCAGATGATCGGCTGTACGTGCAGCCAAGGCCATTACGGTGTTTGTCGGGTTTGCGCCACTCGAGGTGACAAATGAATTTGCGCCGGCAATAAATAGATTGGAAATATCGTGACTTTGACCGAATTCATTCACAACGGATTGCTGCGGATCTTTGCCCATTCTGCATCCACCCATCAAATGAGCCGTATCCCCAATCGTAAATACCGGCGTTCCCCCCATTGCTTCAATCAACCCCTTCATCTGGTTCACCGCGTGGTCAATGAGCTTCCGGTCGTTATCGCCGTAACTGAACGTCACCTTGGCGAGCGGCATCCCGTACTCGTCTTTTTCCTCCGCTAAGGTTACGGCATTTTGCGGATTGGGCAGTACTTCCCCAACCAGAGTAATCCGGGCATACTGATTGTAGTCGAGCATGCTTTCACGCAATTGTTTGCCCCAGAGCAGCTTGCCATTGTCTTGCTCCGTCGCAATCGCAGAGGCCATTGCGACCGGGCGGGCACCGTGGGCGCTCAGCGTATACCCGCGAGCAAACCCGCGGTCTCTCTGTGTCTGATAAAAATGCTGGGTCAAGGCCAGAACCGGTGTTCCTTTATACAAGCGAACTTCATCAGGCAGTTTGCCGTAGACGTCCTGGCTGCTGTGCGGCATGATTGCTTTGCCGACCCATCCGCTGGAATTGGCCAGTCCTTCGGGAAAATGCGGTGTCGCCGAGTGCAGCAGCAGCCGCGGCGTCTCGACGACAAACCCGGCAAGAATGACGATTCGCGCTTTTTGCTCGTACGTCTGCTGGTCGTGATTGAACAACACGCCGGTCACCTTGCTGCCATCGGTGAGCACCTGCGTCACCATGCAATCGGACAGCACTTCGGCGCCGTGCGCAATCGCCTTGGGAATGTGATGAATCAGCCCGCTGTACTTCGCATTCGGCATACACCCCTGATTGCAGAAGCCACGGTTAATGCATGGCGGCCTGCCGTCAAACGGGGCGGACAGAATCGCGAGCGGCGCGACGACGCTGTCGTAGCCCAGCTTTTCACAGGCTTCCCGAAACAGCTGGGCATTGGCGCTGATCGGTTCCCGAACCGGATACGGATACGGGCCCTTGAATGCTCCCCAGGGAAAGTGGCTAGGTCCTGATACGGCGATGTCTTTTTCAATTTTATCGTAGTAGGGAGCGAGGTCGTCGTAGGAAAGCGGCCAGTCCTCACCGACGCCATCTACTGTCCTGGTCGCAAAATCGCTTTCGTGAAAGCGCAGGAACACCCCGGTAAAATGAACCGTCCCTCCTCCGACACCCCGGCCGGAATTGTTGTGACCGAGCTTCAGCGGGTTTTTACCATCCACGATGCGGGTAGCTTGCCAAGCCAGTCTGCGCGTGGCCAGTTCGTCACTGGCAAAATCCGTTTGCGGATTCCAGAAAGGACCGGCTTCAATGACCACGACGCCCAAGCCCGCCTTCGCCAGCTCATAAG
>CAMIVR010000077.1 GCA_946402065.1 uncultured Brevibacillus sp. | reverse complement strand
CGGCTGGGTGATCAGGTCATCGCACCAGATCGCCTAAAGGACGTTGGAGAAAGCGGAAGACCTGGGAGCCTCCGGGCATTCCAGGCGGCTTTCGATGAATCGTCAATAGAAGAATCCCCCACCTCAACCGCTTTGGAGCGGTAGGTGGGGGAGGGTTCAAGCACGATAATCTGATTTGGTATATCATTGCAACGATTGGGAATGCCGTTGCGCCATGGATGATTTTTTTCCAGGGAAGTGCGATTATTGACAAAGGAATTACAGCCAAAGAACTTCGCCTGGCACGTATTGACACCATAATCGGCAGCATATGCCAAGTGTTCATCGCCGTTTGCTGCATTCTCATCGGCGCAGCACTCTTCGGGCACACACAGATACTGGATGAGGATAATCCATCCACGATCATTCTCGCACTGAATGATTTATTCGGGCCATGGGCCGGTACTCTCTTTGGCTTTGGCCTCTTTAACGCCGGGTTCCTGGCAGCGATTACGATTTCCCTGTCTTCTTCCTGGACTGTAGCGGAAGCGTTTAATTGGAAGCATAGTCTTAATGAAAAAATTACAACTGCGCCCAAGTTTTACGCCGTCTATATCGGCAGTCTGATTGTGGCAGCGCTCCTCATATTAATTCCAAACCTGCCGTTGAACTTTATCGCTGTTCTCACTCAGGCGATAGGCGGGATGCTGATGGTCCCCGTCCTCATCTTCATTATGATTCTGACAAACAATAAGAAGTATATGGGGAAATATAAAAATAGTCTCTTTGCTAACATCTGGGGCTGGTTTGTTGTTGGAGTACTTACGAGCTTGATAGTCCTTCTGTTTTGGCAAACATTCATGATGTAGCAGCCCTTTTTTAGTGCCGTTCCATTAGCGCATCCGCGAAGGCAAACAGTAATAAGGATGATAGGAGCTCGGAACGAATCCCAATCGTTCGGCCAGCCTGGAAGAGCCGACGTTTTCCAGCCGGCATGCCCATACCGGTTCATAGCCGTGCTCCAGACAATACGCCACCAATGCCGACGCAGCGTAAACGGAATAGCCTTTTTGCCGAAACGCTGCGGCGGTCTCAACGCCCAACTCCAATTTGCCGTCGCCGACAAAGGACGTAAACGTGGTGCTCACGATTTGATCTCCATCCAGCAGCGAAAAGCCGATGCCATGGGCCAGGAAATCTTCGGCACAATTCCAGAAGTGCTGCGGTACGACGGAACCCTGAATGCGATGATACAGTTCTGCGTCGATTTTTCTCAGGGTAAATCCATCCGGTAGGTCGATGTGATGAAAAGAAAACAGCTCGGGATGAAACGTATAATTAATTCGCTGTGTCTGCAAAAAATGGCGATTGTCTACGAAGCCAGCCAGTGTATGCTCCCATGTCTGCGGGTAGATTAGCAGCCATTTTGCGGGAAATTCACTCTGGACGGCAGCATGCAAAAAATCCCCGAGCCTGTCAGTAACGAGGGCATTTTTATCGTCACCAATCAACATTGCCATTCCGTATTTATGGATGATGAAGCAGACGGATGGGGTGGTTGCGTCATCGGCAAATACGTGGCCGTGTACGCTGTTTTCCATGACAACGCGCGCGAACAGATGATTATAGGGCACGCTGTTGACGAGTGGTGCTACTGCTGGGTATTGATCCGGCTGAAGTTTGATCATCGACGTTCTCCTTTCAAACAGCCATCCGCGCGGTGTGGCAATCTATCGTGATTATATCTGCCGCAGCAAACTGGTACAATTGCAATTATCCGGCTCTGTACTGGTACAAAAGCCTATGGTCTGGCTGGGTGTACCCGCGATTTTATGGTGAAATGTAGGTAAGGTACATGGATGAGGGGTGAGAGGGTGAAAAAGAAATACGAACAGATTGTCGACTATATTGAGGATTTGCTCGCCCGAAACGAGCTTCGCCAAGGGGGAAGATTGCCGTCCATCCGATCGATGGCAGCGAGGTTTGCCTGCACGAAAACGACGGTGATCCGGGCCTATCAGGAACTCGAAGCCCACCATAAAATATACGCCATCCCCAAAGGCGGGTATTATCGTGTCGAGCAAACGAAGGCAACGGGCGTTCCGCTTCACAGCATAGATTTTACAGCGATCATGCCCGATCCGAAATTGCTTCCCTACAAGGAATTCAATCACTGCATTAACCGGGCTGTCGAGCTGTATAAAGACGAGCTATTTACATACAGCGATGCGCAAGGCTTGCCCTCTTTGCGAAAAACGCTGATGGCTCACTTGGCCGATCAGCAAGTCTTTGCCTCTGCACAGGAGATATGCATAACGTCCGGAGCCCAGCAAGCATTGAGCATTTTAGCCAGCATGGCTTTTCCCAATGGAAACCGAACGATTTTGGTGGAGCAGCCGACGTACAGTCTGATCCAAAAGCTGGCGGAGCTGAACGGAGATAAGCTCATCGGGATAAAAAGAGACTTCAACGGACTGGATTTTGCTGAACTGGAGAGAATTTTCCGGCAAGAACGGATTAAATTTTTTTATACGATTCCCAGACTGCATAATCCGCTCGGGACAAGCCTCTCTGAAAAAGACAAAAAACGTCTGGTCCAGTTGGCGGAAAAATACGATGTGTACATTGTAGAGGATGATTATTTAGCGGACCTGGATAGCAATCGCCACGCACTTCCCGCGTACTATTACGACGTATCCGGCAAAGTCATCTATGTAAAAAGCTTTTCAAAGGCGTTTATGCCGGGCATTCGGCTGGGGGCGGTGGTGATGAATGAAGCGCTGCAAAGCGAGTTTTTCAAGCACAAGAAATGCGCCGATTTAAGCACAAGCGTATTGGCCCAAGGGGCTTTGGAAATCTTTATGAACAGCGGAATGTATAAGAAACACATCGCCAGGGCCAGACGCGAATACGGGAAAAAAATCACATGTCTGCGCGAGTGTGTACAGGGGGTCAATCGTAGCGAAATCGATGTTTATATTCCGGAGATCGGTTTTTTTGTCTGGATCAGGCTGGGCGAGAATATCGACCGGAACAAACTGGCCCGCAGGCTGCAAGAGCGAAATGTCGTGATTCCGGCTTCAGCACATAATTATATTCGTCAGCATGCGCATGAGAACAGCTTTGGCATCTGTATTGCCAAGCTTTCGGAAGAGCAGATCAGGGCTGGGATCGCGATTTTGTGTGAAGAGGTGTCGCGGTTGGCGGAGCGGGCGCGGTGATTCTTGGCATCAGGGAGGAAACTTCTATTTTCTTCCTTTTTCGTTAATGCTAAGCTATATAGAGAACGTGTATTTCGAGAGAATGAGAGGGGGATCTGTGATGGCGATAACAACGATACCGATCAAAGCATGCTTCGCTGATTTGGCGGAAGGTGAAAGAGTTGTGCCTGCCTTTCACTTTTTGGATATCGAAGACGACTCTCCCTTTCGACTGCTCCGCTTGCAATGCAAAGAAGCATTGACGGCAAATCCGCATGACGGCGTGCATCACTCCACAGCGAATCATGTGGATAAATGCAGGGAAGCTTTGCGCCTTGCCAGAAGGGAAAGAGCGGATTTGTTTCTCACGCCGGAATACTGCATACCGCTCACACTTATCGAAGAAATGATTCGCACCCCTGAACTGCGCCCCCGACCGAATACGTTATGGTGTCTCGGGTGTGAAAGCGTGTCATTGGATGGGTTCTACGAGCATATCCATGGTTGGAGAGATGAGGCTATTGTAGGAGAGCGGACGCTGGAGGGGATGAGGGAAAACCGCTTCGTCAACTTTTTGCTGTACGTGTTTCTTTCCAAGGAAAATGACAAGCTCGTCATCGTCCCGCAGGTTAAGGCGCAGCGGATGGGCGAGCCGATCCTGGTGTGCGAAGGTCTTGGCCTTTCCATTGGCAGAAAAGTCATTGTCTTTGGGGAGGAGACAGAAAATCAACTGTTCGCTCTCTTATGTGCGGATGCGATAAACCCGGAAATCAAGACCGGTCAGCTCTTCTTCCCGGACCGCCAACCAAAGCGGTACATAGTTTTGCATCCGCAATTAAATCCTGCCCCGCGAAATCCGGACATTGCCGCGCTGCGAAACCATATTTTTGGCAATACATCAGGCAGAGACGTGATTTACATAACAGCGAACTGGGCTGACGGGACCGTGGTCACAACCGGGGAAGGTTCGCCGCTTCGGATCGAAACGCCCTGGTCCGCCATCTATCGCAGATTTATCAGCTATGGCGGGCACGATTGGAATAGGAGATTGCGCGAGGTCAGAATAAAAAACTATCAATACGGGCTCGGACTAGGGTTTCATCCGATTAAAAAGTACAAAGTATGGTTCGCCAACAAAACCGAGCACATCCAGCAGTTGAAACTGTCCAAGCCTTATGATGGCGGTGCCGAAATCATTCAGCCCACAGGTAAAGTGCAAGCGGAAAAAGCGTATGTTCCCAACGCCTCCGGAAATGGCTGGCAGGAGGCGGAGATTCCTTTTCACAAGGAGCTGCCTGACGTCCTCACTGCAGAAGCTACCGGGGAATATGGGTATCCGCTCACGGCAAGTGTCGAGGATCGGGACAGGTTTTTTGGGCTCTGTCTCGGTCACCTGGAGACCGGGCAGCTGCACATTTCTGACCAGGAGGGCAGCGCGAGAATCAGCTACCATGTCGACAAGCACTGTGAGCCTGAGCGGGTGCAAGGCGCTGAAATCGTTGCCAAGTTGATTCGCTGCCTCAAGTCCAGGGACCAGCTTCCCGGACAGTTAAAACGACTGCGCGGCAAATTCCGGTTTCAATTGGCGCAGCGTTCGCCCTTTAATTTGCTCCCGGGTTCGGGGAACGAAAGTCAAGGCGCGCTGGTAATTTATTCGGAACGATCTAGTTCTAACCTGATGAAGCAGATCGTAGACAAAATCTATCAATCAATGCCAGAAGTGGAAGGGTTGCTAGAAGACAGGATCTGTGTCTTTTCACATGATCATACGGGAGGCCCGGTACATTATCCAGAATACTCTGAGGACTATACGTCACCTGTGAAAACATACCACTCCACTGATTTCACCGAAGGGGGTGTTCTGATTGACCCAGAAATGGATTAAAGCGATTCGGGACAGCGGGTTGACGTATATCCGCAAGCATGCGTTTCGCGAAACGATCAGCGTATACGAGTCGCTGCATAAATGGCAGGGGATGGTGATGGGCAAGTATTTGATCATCCCCGTCTCGTTCGACACATTCGCGGACATATCCGAAAACAGCGATCACTTCAAACGCTTTGAGGATGAAGTGGTCTCTCCGTTTTACTTCAGCCTGAAAGGGGATTGGATCTGGAATTTGTACGTTGTCTTTGTATTGGAAGAGCCCGACTTGCTGCGCATTACGGCAGACAGGCTATCGTTGGTCCAGCGCGGCAAACGCTTCGGGAAAAAAATCATCGTCTCAGCGGAGCAGCTGTCCGACAGGCTCCCGCTGGCGAGAATTCCCCATCGCCTCGACGGCGCGGCTGCGGCTGATCCGCTGCGAGAATGGCAGGAACATCTTGCGCTTGAAGGACTGCTGTTCTGCCTTGACAATTTCAGACAGCAACCGCTCAAGGAATACCTTGAATCCGACGTTCGTTATTACGGACCGTTGCCAGAAACGCCCGTACACGAAGTCTTTGAACGTCGGCCAGCGGGCCGCATCCACTCCCTGCATGTCGGGGAGCAATTCCGGCCGCATTGTCTCGCGCATACGCCCGCCTTGCAGTTTTCTCAGATCAACTTGTTGGAAGGACCCAACGGGATGGGGAAAACCTCGATCCTGGAATGCATCGAGCTGGCGTATACCGGGTCGGTTCAGCGAAATCTGCTGGTCGACCGCACTGCGACCGAGGACTGGGACGGACGGTTGATCATCGGAGACAACGAAGGCGAGTTTACCGGGATTCCTGCAGAAGCGGAAAAGAAAATCAGAGAAGCGGTTTATTACAAGCACAAGGTCGCGCCACGAGGGAGCAGCCAATTAAATCGCGCCTTTCATCAATACAATTACTTCTCTTCCGAATCCGTGCACCAGTTTTGCTTTAACCCTGGCTATCAAGTCGATTATCGCTCTGCCTTCGCACGTGTCATCTTTGGCGAGCAGCTTGAACGTTACGAGCAGTGCTGGACGCAGCATCTGGATGAATTCCGGAAAATGGCGAGACATCTGAAAGGTGAAGAGAGGAAGCTGCAAGCTGAGTTGGACGTATTGATGGAAACGGGGATCGGGGACAGCCAGGCGTTGAAAGAGAGAGTGCTGGCAGTCAGGAAGTCTGTAGCGGCATGGATGAAGCGAGCCATGCTGAATTACCCCGTTCCGGATGAGTCTTCCACGCTGCTGGAGGTCGAACAATGGCTGCAGCATCTGAAGATTTGGCTGCATGAGCTTGACGTGATCAGTGCGCCCTTCGCCAGCCTTGAGCAAGCGGATGTTCACAGCGGGGAGCAGTTGGTTTCGGAAGAGAATACGGTGAACGCAGCGCACGATGAGCTTCTGAAGCAGGCTACGGCTGTCCGGGAACAATTGGAACAATTGCCTCCGGTAGAGGAGATGGAGCAGAATACGCAGCAGCTTTGGGATAACTTCGAAACGCGGCGCAAACGTCAGGATGCCCTGCAACACCTGCTGCAAAAAATCAATCAGCTTGCGCATCTCATCGACCAAAGGGGGTCGCGCAAAAGGAGAGAGCAGATCGAAGCGGAAATGCTGACACAAGAAAAGAGCTTCCGGCAATTGCTGGATGTCTGGAACCTGTACGGCCATCTGGCGGATGTGGAACTGCCAAGTCTGGACGTTACAGAGCTTCAGAAGCAAATCAGCCAATGGGAAGAGCGGCACGATCAGGCTCAAGCCAAACAAAGAGAAATAAAAGAGCGGATCAGCGAGCATAAGGTGCGGACAAACAAGCTGCAAGCGCTTTTGTCGGAATTGAAAGCGACCGCTCGCCAGTATGTTCATGAGCATCCGGACCAATCAGACTGCCCATTGTGCGGACATGACCACGGAACCGCGGCACTTCTGAGCGAAGCCATCGAGGCCAGCGTACGCGCAGATGACGATATCCTCACCGCATGGCTGGCGGAAGAAGACAGAAGCGCGTCTGAGCAGGAAGCATCGGCCATGGAGCTTGCCAGACTGAAGCAGGCCGTATCCATCCTTGAGCAGATGGGAGAGGCCCGAATCGATCTTCTTGGCAGGGAAGAAGTTGAGGAGACTGCGGCATTGTCGGACCACTCTGGTTTGCGGGAAGTTCAGGATGTTCTGAAGCGCATCCGGGCACGAATGACGGCGCAAAAAAATCGTCTGGCCGAGCTGCGTCAGCAGGCACACGAGCTCGATCAACGGGGGATCACCATACAGGCCATTCAGGAATGGAACGAGTTGTTGGATGGCGAGCTGCTTGCCGGCTACCGGCATCGTATGCAGTCAGGCGAGACGAGCAGCGAGCTGGTGGCGTTCATTACAAATGAGCTTACGAGCACTGCAGAATCAGTGGAAGCAGCCAGAGCTGTCTATATTGCTGGTCGAGATAGGAAAAACCAAGTCAACCAATCCAGAGACAATCTGATCCTGCAGCTGGATGAGCTTCATCAGCGGGAAAACCAGCTTGTCCGGCGGAAAAATGATCTCCAGGCATTAAGGCAAGCATGGGTACGTTTGCAGGAGAAGAACGCCCATATACCGGAGCGCTATTCGTGGCTGGAATGGAGGCAAATCTTCCAGAAGCTGTTATTGGCGTCGGAGGAGCTTGCACAGGCGATGGAGCCGCGTATCCTGCTGGAGGAAAAAGCCAGGGAAGCAGCGGATTTGAACAATCGGCTTGGGGAAATAACCGCAAAGCTTGCACGCTGCAATCACGCCGTCCATGTGTTATCGGGACTGCGGAGTCTGGCCCAGTACGGGGATGACTTCGTGCGCAGCAATTTTGCCGCGATCAGCCAGCTCTTTGTCGCCTTGCATTCTCCCAATGAATTCGAGCGGCTGGAATGGACTGCGGATGACAAAATTGTCGCCAGGCGAAAAGGCAGCGACAGAACGTGTTCACTCCACCAGATGAGCACGGGACAGCGCACTTCTGTCATTTTGGCTGTGTTCTTCATCATGCACCTGGTTATGGAATCGGCGCCGCAATTTTTGCTGCTCGATGAACCTGTCGCCAACATGGATGAGCTTAACGTCGTTGGACTGCTTGATTTTTTGCGCCAGCTTGCGATTACTCGCGGCACCCAGATCTTTTTCACAACGGCAAATCCGCAAATCGCGACCCTGTTCAGGCGAAAATTCAGCCTCCTGGAAGATCGTTTCCGCACCTTCCACCTGCGGCGCGATATCGAAGGTCCGGTGAGGATTCACGTGCAGCAGTATGTGCCTTATCAGGAAAGGCCGATTTCACTGTCCTCCGTTCAATAAATGCAAGGGTGAGATAGCATCTATGATGATGAGAGTAAAAGCGTTTTTTTCCGCACATGCCTGGCGATCTTCGTTACATGGGAAAGTGTTTTTTGCCCATTGGCTTGCCGTATTTGCTGTCATTTGGACATTTGTTGACTTCTGGGACTATTATTTTATCGGGGATAACGAATCATGGAAACCGAACGTATGGCTTGTGCTTGCACTTGGATTGATCATTGCAGCATGGATGAGCCGTCCAAGGTTGTGCAGAACGGTTCATCTGGCAGATAAAGATATTACCGTGCAAGTGGATGTGAACGATATGTTTGAGAGCAAGGACGGTTCCCTGATTATCCCGTCGAACAGTTCGTTTCAACATGATTACATCGATGAGGATGCGGTCATCGTCCAGTTTCGCAATCGCTATTTTTCGAGTCCGGCCCAATTCGATGAAGCGATTGCGCAAGCGCTCCAGCATGAGCCAAAGACGTGTGTCACGATAAAAGGAAAGACAGTAAACAAGTATCCGATCGGGACAGTTGCCCAGATTCCACTTCCAGGCCACGGCGGGCGAGTAGCCTATGTACTGGCCTCTGCCGAATTAAACGAGCATGGCCGGGGGGAGCCGGACATCAATCACTTGCGGTCGGCTTTAACCTCGCTGTGGAATTATATCGGACAGCAGGGAAATACGAGGCCGCTGATCATCCCGGTTATTGGCAGCGGACGTCAGCGGCTCACGCAGAACAGGCTGAAGCTGATCGCCCTGATCGTCGGAACGTTCCTGGCGGCCATCCAGCAACGCAAGTTTACCAACCGTTTGACTCTCGCCATCCTTCCGCGAGCCTATATGCAAAACAAGTATCATTTGGACGACATCGAAACGTACTTGATCTGTGCAGATACATTCGATCTTTAGGATGGGCAGGGTAAATTGAAACGTATCATCGGAAACGTTATGATAAGCCGGAGCAGTCCCGTCAGCGGCACATGGTCGCGAGCGGGACTGCTTTTGCTCAGGATGTGGATTCCGGTTTCCGGCCTGTAGGAGACGGTTCCCCCACCAGCACGCCGCTGAACAGGAACGTCCCGAGCGAGAATGCCAGGCAGATGGCTGCGAAGATGCCGATGGAAGTCAGGCACATCGTCCGGAAGCCATCCGCGAAGCCGTACAGGATTGTCGAGAGGGAGAACCCGAGTAAGCCGCCCAGCAGAATGGTTCTGCGGTTCAGCCGTCGGACAGAGACCCGGAGATCAAGGCGAAGACGACCGAGCCGAGTGAGTAAGCGCCGAGCATCCATCCGGCATTTTCCGTTGCCACGCCGAATTGCTCCTGCAGCGTCGGGAGCAAGGGAGCGATGAGGAACGTGTCGGTTCCGATCATAAACATGATCAGGAAGAACAGTACGATATATGTGCGCATGGTTGAATCACTTCTAATGGCTCTTGGTTGCTTGCGTTTTCAATCACAGGTTACAATGGTGACAAAATGTGGCATGAATATAAAAATTTTTTGCAAAGGGGCTGCACAGGAGGCCCAAGTCGAAACGATTGATGGAACTGATGATGATGCGACCGGATTCGCCAGGTAGTTTATGACACGTCCGGAACGGAGCAGTTCGATTTGGGGGATGTCCGGTTCAGCCGGCAGGCGTTCGCAGAGCCGAGAGAGCCCGTCCACCTTCACGCGGAGCTGACCCGAGCCGTTGTCCAGCGCTGTGAAGCCGAGCTGTGGTTCGCCCCGATGATGCATGTGGACGAAGATGGGAGCGGCGTGATCGGCAATGACGTTGTACGGAGTGACATCCCCTTTTACACGGAGTTTTTTATCGGGTTAGGGAATGTGGCTGTTGTGCAGGAGCCGGCGGAATTGAAGGAGTCGATCCGGAGGAGGCTTTCCGAGATGCTCGTGCGGTATCAGTGAGTGGTTTGATTGCTGCTCATAACCAGGCCAGATGTTTTATGGGCGTGAAGGTCTCAGCTTGAAACAGATAAGGTTCATGCCGGTATACGGTGGCAAGCCGCCAACTAAATTTTTTACCATCCTGCGCCGATGAAACGGGATTTTAAACGCTCGTGTTTCGCTGCGCAAAACCGTTGTTTCACCTAAATCAAAGAGCACCCGGCAAGGTGCTCTTTGATTTAGGTATGTATGTGATAGGCTGAACCGTCATAAGTAACGGCAACGGTCTCGATCTAGATAACGTTGCAGATTTTCCAAACTAGGTGAATCTTATCATAAGTGATAGCAAACATTGTTATGGGGAATTTTATGCCAAGTTGCCTCAAGAGCCACTTTAAATGGGAACTTACGTTTGGTATAATATTAGCAAACGGACGTTCGGGAGTGATTCTTTATGGTTTAACAAGAAGCCGTGACACTACTACAACGACCTTTCTCTAACCGGAAGTTAAATCAGTAGGGAAATAATAGGTTTGGAGGAATTACCCCCCTTTTTGTCGAAAAACTGGACGAAAAGGAGAGTGTAGAAATTGCCGGATAAAAAGAAGAACTTCTATGCGTATCAGATTGACTTACATTATCTGAAAGGACACCAGCACCAGGTCGATACGGTTAAGTGGGACGAGAAAATCGTATGTGATCTTTTCGACCATATTAGTCAATTGCCAGATAATCAAAAGACGCAACGGTTTCACGACTCATGGTTGATCTACTTGGATCATTTCTCAATTGAAACAAACTATGTTTTTGGACGATTTGCATATGCTGAGTATGGAACAACAGGGGAACTGATTCATGCTGATAACCTTATTCGTCGTCCTAATCCGAAGCACTTGAGGGAAGGTGAGACGCTATACACTTATTTCTTGATACGTAAAAGTGACGGCCTACTCTTGCTCCAGTCACATATGAAGTTGAACAGGCCGCGTATAGAGGAGTATTTAGAGCAGCTTGGGCAACCTGTAATTCGGATTAACCAATTGACATATATCCAAATCTGCACTTTGCTGGATAGTTCATTCTTTGATAATATTCAGGCGTTAAACTCCGTTAATAAAGTCTCAATTGAAGTCACAACAGCCCAGGCTGCCGCTGACGAGAACGCTGCTGTTCGGATGCTTCAATCAGAAGCTGATCGGATGGACGCGACAACAGTTAAGTTGGACTTTTCTGCAAAATTCAGAAGGAGTGGATTAGCTGGCGCAGTACCTTTCATCAGAAGATATAAGGATAAACCGGGAGTTACTAAGATTGTGGTCAAAGGTAAGCAAGCCGGTGCCGAAAAGGTGATTCGTATGGACGAGTCACAAGAAAAGTATACACGGAGTGTAGAAGTTGATGGGACTGGGCAACCTACATTACGTTCTGCCGAAGCTGTATTAAGGCAAATTGCCCAAACCAGAGCTCCGTTAAGGAGAGAGGACGAGGATGCGTAAACTAAAAGCGTTCTATAAGGCGAATAACTTCCCTATAGTTACGTTTAAAAGGTACTGGAAAGACGCGTCGACATCCGAACTAATAGTCGACTTGTTTTTTCCGGTTGTATTAGCAGTGGTCCTTCTTTACTTTACTTCGTTTACTGCTAATAAGCTTTCGATGTTGATTGAAAAGTTTCAACAGGTAAGCGGTCAGGTTATTGCGGCGATTTCAATATTAGCCGGATTTAATATTGCGAGTATAACAATTCTTTCAACAATAACTGGGGGGCCAACGAGAAAGCTTAAAGAAGCAAAGACGGTTGACAACAAGATGAGGCTTTTTGATACCGTAGTATGCTTCTTTACGTGGGCTGTAATTATACAGCTCATTGTTGTCTTTACAAGTATCATTCTTTTTTACGTTGGCTCGTTTATTCCAGATTCATTGAAGAAATGGCAGATTTATTGGTGGGCTTGGGGATTGGCTGGTCTTTGGCTAGTAATTACGATACATGCGATGCTTCTTTCAATTCGGAATATGAAGACCCTCTACTTATATCTAACGTACAAAGAGGAAAAGGAAAGTAACTCTAATCAAAATACGAATCCATAAGCAAATCAACGAAGGAGCAGGCTACGGCAGCTCCTTTCGCAATTTTCGCCGTTATGAGATAAACCTTTCATAAGTAACAGCAAAGGTTTGTAAAAGAAGGGAACTCAGTCTTATGCTTATTGCATAATAGGAAAAAAAATGACCCTCTACAGCTTCTGTGTGAAGGTCATTGAATAGATCAAAAGAGTCTGTCAAGAAATTTGTGTAACCTAGTAAAACCAACTCTAGCAATTGTCCGTGCTGCGGCTTGACTTGGAGCCTCTATGGGCATGGCTGCTAATGCGATCTAGCGCAGCCAGAATTTGGTCAATTCGTTCTTCCCTATTCAAATGCCCAGCACATCCTTGTTCCCATCCAGATCGATGCCAATCACCATGTAGCTGCTTTGTTCACGATATGCCCCTCTTGCTTGACCTTGAAGTGAATCGCGTCAAGAAAGACAACGGCGTACACGCTTTGTAACGGTTTGGTTTGCCATTCCTTGGTTACGGGAACAATTTTATTGGTGACATTGGAAATGAGTGTAGGCGAGACTTCGATCCCGTATAGATTTTGCAGGTGTTCCTGGATATCTCGTGTGCTTACGCCTTTGGCATACAACGCGATGATTTGTTCCTCAATACCTGTCACGTTGGTCTGATGCTTCTTGACAACGACAGGGTTGAATTCACCTAGTCGATCCCGAGGTACCTGAATGTCAACATCGCCATATTGAGAAGTAATGGTTTTTTGGTATAGCAAACCTTGTTTACGATACTTGACGAAAACGTCTAGCTGTTGTAATTCTTCGTTAAACCTACAACGATCGATATGGAATATGAACTGCTCTTTCTAATTCTTCAACTTCTATAAATATATGAAAATACCTCCGTTCACTGGATTGGTAGTATCCAGTGTTGACTAGAGGATCTCACTTTAATCAACGAAGAAGCTTATTTTTCATGTGTGATCGTCCTCCAATCAGATAGGTTTCTGTGATGGTAGTATTCCCAATTTGCCCCAGTTTAAGAGGCTACACATTTTATTTTACAGACCAGATGGCTCTAATACTTTCCGTTTCGGCAAGGAGAACCGTATCTGAAAGCGTCGATTTCAGAAACCTCTCCATAAATAATTGAATAGTCTCTTGAAGCTTTTCTTACCCAACCGTTCACCTTTTACGAATCGGAAAGGCTTCATTTTTGGAAACGCGTATCATTTCACTGGAGAAAAATTTCTTGAAATACTTTTCAACCTTGAAATGGATGTCCTTTTGATACCACTTCGATAGCTCGTGTGCTTCGAATAATCGCGGCATGCCTAATTTCTCCGAGCGCTTCCCCATCGAACCGTCCCCGATATTTAGCGTATCGATCCAAATACGATCGACAATCCCTTCCAGGGCTTTGGGGAAATCAGGTGTAAATGGTAAAACAGGAGAAAGCGCAGCCTGGGTAGACATTCCGGCATCATGTGCTGCTCTTAGCGCTTTTAGTCGCAAGCTGATTCCTGGGGCATACGGAGAAAAGAGTCGTTTCATATCTTCACGGTCTGTTTCAATCGTCATGGATACGAGAACGTCGCATTTTTCTTTCAGTTTTACTAATAAATCAAGATCCCTCGTAATGAGCGGGCTTCGTGTCTGAATTTGAAGCAGGTCAGGCGGATTTTCAAGCATTTCTTCCAATACCCGCCGTGTGATGGCTGCCTTTCTTTCAAGAGGCTGGTATGGGTCGGTTGCCGAGGACATAAAAAGATTGACAGGCTTGTTTTTGCGCCGAAGGTTGATGATTTCGTTCCGGTAATTTTCAGCTGCGTTGGTTTTGATGTCCACCCATTCTCCCCAAGGAACCTCTTTGAACGTTTGAATCGGCATTTCTCTCACGTAACAGTACTTGCAAGCAAATGCACAACCACTGTACGGATTTAATGAATGGGTAAATCCGATACCCAAGTAACCCTTCGCTTCACTAAGGATTTTTTTTGAAATAATCTCTTTAATTTCAATCGGCATGTGAGTCTACATCTCCCATCCAATAAGATGATCAGGATTGCAAAACATGGAGAGTATGTTTCAAAATTTGTAACCCTTCTTTTAACTCTTGCAATGAGCTTGTTAGGCGAGCGATATACGCACTACCAGCAGCGACATTGGGGATGCTTGTTGTCTATTGTATCGTAAGCTTGGTTTCCGGTAACCATGGAATACCTGGATTCATCTCGATAGGGGTTGTTGCAATTCTCCATATTTGGAAGAGAAAGATGTTTCTTTCTCTTCCAAGCGGTACTCTGCTTTATATGCTTTTGATCCGGGTGTTAGCCTAGTTACAACAGCATATTCGTAGCATTAAACAAAATTGGTTGGAGATAGTAAACTATGGTATGACAAGATTGTAATAATATCAAACCATTTTTGTAGCGAGCCTGGAATGGAAATAAATCGATAGGAGAGTGAACCTCATGCACGCTAAGCAAAATACGGCACCAGACAACACGGCGGTGCGGGTCGCATTGTGGCGGGCCTTGCATGTACAGATCGATTCACCACCGCATGTGCTTGAAGACGAAGTCGGTCTGCAACTTGCGGCCCCGGAAGACGGATGGCGCCAGCGCCCTGACATGGACCCGGAGGGCACCAGCGGATTTCGAGCATCGATCGTGGCCCGCGCTCGCTTTATTGAGGATTTGGTTACTGAACAGCTTGGCCACGGCGTCAGCCAGTACGTCATCCTCGGCGCCGGCCTCGACACCTTTGCTCAGCGCAGACCAGACATCGGCTCCCGGCTGCGGGTCTTCGAGGTCGACCAGCCAGGCACGCAGAGCTGGAAGAGGCAACGCCTGATCGAGCTGGGCTATGGCATCCCCGAGTGGCTGCGACTCGTGCCGGTTGACTTCGAAGCAGGCTCGTCCTGGTTGGAGCAGCTGAAGGTCGCTGGCTTTGATGCGAGCCGACCGGCTGTGGTCGCATCCACCGGCGTCACCCAGTACCTCACCAAGGATGCGATCATGGCTACGCTGCGCCAAACAGCGACGCTCGCCCCAGGCTCCACGCTGGCCATGACGTTCTTGCTGCCGCTTAAGCTCACACAACCCGAGATACGTTCTGGGGTTGAGGAGGCGAAGAAGGGAGCGAAAGCAAGCGGCACGCCGTTCATCAGCTTCTTCACACCGCAGGAGATGCTGTCCCTGGCCCGCGAGGCTGGCTTCCGAGAAGCCCGGCATGTATCCTCGGCAGAACTTAACGAGCGCTATTTTACCGGCCGAACCGATGGTCTCTATCTGCCAAGCGGAGAGGAGTTTCTGATCGCAACTACCTAGATATCGACTATACGACACAAGTGGCCAGGGATTTTTCATCCTGTGTGAAATAATTCCGCACAAAAGGAAATTTTTAAATGACAGGTTACCTTTTTTGTGCAATAATATCTCTTAATTACATACTGGTACCTTTAATTCAGTCCAGAGAGGCTGACAAGGACAGCGGAAAAAATGATCATTGCTTGGATAGCCGCCGATGGGAAGGATATCCAACGTTCATTATGTAGAAAAGCTTCTTGTCAGGTATTGGCAAGAAGCTTTTCTAGTTCCTAATCGCCTGACGTAATCGACGTTTTTTACGGTACCAGTTTCGAATCAACTAATTTACAGGGGGGAATTGGTGTGTCAAAGGCAGATAAAGAATTCTCGTTTCAGGCCGTGCCTCAGGCGAATCGTAATGGATTTTGGAAGATTCTTGCGGTCATGCTCTCGTTCACCTTTTTTTCAGCAAGTATGTGGTCCGGAGGGACGTTAGGAAGCGGGTTGACGTTTGTCCAGTTTATTTGGATGGTCATCACAGGTAACTTCATCCTGGGTCTATACACAGGTTCATTGGCTTATATTGCAGCCAAAACGGGGTTATCCACCCATTTGTTGACGAAATATGCATTTGGCGAAAAAGGCTCGTATTTATCGTCATTTTTATTGGCGACAACCCAAGTAGGGTGGTTTGGTGTCGGTCTGGCGATGTTTGCCGTTCCCGTTGAAAAAGCGACAGGAATTAATGTGTATATACTAATTACGATTTTAGGGTTAATGATGACGGCGTCAGCCATCTTTGGCATGAAGGCTTTAACCGTACTAGGATTTGTCGCAGTTCCCGCCATTGCCATGTTCGGGAGTTATTCCATGTTTGATGCAGCTGGAACCATCGGGGGGCTTCAAGGCTTGCTCGCCTATGAACCAACGGAGACAATCGGTCTGGCAGCAGCGCTAACCATCTGTATCGGCTCTTTTATTAGTGGTGGGACGCTTACGCCCGATTTTGCCCGTTTTGCGAAGACAACGCGTTCAGCCGTGACGGCGATCGTGATTGCGTTCTTTCTCGGAAACTCGCTGATGTTTTTGTTTGGGGCTGTAGGGGCCATCGCTTATGGGCAATCGGATGTCTCGGATATCATGTTTTTACAGGGTCTCATTATCCCAGCCATCATTGTCCTCGGCTTAAATATTTGGACAACAAATGATAGTGCGCTATACGCTTCTGGATTAGGCTTCGCCAACATCACGAAAATATCGAAGCATAAAGTGGTTGTCTTTAACGGAATTGTCGGTACAATTGCAGCGATGTGGCTTTATAATAACTTTGTTGGATTTTTGACGATTTTAGGCTCCACACTGCCATCGATTGGAGCGATTGTCTTAGCCGATTATTTTATTTTAAAACGCGGAAAATACCAACCATTTGAAACGATGACATTTAAAGCAGTGAATTGGGTAGCGATCCTCGCCTGGGTAGGTGGAGTTGCCATTGCCAAGTTTGCACCAGGCATCCCTCCCATCAACGGATTATTAGGGTCTGCCATTATTTATGTCGTTGTGATGAAATGTCTGCCGCAGGAAAGTAAAATAAATGAAAAGGGCGGGGTAATCCATGATAATTAAAAATGCAAAGCTTAGAGGGAAAGAGGGACTGTGGCACTTATTCCTGGAAGACGGCACGTTCAATAAAGTGACGCAAACACTGGGGGATGTTGAAGGAAAAGAAGTCATTGATGTGAATGGTTCGCTGGTTCTTCCTCCGTTTATTGAGCCGCATATCCACTTGGATACAACGTTAACAGCCGGTGAACCGGAGTGGAATATCAGTGGCACCTTGTTTGAAGGGATTCAAAGATGGTCGCAACGAAAAGAAACATTAACGAAGGACGATGTGAAAACAAGAGCGAAAACGGCGCTAAAATGGCAAATGGCTCAAGGGATTCAGCACGTCCGTACACATGTAGATGTAACGGATCCAGAGCTCACAGCGCTACAAGCCATGCTGGAAGTAAAGGAAGAATGGGCACCCTTCGTCGATATTCAACTCGTTGCGTTTCCACAAGAGGGCATTCTTTCCTATCCGAATGGGGTCGAGCTGCTTGAGGAATCATTGAAGCTGGGCGCAGATGTGGTAGGGGGTATTCCTCATTTTGAATTTACGAGAGAATATGGCGTGGAATCGTTAAAAACCGTCTTTGACCTCGCCGAAAAGTATGATCGCTTAGTTGACATTCATTGCGATGAAATCGATGATGAACAGTCGCGCTTTGTTGAGGTTGTCGCAAAAGAGGCATACGAACGGGGAATCGGTACGCGCACAACAGCGAGCCATACAACGGCAATGGGCTCATACAATGATGCCTATACGTACAAGCTATTCCGCCTGTTAAAGCTTTCCTCCATCAATTTTGTCTCGAACCCGCTCGTGAATATTCACCTTCAAGGGCGATTTGATACGTATCCAAAAAGAAGAGGTCTGACACGGGTAAAAGAGTTGCTGGAAGCTGGGCTCAATGTTTGCTTTGGCCACGACGATATTTTTGACCCATGGTATCCGCTGGGAACAGGCAATATGCTGCAAGTCTTGCATATGGGCATCCACGCTGCGCAATTAATGGGCTATGAGCAAATTGTCAATTCCATTGATTTCATCACGAAAAACAGTGCCAAAACACTCCACATTGAAGAGACTTACGGAATTGAGGAAGGGAAACCAGCCAATTTCATTGTCTTGTCGGCTGAAAATGAATATGAAGCGATTCGCAAGCAAGCGGTCGTGACGTATTCCTTTAGACGTGGAAAGCTGATCGCCAAAACAAAACCAAGTGAAACAACAATCACGTTCGATCAAGGTGAAGAGAACGTTACTTTTAATCGGTAGGAGATCATGAAGCGCAACCTTAGTAGGGTTGCGCTTTTTTGCGGGACAGGCACTATACCACCGAACGGGATATCAAAAAGATTCGTTTTGAAAAGAGGAGTTTTATCGAGTTTAATGGAAACCATTCAAACTGTTCAATAAGAGCACTTTGATTCAGAATAATAACAGTGTTTGATGAGATGACCAAACAGCTTTGAATTCATTTATAAGATGAAAGAGAAGTAGAGATTATTGAAGCAGATGCATTGCTGCCATTGTAGGAGCAATTTGAGAGTATAAATCATACCCGGATTGGAGCTCACCCGCTCAGTCATTTGGAAATTCATGAGGAAGATGGGCCAAAAGAATTGCATCATATTGAACCAGTGTTGTTAGCGGACAAAAACAGGCTGATTCAACTGGAAGATGTCCTGAGCATGGAGGAGGATGTTTCCTGTTTATTGCTTGAATTGCCGCAACGCGAGATTGGCGGGCAACTCCCGGATTTTAAAGAGCTTGAGGCAATTTCAACAGTTTGTCGGGAAAAAGGGATCAAGCTGCATTTGGACGGCGCCAGACTTTTTGAGGTTCTTCCATTTTACCAAAAAACAGCTGAAGAAATTTGCCGGCTGTTTGATAGTGTGTATGTATCGTTTTATAAGGGGATTGGTGGAATCGCGGGAGCTATTCTTGCAGGTGATGAAAGCTTTATCAAGGAATCAATCATTTGGAAACGGCGCCATGGCGGAGATTTGATCAGTTTGTATCCGTATATTATCAGTGCGGATTATTACTTCGAACAAAGACTGCCCAAGATGGGACATTATTATGAAAAGGCGAAAGAGCTTGCTGGACTCTTTAATCAGTGCCATGCCGTGGAGACCCGACCCGTTGTACCTGTGTCCAACATGTTTCATGTACATTTCCAATGGCCGAAAGAAAGAATCGAACCGATCTTGGTATCGATCTATGAAACGACTGGCATTGGTCTGACGAGTCAGTTAAAAGAAAGTAATGAAACATCTTGTTATTTTGAGGTAAGTATCGGTGATCAGTATGATTCCATTCCGAAAGAAGGGCTAAAAAACGTTTTTCAAATGCTTGATGAGGGAATGAGGAATCTATCATCGTCCGACTCGTAACGGAAAACAGTATCATAGATGAAGTTCCGGACCGTCAAAATTACTAATATCCAATAAATGTAAAACAAGATCAGCTCTCAAGGCTGTCCTTGTTTATGTTGGGAACAAAGTTGGTAGGTGAAAAGCTGGAACCCAGCAGTCTTGTGTTTCAGGCAGAAGGTTCCTTTGCATAAAGTCTATGCATTTCCGTTTGCCCAGGGCTATAATTTTCAGTATGGATTTAATGAGGGGAGAAGATCATGCCGCACAATATATTGCTAATCGAGGACGATACCCAAATCGTCGAAATGCTGAGAAATTACCTGGTCAAAGAAGGCTACGACGTCTCGACGGCGTTTAACGGACTGGACGGGATCGCCCTGTTCCGGCAAAGCGTCTTTGATATCGTCATTGTCGATATTATGATGCCGAAGCTGGACGGTATCGAGGTGATTAAGCTGATCCGAGAAAACAGCCCGGTGCCGATCCTCATCATGTCGGCGAAGGACAGCGACGTCGATAAGGCGATCGGGCTCGGCTTCGGTGCCGACGATTACATCGCGAAGCCGTTTTCCCTCATTGAAGTGTCGGCCCGGATCAAAGCGGCGATTCGCCGTGCCACGACGTATTCGAATACCGGACTGGCTGTCATCGCGGCCGCAGATCAAGCGCCACCGGCGGCAAAAGTGCTGATGTTCGACGCGCTGCGCATTGATCTGGACAATTTTTCAGCGTCGAAAAACGATGTCGATCTGAAGCTGACGGCCAAAGAATTCGAAATCCTGAAGCTGTTCACCACGAACCCGAATCGCGTGTTCACGAAGGCACAGCTGTACGGGCTGATATGGAACGACGAATATTACGGTGACGAAAACGTCATTAACGTCCATATCCGCCGATTGCGCGAAAAAATCGAAGACCAGCCGTCCGAGCCCCGGTATATCAAGACGCTTTGGGGCATCGGCTACAAGTGGGAAGGACAATGACATGGTGATCGCGCTAGCTGTGCTCGTCGTGATTTTAATTGTAGTGATTGTGATTCAATACCGTGCCTATCGAGCAAGAAGCTCCAACCTGGAGCAAATTCACAGCAAATTAAACGAAATTATCACGGGCGGCACGAGCGAGAAGCTGCTCGTTTTTACGGACGATCGGGCATTGATACCGGTCTTGATCGAAATTAATCATTTGCTGGAGCACAATCAGCAAAGGGCGGCGAATTTCCTGAAGATGGAGCAATCAATGCGGAAAATGATCTCGAACATTTCGCACGATTTGAAGACGCCACTTACCGTCGTGCTTGGTTATATCGAAACGATCAATCTGGACCCGGATATGAATGCGGAAGAAAGAAAGGTTCTGTTGTCCAAGGTGCACGCAAAGGCAAACGAGGTGCTGGAGCTGATCCGCCAGTTTTTCGATTTGGCGAGACTCGAGTCGGGGGACAAGCCGATTCCGCCTTCTCGGATTCACATGAACGATATTTGCGGAAAAAATATGCTGGCCTTCTACGACACACTGACAGTCAAAGGCTTCGAAGTCGCCATCGAGATCCCGGACAAGCCGCTGCTAGCATGGGGGAACGAGGAGGCGCTGGATCGCGTCCTGAACAATTTGATCGCCAATGCGATTCAGCATGGCGGGGAGGGAATGGCGGTCGGATTAACATTGCGGAGCGACGACGAGTTTGTGTACGTGGACGTATGGGATCGGGGCAAAGGGATCGACGAGCTACACCAGGACCAAGTGTTCGAGCGGATGTACACGCTGGAGGACTCCCGCAACAAATCGTATCAGGGAAGCGGTCTCGGGCTGACGATTACGAAAAGGTTGATCGAAGCGCAAGGAGGGACGATCCGCATCTATAGCAAGCCTTACGAAAAAACGGTGTTTACCGTCAAGCTGAAACGAATCGCCTTCACGGCTTAAGAAATATGTAAGAATTGGGTAAGAAAAAAGCAAAATTCGATGCTTACAATAAAGCTTGTAACAAACGAAGGAGGCATCGAATGATGACGCATATCGTAAGAACGCGGCAGCTGACCCGGGCTTACAAGGGCAAGGAAGTTGTTTCGAACGTCAATATGAACATCAAGCAAGGCGAAATATACGGCATGCTTGGTCCGAACGGAGCGGGCAAAACAACGGTCATGAAAATGATCACTAACCTGGTGAAGCCAACGGCAGGCGAAATAGAAATATTCGGCGAAAGGCTGACCGATAAGTCGTATCGGCTGCTGGGACGGATGGGCACGATCATCGAAAACCCGATTTTTTACGAAAAGCTGACGGCACGCGAAAATTTGGAACTGCACTGTGAATACATGGGCTACCATAACAAAAAGTCGATCGACGAGGCGCTTGAGCTGGTGAATTTGAAGGGGATCGACAAGAAAGCAATTAAGGAGTTCTCACTGGGGATGAAGCAACGGCTCGGTATCGCGCGGGCGATCACGACGAAACCGGAACTTCTTATTCTTGACGAGCCGGTTAACGGTCTCGATCCGATAGGCATCAAGGAGCTTCGCGATCTGTTCAAAATGCTGAGCAAGCAATATGGGATCACGATTCTCATATCGAGCCATATTCTTGGGGAAATCGAGCTGATCGCAGATACGATCGCCGTCATGAACGACGGCAAGCTGCTGCAGGAGGTTTCGATGGAACATATCGCCAAGCAAACGGCGGAATATATCGAAATCACGACGAACGAAAGCAGTAAAGCGGTTTTTGTGCTTGAAAATCATTTGCATATATCCAATGTTCGCGTCACCGACGAAGGACAAATCCGCATTTACGATTGCCGTATTCCGCAAAGCGAGCTGATGAAGGTTTTGGTGCTGCACGATGTCGCAATCGAAGCGGTTCATAAGAAAAAAGGGTCGCTCGAGGATTATTTCCTGTCCATCCTGAACGGGGGTGGCGTCATTGCTTAAGCTCATGAAGCTCGAAATGTACAAGTTTCGCATAGGGTCTTATATTCGTGCGGCGATGATCGCCAACATCGTGATGTTAGGTTTAATCTGCTTGATCAGCCTAGACTCGGAAATTAAAAATGAGATGCCTTTTACGGGTTACGACATGGCGTTCTCCGTCATTGATACGTTCGTCCGAGGAACGTATATCGTGTTTGCATCAGTGCTCATTTCACGGCTTGTCATTGACGAGTTCCGCAACAAATCGATCACGGTGCTGTTCATGTACCCGATCAATCGCAAAAAGCTCATCGCGGCCAAGCTGCTCGTCGTCGTGCTGTTTACGTTCGTGGCTGATATTGTGGCGAACCTGTTTGTTGGCGTTGGCTTTTATGTATTGAATCTGTTCGCGTCCGTCGTTCTGGAGCCGTTCACGTGGGTCATTGCTGCCAAAGCGCTGCTGACGGTCGCCATGAGCGCGCTGGCGACCAGCTTCGTAAGCCTGATTCCGCTGTACTTCGGCATGCGCAAGCATTCCGGCGCGGCCACCATCGTGTCGTCGATCATCGTCGTGGTGCTCGTCTGCCAGAACATCGACGGCTTCACCTTATACTCCGTCATTGCTGTGCCGATTGGACTGGCACTCCTCGGCGCGGCCGTCGCGTATATGTCGATCCGTAACATCGAGCATGTCGACGTGCTAAAGTAGCTGAACGGAAGGAGAAGATCGTCGATGAATCAAGTACTAAAATGGGCATTTTTGCTTTGCGTCGCTTCATTGGTCTTGAACGGACTGCTGTATTGGGGAACGGGGAATCAGGAAGTGCTTATCAACGTATATTGTGCTGCCGGTTTAGTCGTCCTGTCTACAATCGGGTTCTTGTCCGCGAGGAAGAAGCGGTAAACGACATCAAGAGAAAATGAAACGAGGGCTGTTTCAGAAGCGGGGTCCTGCTAGGAATTGGGTTACTCAACTAACTTGTCGGTGTAGAAACTGGAAAAGGCCGCTATTTGTGCAAAATAAAAAATCCAGAGCCCCTCGATGGTCTCTGGATTTTTTGGCTTTTTACCCCGTAATCACTTTTTCTTTTGGATAATGGAACCGTGCTTTCTTTTGCTTGCCGCCAATGATAAACAAGAAAGAAGTCAAACCGATTCTGCCGATGAACATCAAAACCATGAGAATGCATTTCGAAAAAATGCTAAGCTCCGGAGTAATCCCCGTAGATAAGCCTACTGTGCCAAAGGCAGAGCAAACTTCCAAAAATATATTAATCAGCTGAAACTGGTTATCAGAAATACTTATGGCAATGACCGATATCGAGCACATGACAATCGCTAAAAGCGTAATGGCCAACGATTTCAAAATATCTTCCTGATGAAGCTCTCGATTAAAGACTTTGATCTCCCGGTTCCCTTTGGCAAAGTGATAAATAAAGAGAATATTTAAAGCAAAGGTCGTTGTCCGAATTCCCCCGCCTACAGAATTGGGAGATCCCCCAATAAACATGAAAATACTCATCAACAGCAGTGTCGGCAGCGAAAATTCGGTAATATCCATTGTTGTAAGCCCGGCACTTCTCGTCGTGGCCGCTTGAAAGAAGGCATAGAAAAAGCTTTTATGCCACGGCAAACCGTTAAAATAATGCTGATATTCAAATAAAAAAATCAGGATTGTTCCAATTACAAGGAGAATGGCATACGTAAATGTCGCCAACTTTGCAAACAGGGAAAAGCGGAAAGGATGTTCAAGCAGCAGCCTTTTCCTGAATAAAAACGCCTTCACTTCAATTAATACAGGGAAACCAATTGCCCCAAAAATGATCAGCATAATCGTTATCAGTTGTACAAAGTAATCGTCTGCAAAAGGCGTAAGGGATTGCCCCGTGATATCCATCCCAGCGTTTGTTGTCGCACTGACCGATGCAAACAGGCCTTGAAGAAATGCTTCCTGCCAGGTCGGATAATACTTCAGGAAATGAACGCCAAAAATGAGTGCCCCGATCAGCTCTGTTAGGAGAATCATCTTGAGAATGTCTTTTACCAATTTAACGAGTCCCGATAATGCGAATTGATTATTGTCAACCATGATCAGGCGACGTTCCCGCAAGCCTATTTTTCGGCCCAGAAGCATCCAGAAAAATGTGCTCATCGCCATAATGCCCACCCCGCTAAATTGCAGGACGAGCATAATGACAAAATATCCAAATGCACTATATGTTTCCGAAATCGTAAATACAGTCAAACCTGTATCACTTACCACACTCACAGCTGTGAAGACGGTATCAATAAAAGACACTTCAACCCCGGGTTTATGCACGGCCGGGATACTGAATAATAGAATCGCTATTAGTACTGCCAGTAAATAATAACCGGTAATTACTTGGGCAGGTGACCGTTTTTCCAGCCAAGCTTGCACGTTACCCAACATGGATTACATACCCCATCAATTTTGTTTTTATCGTCAACCATTCCCGTAACCATACGTGCTCCTGAGACCATCAAACAGAATGTACAACAAAAAGGAGGCCCGGAAAGGAGGAAGCCTGGATGGGACAATTTGGCATGACGCAAAATCCGTGATCAAAGGAAATGACGGAACTAAAATGGAGTTTATCATACTCTTTCCTTTCCCGCATGTAAAATTTGAAACATGATGCCAAGGTTGAGCTTACTTTGTAACAGGCATGACGTATTATTAGTATGGAGCAGATTGTGCTTAAAGCGGCTAAGCTTCCGAACAGGCTTGACAATAGGCTTTCTTCTCGTCGCATGAGGAGCAGGGCTGACATTCAGAGCGATTCGGAATCGTCATCATCAGAGCGTGGAAAATGACGAAACCAAAAATAGAAAACATTTTACCAGCTTATTTGCCGCGACAGACAACGGTGAATCGTGTGTCATATATAATGGCAGCGGAGGTGGGTTACTCGGTCATTGTTATAGTGGAATGAAAGGCGCCTCTCATTTTGGCCCTGATGCCCGGATGATGGAGTTCATCATTCATCATCGGTAATGGATCGGCCCCAGCCCTTTGGAAAATAAACAAATAGTGTATGCCATTAAAAAAATTAAACCTGAATTTCGAAAGTACGACTCTTTGAAAACGTGAAAAGGGCTCCGA
>CAMIVR010000076.1 GCA_946402065.1 uncultured Brevibacillus sp. | reverse complement strand
GTACATGCTGTACAGGTTGGAGATGCTGCGCTGTGTAACTGCCGCTTTAAAGCGGTCGGTATGGCCGACGATCCAGTTGGTCATATACCCGCCGTAGCTGCCGCCGGTGACAAACAGCTGCTCGTTGTCGACGTAATCAAGCGTGCAGGCGTAGTCGACGGCTCTCATCAAATCCTCGTAGTCCTTGCCGCCCCAGTCCCCGAGCACGGCCCGGGCAAACGCTTTGCCATACCCTTGGCTGCCGCGCGGATTCGTGTAGAGGACGACGTATCCGGCCGAGGCGAGCATTTGAAATTCGTGGTTCAGCATATAGCCGTAGCAGGTGTGCGGCCCGCCGTGAATTTCCAAGACGAGCGGGTATGTGGCTCCCGGCTGGAAATGCGGCGGTTTCAGTATCCAGCCCTCAATCTCCCAGTCATCGGCCCCGCTGAAGACGATCCGCTCGGGGGAAGCCAGCGCAAGCTCGTCGTAGAGCGCCCGGTTAAAATCGGTAAGCTGTTTCGGCTGGGCACCGAAGACGAGCTCGCTGACATAAATGTCGCCGCTGCTGTGCGGATGCGCCCCGACGTAGACGATTTTCGGGCTGGCCCCTTCGTGAATTTGAAACGAAGTAATCACCAACTGTTTCCCGGTAATGACCGGTTCCACGTCTCCGCTGCGCACTGCCACCTTGTAGACCCAGCTGTTGCCGCCGTTGTTCACCAGGAAGTAAATACATTGGCCGTCCGCCGACCAGACCGGTCGGTGAACGCCGTTGTCCCACTTCACGTCCGTACCGATGTAGTTGGCTGTGGAAAGGTCCAGTGTACCGGTCAGCTTGCGGGCGTCACCACCCGTTGCCGGAACGATCCAGACTTCATCATTGGCGGCGTTGGTCTCCCCGTACTCGTGGTCAAAATAGGCGATCCACTTCCCGTCGGGCGAAAAGACCGGGGCAAGCGTAAAGCCCTGGCACGCAGTTAACAGCGTACACTCGCCGCTGTCCACATCCACCCGCCAGAGACTGGGGATATGGCGCAGCTCTCGTGTATCCGATCGATCGGAAATGAACACGATCGACTTGCTGTCGGGCGACCAGACCGGATCGATGTCCTCCCAATCGCCGAATGTGACCTGTTTAACCGCACCCGTCTTGATTTCCAGCACCCAAATATGGTTCAAATGGTGGCCGCGAAACCCTTTGTTGTCGTGTTTATAGCGGAGGTTGGTGACGATTTTGACATCGCTGTCGGCCCGTTCGTGGCGATTGTCCTGAACGAGCAATGCGATCCGCTGTCCATCCGGGGACCAGACGAACGATTGCACGCCGTTTTTACAGTCGGTAATCCGCCGGGCATCTCCACCGTTGCTTGCGATCAGCCAAAGCTGGTTGCTGCCGGAGCGGTTGGAGAGAAATGCGATCATTTGCCCGTCCGGCGACCAGCGCGGGCTGTAATCCCTAATCAAAGCTTCCGGCTGCGGATATGTAAACGGGCAGCCTTCATCTGTCAACGCCGTCAGCCAGAGCGACGAGCAGTACCCGTTCTGCTCGCCGTTTACCTCTGTCTTGACGTAGAGCGCCTGACTTCCATCCGGTGATATTTGCACATCACCGACGAACTTCATGTTCAGTAAATCCTCAGGTACGACCGGTCGCTTAACGGTTCCCACAGGCTTCATCTCCCTATTTGGCGATTCTCGCTGAATAGATTCCTCGTGTGCTGTCCACACGTCAGCTTCACACCCGGCTGTCTTGTTCCAGGTACATGACGACCGCAGTCACCATGACCTTGGCGGCAACCAGCATCGCTCGTTCATCAATGTCAAATCTGGGATGGTGGTGCGGGTAGCTGGCACCCAGCTCCTCGTTGCGTGCTCCGGTGTAGAAAAACGTTCCCGGCACGTGCTGCAGGTAGTAGGCGAAATCTTCCCCGCCCATCATCGGCTCGATCTCGTACAGGTTGGCCTCGTCCACAGTCTGTCTCGCCGCTTCCACCAACAGCGCGGTTTCCGCCGGATGGTTGATCAGCGCCGGGTAGCCTTTGGCGTAGTCGAACCGATACGTTGCACCCGCCGCTTCGCATGTGCCTTTGATCACCCGTTCCAGCTCGGCGATAATCGTGTCCTGTACGTCCGGATCATACGTTCTGACCGTTCCCTGAATCGTCGCCGTATCGGCGATGACGTTAAACGCTTCCCCGGCATGAAAAGAGCCGACAGTAACAACCGCAGGCTTCAGCGGATTAATTCTGCGGCTGACGATTTGTTGCAGGTTGGTAATCAGGACGGCTCCGACGGCGATCGGATCAATCGTCTCTTGTGGTGCCGCTCCATGACCGCCTTTTCCCTGAAGCTCGATCGTGAATTTATCGGAGGCCGCCATGAGCGGACCGGAGCGATAGCCAATATCTCCTACCGGAAAACTGGAGGAAAGATGTGTCCCAAAGATAGCGTCCACACCGTCCAGGCAGCCGGCCTCGATCATCGGCTTTGCTCCGCCTGGCGCCAGTTCTTCGGCGAATTGGTGGATCAGCACAACGGTTCCTTTCAACTGCTTGCGGTTTTCCTGCAAGACCGTAGCTACGGCAAGCAATGTAGCGGTATGCCCGTCATGTCCGCACGCGTGCATGACGCCGGGAACCTGTGATTTATACGGCACGTCCTTCTCATCCTGGATGGGCAGGGCGTCGAAATCAGCCCGCAGCGCTACCGTCTTGCCCGGCAGCTCGCCGCGAATGTAGCCGACTACGCCATTCCCGCCGACTTGCGTCTTTACTTCGATCCCCAGACTCGTCAAGTATTCGGCAATCGTCGCCGGCGTGTTCACTTCTTGAAAGGACAGCTCGGGATTCATGTGAAAGTGTCTTCTTCGTTCAACCATTTCCGGATACAGTTCACGCAAGCGCTGATACATTTGTTCCAGCATCATGATCGTTCCCTTCAGACAGCCGGCTTCACGCAGAGATAAAATAGCGTGACAAATCCAACTGGTATTTGGTGACTATGTCGTCTATTTCGGCTTTTGCTTTTTTCAGCATGTCGATGCAGTGTTCGATTTTGTCTTCCGTCAATCGGTAGTTCGGCCCGGAAACCGTGAGCGAAGCCATGATTTTGCCGCGATAATCGAACAACGGCACGGCCAGTGCGACGACATCGGGGGTGTACTCGCCGTCGCTGCGGCCATAGCCTATCTTCCGAATGTCCGCCAGGTCGGCATACAGCGCCTCCCGATTCGTAATCGTCTTCGGAGTGTACTTGACCAGGCCCGAGCCGATAATCCGCTCGACTTCCTCCTCTGGCAGATAGGCCAGCATCGTCCGGTATGACGCTCCGACATAGAGTGGAGCCCGACTGCCGATGGAGACGGAGTATTTGACTACGTTATCGGGCTCCAGCGCATCCAGTGTTAAACCTTCACGGTCATCCAGGCTGGTGAGAAACACGGACTCTCCCGTCGACTCCATCAGCTTTTGCATAATCGGGCGAAACAGCTTGCCGACATGCAGCGAATCGTATGTCAACAGTCCCAGCTCCCAGAACCGGATGCCCAGTGAAAACTTTTTCGTCTCCGGATCTTTCACTAAAAACCGGTTTGCCTCAAAAGTCGTGAGAATCCGATAGATGTTGGCATGGCTAATCCCCAGTTCTTTGGCCAGCTCGCGCGCTCCCCAGGAAGTCTTCTCTTTTGTAAAGCAAAGCAAAATTTTGAGTGAAAGATCCAACGTTTTTAACACGGACAACTCTCCTTATTGTTCATTCAGCTCTGGTTGAGGAAATCAATCGCCGCGGCTGCATATACTTTCGCGCAGCGAATCACATCTTCAACCAGCACCTTTTCATTAAAATTATGAATGCTCGGCAGGTAAGCCGGACCGTATTGCAATACAGGAATATGGTAATCGCGGAAGTGTCTGGCGTCGCTGCTCGCCCACTGCAGCACGCCGTACGCGCGGTCGCCGGTGACGTAGGAAATGTTGTCGACAATCGCCCGGCAGACCGGATCCTGCGGGTCGGTGTAATTGGCATTGCTGCGGAAGCCAAATGTTTCCAGCTCGTAGTCGATGTCTAACGCTTTCAACTCGCTGTGCACAAAAGCCAGGACTTCGTCTCCGGTAATGCCAAAGGGCAGGCGGCAATCCACTTCGACCGTACATGTGTCTGCGACCACGTTTGACTTCGTTCCGCCGTGAATCGTCCCGATGTTCACAGAAATACGTTCCAGTATTTCTTTATACTCGATACGTTCGTTTTCCTCCATATATACCCTGGAAATTTCAATGATCGGCTTCATCTGCTCCGGAATGTTCACCTTGTAGTCCCAGACCTTGCGAATCGCCTCTATCGCACGGATGGCGTCGAGGATGGCGCTTTTCCCGGCAATGGGCGCAAGCGAACCGTGGGCCGGCGTCCCTTTTACCGTGACTCTAAACCAGCAGGCGCCTTTTTGTCCAAGCGTCGGATGGAGCGGAGAAGACGGCTCGGCAATCATGCAGCCCTGTCCGGCGATAAGCTTGCGTTCCAGAAGCCACGGCACGCCAAGCTCCCCGCCTGTTTCTTCGTCGGGAACGATGGCGAGCACCAGTTCGCCGGGCAGCTCAATATTCAACCGCTTGAGGATCGTCATGGCAAAGATGATTCCTGCCAAGCCGCCCTTCATGTCACTGGCACCGCGCCCGAGAATCCAGCCGTCCTGCACTTTTCCGGAAAACGGATCGAACTCCCACTTGGCCCGATCACCTGCGGGAACGACGTCGGTATGTCCGCAGTAAATCAGCGTATTGTCCTTGTTCGGCTGCCCGATCCGGGAAATCAGGTTCCACATGTTCGGAGCTGCCTCATGCCAATCTGTTTCAATCCCGAACGTGCCGAGGTAGTCGGCGATATACTGACTGATCGGCGTGGAGTCGCCGGGAGGGTTTTCACTTGGAAATTGAATCAGTCGGCAGACTAGCTCAATCAATTCCTGCCGATTGGCCTCAACAGCGGCAATTGCTTGATCCTTCAATGCGCTTACGCGTTCTCGATCGCTCATCTTACTTCACCTTTCCATCCAGTGTTTGGAGATGGTTCATTTTACCGTACAGTGATTGAATCAAAGCAAATTCCTGTTCATCGTAGAATGAGCACTTGCCCACTCCGTACAATTTCGCCACTTCAATGACAAACCGAACCACTTGCTCGACGTGGGTGAGATGCGTCGCCCCTGTCGCACAGCCGGCAACGGGAACCTCTGTCGTAATCGCTACGCCGACTACCGGGCTGTTCGTCGCCACGCACGGCTGCAAAATGCTGTTGATGTGGTACAGGTCATTGCCGTAAGGAGTGATATCCTGTGTCGTAATCGGAAACGTAACAGGCATTCTGCCGGTCGTCTGCTTCATCATTTCCAACAGATCGTTGCTGATGCGCAAAATGTAGCCTTCCTTGACTGTCGGACTGATCGCAAAGCCATTGTGGTTGACGACCATGTTCCCTTTTGTCGTATCGACGGACAGAATAGCGTCCATCTCGGCCGTTACCTCGTATTGATTCATCGTCAGGATATCAACGGGCGAATCCATAAACGGTACGGGATCGTGCGGCTGGGTTGGCGCATCCGGGCAGACGTGGGTGGTCAGGATGATATCTCCGGCCAGGACGTCGCCCCGCTGCTGCATCTCGACCAGTTTGGCCGCTGTCGACAAGCTGGCCAGGGCACCGTCGCCGTCTGACACAAACCCGATCCGTTCCGGGCGTGCTCCCAAACCACCCAGGCGACCGACGACACCAAGCGTCGGCGCACTGCCGCCACTGCTTTTCCCGTTCTTCCCGGGAACCGTCACTTTAATAAAATCCGTTTTGCCTTTGTCACCCTGTACAGTCTGTACTTCAACGTTGTGAAAATTGCGCTCGGCAAAATACTGCTTCACCGCATTCCCGCTCGTAAACGAACTATCCAGCAAATCATACATTTCCAAAACGTGTTTAAACGACATGACTTTACCTCCACTCTGTCAATCCTGATGGCGTGCATCATTTCTTCTATTATTACTGGTTCACTTGGACCGATCGATTGTACCCTTCCTACACTTCCCCCAACAAATGGCAGGAAACCATGTGCCCATTCTGGAAGTCGCGCAGAACAGGAGCTTCACTCTTGCATTTGTCCACTGCATACGGACAGCGTTTGTGAAAATGGCATCCTGACGGCGGATTCATCGGGCTCGGCACATCACCTGAGAGGATGATGCGCTCTTTCTGTTCAAACGGGCTCTCCTTGGGAACGGCTGACAGCAGGGCCCGCGTGTACGGGTGCTGCGGTGAGCGGTAAATCTCTTCGTAGGTTCCCAGCTCGACGACTTTCCCCAGGTACATCACGGCGATGCGATCGCTGATGTACCGGACAACATTCAAATCATGGGAAATAAACATGTAGGTGAGCTGAAATTTGCTCTGCAAATCCTTCAGCAGATTAATTACTTGGGCCTGAATCGACACGTCCAGGGCGGAAACCGATTCGTCGCAGATGACGAGGTCCGGGTTCAATGCCAGTGCGCGGGCGATGTTGATCCGCTGACGCTGGCCGCCGCTGAATTCGTGCGGGTAGCGCTGTGCGTGATACTCGCTTAATCCGACTACCTCCAGCAGCTCTTTTACCCGCTGCTCCCGTTCCCGCCTGGTGCCGACATCGTGAATGACCAGTGGCTCCATGATCAGCTGCTCCACCGTCTTGCGCGGGTCAAGCGATGCGTACGGATTTTGGAAAATCATCTGAATCGATTTGCGCTCTTTCTTCATTTCCTTTTCCGGCAGAGTCGCCAAATCTTTCCCTTTGAACAACACCGAACCGGCGGTCGGCCGAATCAACTGGGTAACCAGGCGGGCCATCGTCGACTTGCCGCAGCCCGACTCGCCGACAATTCCGAGCGTTTCCCCTTTGTACACGTCGAAGCTGACGTCATCGACTGCCTTGACAAATTTCGAAGGCTTGGAAAACAGCAAATTGTCCTTTACAGGAAAGTGTTTTTTCAATCCCTTCACCTGTAGAATGGCTTCACTCATTTCCCTCTCCCCCTTCCCTGACGAGACGTTCTGCCGCCGTCTGGAAATGACATGCGACCATGTGGCCCGGCTCAACCTCAAGCAACGCCGGCCTGTCACTGAAGCACTTCTCTTTGGCGTATTTGCAGCGCGGTGCAAACAGACAGCCGTTGATGCTTTGGCGCAAGTCAGGCGGATTGCCCGGAATCGAGGACAGCCTGGTCTGCTCCTTCGTCTCGGCCTTGATTTGCGAGTCGAGCAGCCCCCATGTGTACGGATGCAGCGGCTTTCTGTACAGGTCTTCGACTGAGGCGTACTCGACGGTATTGCCTGCGTACATGACCAGAACTTTGTGGCAGTTCTCCCAGACGACACCCAGATCGTGCGTGATCATGATGATCGACGTCTGCAGCTTGTCCTGCAAGTTTTTCATCAACTGCAGGATTTGCGCCTGAACGGTCACATCCAGTGCCGTCGTCGGTTCGTCGGCGATCAACAGCTTGGGATTGCAGGCCAGAGCAATCGCAATCATTACCCGTTGGCGCATCCCGCCGGAAAATTCGTGCGGATACTGCTTCAGCCTCCGCTCCGGTTCAGGAATGCCGACCAGGCGCAGCATTTCCACCGCACGCTGTTCCGCTTCCTTTTTCCCCACCTTTTGATGCAGGCGAATGACTTCCATGATTTGGTTTCCGACCGTGTAGACCGGATTCAGCGACGTCATCGGATCCTGGAAAATCATCGAGATTTCATTTCCGCGAATCTGCCGCATCTCCCGGCTGGACAGTTTGGTCAATTCCTTGTCTTCAAACAAAATGCTGCCATTTTCAATTTTTCCCGGCGGCGAGGGGATCAGGCCCAAAATCGCCGTAGCGGTAACGCTCTTCCCCGATCCGGATTCGCCGACGATTCCAATCGTTTCTCCGAGCTTGAGGTCGAAGCTTACACCGTTAACGGCCTTCACGACACCCGAGGAATAAAAATAGACCTGGAGATCTTTCACACTTAGCAATACATCTGGCTGTGCCACTTTCCATCACCTCCATGCTACAGCTTCATTTTTGGATCGAGGGCATCGCGCAGCCCGTCGCCGAGCAGATTAAACCCGAGCACGGAGAGGAGGATCGCTAACCCCGAAAAAGTTGCCATGTGCGGAGAAAGCACGAGAAAGTCCTTGCCATCCTTCAGGATGTTGCCCCATGATGCTGTCGGCGGCTGAATTCCCAAGCCGAGAAAGCTTAGGGCGGCTTCGGAAATAATCGCTCCCGCTACGTTCATCGTGGCGTAGACGATCAGCGGTGCCATGCAGTTGGGCAGGATATGGCTGAAAATGATCCGCGAGTCATTGGCCCCGAGTGAACGAGTGACCTCGATGTACTCTTCTTCCTTGACCGACAGGACTTGTCCGCGGACGATTCGGGCAAACCCGGGAATATTGGCGATCCCGATCGCGATAATAACGTTGACTAACCCTGCCCCCAGCACCGTCATCAGCGCAATCGCCAACAAAATAAACGGAAAAGCGAACAGGCCGTCCATCGTCCGCATGATGACCGCATCAATGCGGCCGCCGTAGTAGCCGGAGAGCAAGCCCAGCACCGTTCCGATCAGTCCGCCGAGTCCGACGGCAAAAATCCCGACGATTAGCGAGATCCTCGCTCCGTAGATGATCCGGCTGTACAAATCGCGGCCGTAGTTGTCCGTGCCGAGCAAATGTCCGTCTGTGCCCGGTTCAAGCAGCGTCTTGGTCAAATCCATCTTGTTCGGGTCGTGGGTAGAGAGCAGCGGCGCAAACAGGGCGGCAATGACCATCAACGCGATGATGACGAGGCCGACAGTCGCCAGCTTGTTGCGCAAAAGCCGTCTCCACACGCTGTTATCGTTGCTTTTTTTGTTGAGGGAAACAGGCGCGGCTGATGCGACAGAGTTTTCCTGATTGATTTGCACGAGCTAGTTCCCTCCTTTGCCGGATAGATTGACGCGCGGATTTACCACGGTGTACAGGATGTCGACAAACAAATTGACGAGGACGAAAATGACCGCGATAAACAGCACCGTTCCTTGTACCACCATGAAGTCGCGATGTTCAATCGCGTCGACAACCAGCCTGCCCATGCCCGGCCAACTGAAAATCGTCTCGGTCAGCACCGCTCCGCCGAGCAGCATGGAAATTTGCATCCCGAGGACGGTCAAGAGCGGCGTCAGCGCATTTTTCAAGGCGTGCTTCCAAATGACGACGAACTCCAGCAGCCCTTTGGCCCGCGCTGTTTTGATGTAGTCCTGCTTGACCACTTCCAGCATGCTCGAACGGGTAATCCGGGCAAAGGTCGCCATCGGAATCGTACTCAGCGCAATACCGGGCAAAATCAAATGCTTCAGCACATCCATCGCGCCATCGCTCCACGAGCCCATCCCGGTCGACGGCAGCCAGCCAAGACCGACGCTGAACAGGAGCACGAGCATGACCCCGAGCCAGAAAATCGGCATCGATACCCCGATCAGGGAGAAAATCATGACGCCGTAATCCCAGGCGGAATACTGCTTCGTGGCGGAAATAATCCCTGCCGGTATGCCGATGACAAGGGCGATGACCAGGGCAAACCCGGCCAGGAGCAGCGTATTGGGAAAGCGTTCAAGAATTAAGGACAAGACGGATTGGTTGTAGCTGAGCGAGGTTCCGAGATCGCCGGTCAGCAAATCGCCCAAGTAGTGCAGAAACTGGAGGTACATCGGGTCATTCAAGCCGAGCTTTTCGTGAAGCTGGTTAATGTCCTCAACAGAGGCCTGAGGACCCAGCATGATTGCTGCCGGATCCCCAGGGATTAAACGGGTGATGATAAATACGGTGGTTGCGACGACGAAAAAGGTGGGGATTAAGTCGATCAGTCGTTTGATGATTAATTTAAGCAACTACATCTCCTCCCTGTCTAAGAGGGCTTGCGGGCTGAAGTGCGTCATGGCCGGTTTATTTGTCCAGCCAGACGTTTGTTCCGCCGCCTGCGATGACAATTGAGCTGTCTGCTTTTACGTTGAAGCCTTTTACTTTTTTCGAAATCCCTGCAACGATGTCGATGTTGCCCAGCTCGATGCGCGGTCTTTCCTGGACGATCAGCTTGAGTGCTTGTTGATACAGCTCTTTGCGTTTTTGTTCATCGATCGTTTCACCGGTAGCCCGATCCAGCAGCTTGTCTACTTCCGGATTGTTAAAGCCATAGCCGTTTCCGAGTGCACCGATTTGTTTGCTGTGGAACATTTGGAACAGGAAGAAGTCCGGATCCGGATACCATGTCCAACCGGCAATGTACAGCGGCGCTTTGCCTTTGGAGACGATGTCGCTGAATGTTCCCCACTCAACCGTTTTGATTTCCACATTGATGCCGAGATTTTCTTTCATTTGCGTGGCAAAGATCGTTGCTTCCGGGACGCGGGATTGCGCTACGTAAATTTCCGTGTTGAAGCCGTTCGGATAACCTGCTTCGGCGAGCAGTTTTTTCGCTTTTTCCGGATCGTACTTCGGTACGTCCGCTTCCAGGGAAGGATCATAGCCCCAGGAGCCTTTCGGCAGCGGCAGGAACGACTGATCCGCTCCGCCCCATTGGTAGACGCCTTTGATCAACGCTGCTACATCGGTAGCGCTGTACATCGCTTCACGCACTTTGACATCCTTGGTCGGGCCTTCTTTCATGTTCATGCCGAGGTACGAGATGGACAGACCCGGTGTTGTCAGCAGCGAGAACTTGTCATCTTTCTCGATGATCGCGCGGTTTTGGCCCTTGATATCGGTAGCGATGTCAATATCGCCGGAGCGCAGTGCATTCGTCATCATGTTGCCGTCTGTGATGAATTTGAAGGTTACGCTGTCCAGATGAGATTTTTCACCCCAGTATTTATCGTTGCGTTTTACTTTAATGAAATCGTCTTTGCCCCAGCTATCGAATGTGAACGGGCCTGTACCGACGAGATGTTGACCGAAATCGTCTCCCCATCCTTCGACTTCTTCGCGCGGCACAATGACATTTCCGACGTCAGTCAGGGCAGCGAGCACAGCAGCGTTTGGTGCTGTCAAATGCAGAGCCACTTCATGCTCATTGACGACCTCCACTTTCTCCACTCCGCGCAAACGGTTCATCGCCGATTGTTTGGCGGAGCGCTCCAGGCTGTACTTCACGTCCTCGGCCGTCATTTTACGACCTTCCTGGAATTTGCCCGGTTGGAAATAGACATCATCGCGCAGCTTGAAATTATAAACTTTTAAATCGTCTGAAACTTTCCACTCAGTTGCGAGCGACGGTTCGATTTTGGACAAATCTTGATTGTAGACTACCAGTGTGTCCGCGATGTTGCGCATGACATTCGATTCATATACGGCAGTGTACTTGATCGGGTCTAATGTCTTCGGTGTAGCGGAGAGAGCCACTGTCAGCGACCCGCCGTCTTTCGGCTGTTCACTGCCAGTTTGAGTCGTTTGTCCGGAAGTGCCCGACGATCCGGAATCAGTTGTCGATTGTCCGCCGCCACAGCCGGCCAGGGCGAGCATCATCACAACCATGGCTGATGAGAAAAGCTGTTTGGGACCAAATCTTTTTCTCACAAATATTCCCCCTATTTCGTAAGTTGCATCAAATAGTGAACCAATGGTTCTTTATTTGAATCGATAACGGGATTATAGCAAATCGAAATGGCAAGTGTAAATACTCTGAAAAAATTGTGAAGTTTTACATACACTTGATTTTGTAAAGTAAAAGGGATAAAAATGAGTGGAAAATACAGCTTGGGGAGTGAATCGTCGATGAAGAGGATAAACATGGGAATACTTACCATCGGGCAATCGCCGCGTGTCGACATGACTCCGGAGATTATGCCGCTCATCCCCGCGCATGTCGATGTCATCGAAATGGGCGCCCTGGACGGGTTGTCCGATGCGGAATTAAAGCTGCTTGAACCCGGCGATGAGGACGTGGTTTTGGTTACGCGGCTGAACAGCGGGGCATCCGTACGGCTGGCTGAACATAAGATCATCGGCAAGCTACAGGAAAAAATCAAACTGCTCGGAGACCGAGGCTGCCAAACGACGATCCTCGCCTGCACCGGCTCTTTTCCGGCGTTTGAAAGCAACCACCCGCTGCTCTTTCCTGACCGCGTACTGAATCACGTGATTCAGGCGATTCTGCCCAAAGGCAAGCTCGGCGTGATTCTCCCGCTTGCCGAACAAATCGAGGACATGCGGGCCAAGTGGAAGGCAGCGGAGCGAATCGTTGAATTCGCCGCGGCCTCACCCTATCAAGTCGACAACGGCATCGAGGAAGCAGCGGTACAGCTTCAGGCAAAGGGAGTCGACTGTATCGTGCTCGACTGCATCGGCTATAATCAGGCGATGAAAGAAAAAGTCCGGGAGGCAACCGGACTCCCTGTCGTGCTGCCGAGAAGCACCGTAGCGAGAGTGGCCGCCGAGCTTTTATCATGAAGAAAGAAGGCGTGATGTGATATGAATACCCAGATGATCGAGATTAGCCGCGGCCTGCTGCAGAATTGTTTAGGCGTCAAGCCGCAGGAAGTGCTGCTGATCGTTACTGACGATGCGAAAAAAGAGCTGGCCGAAGCGCTCTACCGGGCAGGACAGCAGCTCGAAGCGGAAACAATTCTAATGGTGATGCAGGAACGGGAAAAATCCGGTCAGGAGCCACCTGCCCCCATCGCAGAGGCGATGAAGCTGGCAGATGTCGCCGTCTGCATTACCGAACACTCGCTCACCCATACGAAAGCGCGGAAAAACGCCGCTGCCAACGGAACGCGAGTGGCGACGATGCCGGGCATTACCGCCGACATGTTCGTCGAGGGTGCCGTCTCTGCTGATTACTCCATCGTTCAGCAGCTCACGGAACAAGTCACTCAGTACCTGACCGATGGCAAAACCGTGCGGATTGAAAAGGACGGCAAGGCGCTTTCGTTCTCGATCAGCGGCAGAAACGGCGTTCCCAGCACCGGCGTATACGTCAATCCCGGGGAGTCTGGCAACCTGCCGTCCGGTGAAGCGTACATTGCTCCAGTAGAAGGCACGGCCGATGGACAAATCGTCGTCGACGGCTCCATCGCCGGAATCGGCAAAATTGCCGCCCCGCTCGTTTTGACGGTAAAAGACGGCCGCCTCGTCGACGCCCAGGGGCCCGCCGCCGAACAACTGCTGCAGATGCTCGGCGACCAGCAAGGCCGCATGCTCGGCGAGTTTGGCATCGGCACCAATGAAAAAGCGCGGATCATCGGGATTGTCCTCGAGGACGAGAAAGCTTTTGGGACAATCCACGTGGCCTTTGGCAGCAACCTGACGTTTGGCGGAACGGTCGATGCCGGTGTCCACATTGATTTGATCGTCAACAAACCGGACGTCTACATCGATGATGTCAAGCTGCTCGACAAAGGTGTATTCACGTTCAACCGATAATGTGCTTGCCTGAAAAAAGCTGTTGATACCCGGATATCAACAGCTTTTCCCTTTCCCCTTTCACCTGGATGCGGCATGAGCCACATTGTGGAGCTGGCCGGGAAATATGAGGTGCTCACCATTTCTTGAGGAGGAACGCACTGGGGGATCCCGATTACAAGGATCCCCCCTTTTTTAATTTTAAGGAACGAGATTGATTCAACCCATCTTTTACTTTAAAAATTTTGTGATGCCAGATAAACAAATTATTTTTTTAATAAATTCCCATAAAGTCTTTAATTGTTACGAAATTTTTCTATAATGAAAGCAGTTCAAAGGAGGGTCTGCATTGGATGAAATCGACGAAAAAATCATTCACTTGCTGAAGCAAAATAGCCGTATGACCAGTTCGGAAATCAGCAAGCACGCCCACCTGTCCATCCCGGCGGTGGCCGAACGGATCAGGAAGCTGGAAGAGCGGGGGGTAATTGAACGGTTTACAGTAAAGCTGAACAGAGAGGAGCTGGGGCTGACCCTTGTTGCGTTTGTGTTCGTCGTTTTGGACAAAACGGAGCATATCAGCGGATTTAAAGAGGCGATTGCCCGCTCGGAGCACGTTTTGGAGTGTCATCATGTCGCCGGCGAGTACGATTACCTGCTGAAGGTGGCGGTTGCAGGAACCAAAGGGCTGGAAGCTTTGATCACAAATACGGTGAAAGGAATTGCGGGCGTCGTAAAAACCAGCACGATTGTCACCCTTTCCACGTGGAAAGAAGAGCTCTAGCCATCCGAAGTATTTCTTCAGACCAATGAAAAGGTATGGTGAACGATGAGCATTCTGCTCCTTTTGAAGGGAATCCTTCTCGGGTTCTCCATCGCTGCCCCGGTCGGCCCGATCGGTGTTTTATGCATTCGCAGAACGCTTGCCCACGGGCGGGCAAGCGGTTTTCTGTCCGGTTTGGGCGCCGCAACGGCTGACGGCATCTACGCGGGCATTGCCGGATTCGGCTTGACGGCGATCACGGGTTTTTTATCGGTTTTCAATGGTTATTTCAAGCAGTCGGCGGCCTCTTTCTCTGTTTCCTCGGCATACAGACATTTTTCGCAAGGCCGGCAGAGAAATCGGCGGCGGCCCAAACCGGAAGTTCTTTCGGGGCATACGCCTCTACGCTGCTGTTGACCCTGACCAATCCACTCACGATCCTTTCCTTCCTGGGCATGTTTGCCGGGTTGGGGTTATCTGCCCTGCACACCGACTACATAGCTGCCTGTTCCCTCGTTTTCGGTGTATTCGCAGGCTCCGCTCTCTGGTGGTTTCTGTTGAGCCTTGGAATCAGTACGCTTCGCCGGCAGTTCAATCCAACCTTGCTCGTCTGGGTTAATCGAACATCGGGAGTGGTTGTCCTTGCTTTCGGGGTGTTTGCTTTGATTCAATTGGCCGTAGCCACCGGGTAATTCACCTGACTGCCGCCCCCAGAGAGATGTCTGCGCTTGCATGGCGCGCCACAGGCAGATCATCTCCGGCCGTTCAGTTTGTAGCACAAGCCCGTCCGGTTGCGAACGTTCATTTTTTTATAAATATTTTGCAGGTGCCGCTTCACGGTGTTGTGGCTGATGCACAACTGGTCGGCAATTTGCGCATTGGTCAACCCCTTTGCGATCAGGCTATACACCTCCCGCTCTTTTGCGGTCAACTGATACGACAGCCCTCTGTCTCCTCCCGTCCCCGCCCCAAGACGGCATGCACCGGATTCAGGCATAAGCTGAATGGCATACAGCCGATGGTTTCCCAATTGTCCCTCCACAGGTTGACTTGGCAAAATTCGGATCAACACCTCGTCCAGCGCGGAAGCTGCCAACGTCTTCTCCAAGCCCATGTGCCAGTTTCCCCAGTGAATGGAAAGCACGTTGCGGATGAACGATTCAACGGGATTTCCCCGGCACTGCTCCCCGACCAACGCGGCACAAATTTCCCGGGCAGCCGAATTGGCGTAGTGGATCCGAAGCGGCGGCTCGAAGAAAATCAGCCCGTCCGGGGATGATTCGGCTTGGGCTGCAAACAGTCGTTTGTGGTCATCTGCTTCTGCCACAACAGATTGATCGGCCAGTGCTTTGGCAATATGCTTCGCGATGAGTTCCAAGCTTCTGGCATCCTTTGCCGTAAACGCCCTTTCATTTCGGCTGCGAGCCATTCCGATCGCGCCAAGCAGCTTGTTCCCGGTTTGAAAGTACACGCCCATTTGGTAGTAGTAGCCGTATTTATACATAAAGCATTTATAATATTCCGTTTTTTCATATTCCGAAGGAGACAGGATGTCGTCGATTTGCAGGACACCGTCCCTGGCTATTCCCTGTTTCATGTTCTCCGGATGAAGCACGTCAAATTGGTAAAAGTGATTTACATAATCGTCCATCAAACGATCTCCGACATTGTAAGGGAGGGGGTCGATCAACCTTCCTTGCGCGTCCGCCAGCCAAAAAATCGACCTGTGCAAACCGAGTATTTGCGCCAGAGAAATCTGTACCTGTTTACGGAACTGGTCGGCCGGAACGAGGATGGCTTCCAGCAGCTTGAGAATCTTGACACTCTCCGCACTCGAAATGGTTCTATTTGACCGATGCACGTTCTGTTCCCTCCCCTGAATCGATTCGTTTCAATCACTATAATATACTGCTCGCTACCGGACAATACTGCTAAGCCTTCCAATTCAGAGCGAAGAAATGGCCCTTTCTGGTGATTGTCCGGGCAAGTCGCTTTTGTGATAATACAGAAAATGCAGTCCAATTGAGAGGGGGAGCAGATCGTAGTGACAAAAATATCGGACTATTCAAAATTCGATGGTCTGGGCTTGGCTGATTTGGTCAGACGAAAAGAGGTTACTCCGCGAGAATTGAAAGACGCGGCACTGGCAGGTATTGAGAAAGTGAACCCACACTTGAACGCAGTTGTCAGCGTCTTGCATGAACAAGCAGAAAAGGAGCTGGACAGCGGCCTGCCGGATGGTCCCTTTGCGGGCGTTCCCTTCCTTATCAAAGAGGCTGTCTTGCATGCGGCAGACGTTCCGCTGAGCATGGGCAGCCATCTCGCCAAAGGGTTAACCTTTCCCTATGACACCGAATTGATGGCTCGTTTCCGCAAGGCAGGTTTTGTCACGGTCGGCACGACGACGACTCCGGAATTTGCCTACAACGCCACGACCGAAGCCGTTTTCTACGGCCCGACGCGCAATCCGTGGAACCCCGATCACAGTGCGGGCGGTTCGAGCGGCGGATCCGGTGCCGCGGTCGCTGCCGGGATCGTCCCAATCGCTCATGCCAATGACGGCGGAGGGTCTATCCGCATTCCTGCCTCCTGCAACGGTCTGGTCGGTTTAAAACCGACGCGCGGACGGGTGCCCACCGGTCCCGACTACGGTGAACCGTTGAATGGCTTGGGAATCGAATTTGCGCTGACCCGGACGGTACGTGACGCGGCCGCCCTGCTGGACGCAGTCGCAGGTCCGGACCCCGGGTGCTACGCCTGGGCCGAACCGCCAAAACGACCGTATCTGGAGGAAGTATCCACTCCACCCAGGCGTCTGCGCATCGCCTACATGACGCGGCCGCTCTCAGGGGTTCCGGTCGATCGGGACTGCTTGAAGGTCCTGAACGAAACCGTTCAACTCTGCTCCGATCTCGGCCATGAACTGGTAGAAGCTGCACCGCAAATCGACAATGAGCGGCACATGCTGGCGACGCTGCGGATCTGGACGGCAAACCTGCACAGCATGATGAACGGGGCAGCCCATGCATTGCAACGGACACCTTCCCGGGATCATTTGGAAGCGACGAGCTGGGCCTGCTACCAATACGGAGCAGCGCTAACCGCAGCGGAGCTGTTGGAGGCGCTGGACATCCAGGCGCTGGTTTCCAGAGCAGCAGGCCGGTTTTTTACCGACTATGATGTATTGCTGTCGCCGACTACGGCTCATCCCCCGCTGCCGCTCGGCGTGCTGAACGCGAACGCGGAGGGAGTAGATGCACAGCAGTGGACTGAGCAAATCTTCACCTATGCCCCATTTACAAACCTGTTTAATACCACCGGCCAACCGGCTATCTCGCTCCCGCTCGGATGGAGCAGTACCGGTCTGCCAATCGGGATGCAATTTGCCGGGCGGTTCGCCGATGAAGCCACGCTGTTCCAATTAGCAGGTCAGCTCGAACAAGCACGACCGTGGAAGGACAAGCTTCCTCCGATCTGCGTGTAAAGCCTCAAGCTCTTGACAAATCTGGCCCCTATCGGCTGTTCTCCGGTACGGGCCATTCATTTTTTTGAATGTTTCGCTTTTACTGTCTTTTCCAACAGGGAAATTCACCTACTTTGGCGAATACCAGCTAAAACCCTGTTTTACTCTTCCCGGCAGTGAAAAAAACCTGCTCCCTTCGCATAGGCCAGCGAAGGAAATCAAAAACAATTGATGAGGTGAACCGATATGAGCCTGCGTTCCATTACAATCGGCGATCTGCTCGATGAGACAACATCCCGTTACCCCGACAAGGAGGCAGTCGTCTATCAAGAGCGCAACCTGCGCTACACATTTGCGGAGTTTCAGCGCGTGTGCAATCAGGCGGCAAAGGGCTTGATGTCACTTGGCATTCAGGCCGGCGAAAACGTTGCCATTTGGGCGACGAATGTCCCCGAGTGGGTAACAGCCCAGTTTGCTTCTGCGAAAATGGGCGCTGTTCTGGTGACGGTGAATACGAGCTACCGCGTCCACGAACTGGAGTACCTGCTGCGGCAGTCCGATTCGACCACTTTGCTGCTGATCGATTCCTATCGCGGAGCCAGCTATCTCGACATGATCCGGGAAATATGTCCGGAGCTCGATACGTGCCAACCGGGCGAACTGAAGGCAGAACGTCTGCCGCACTTGAAAAACGTGATTTATCTCGGCACGGAGCGACAAAACGGGATGTTCCTCTGGTCGGACCTGCTTGAGCGGGCCAGTACGGTCGACGACGCCGAGCTCATCGCCCGCCAGCGCTCGCTACAGCCGGACGATGTCATCAACATGCAGTACACCTCGGGAACGACGGGGTTCCCCAAAGGCGTCATGCTCTCCCATAACAACATCGTCAACAACGCGATCAAAGTCGCCGGGTGCATGAATCTCGGACCGGATGACAAGGTCTGCATCCCCGTACCGTTTTTCCATTGCTTCGGCTGCGTCATGGGTACGCTGGCTTGCGTTGCCACCGGAGCGGCGATGGCGCCGGTCATCGCCTTTGATCCGGGCACCGTCCTGTCCGTTGTGGCAGCCGAACGATGCACCGCCCTGTACGGGGTGCCGACGATGTTCATCGCCGAGCTGAACCATCCTGCGTTCGCCGACTTCGACCTGTCGTCGCTGCGCACCGGAATCATGGCCGGCTCCCCCTGCCCGATCGAAGTGATGAAAAACGTCGTGGACAAAATGGGCATCCGCGACATTACGATCGCCTATGGACAGACGGAAACCTCTCCGGTGATTACCCAGACCAGAGCGGAAGACAGTATCGAGCGCCGGGTCACAACAGTCGGTCGGGTTCACGAGGATGTCGAGATAAAAGTGGTTGATCCGACGACAGGAGAGATCGTCCCGCCAGGCGTCCAAGGCGAGCTGTGCGCCCGCGGCTACATGGTGATGAAGGGCTACTACAAGATGCCCGAGCAGACCTACAAAACGATCGACAGTGACGGTTGGCTGCATACGGGCGATTTGGCGACGGTCGACGAAGAAGGCTACTACAAAATAACCGGCAGGCTGAAGGACATGATCATTCGCGGGGGCGAAAACATCTACCCTCGCGAGGTCGAAGAGTTCCTCTACACCCATCCGAAAATCCTCGACGTGCAGGTCGTCGGCGTGCCTTGTAAAATATTTGGCGAGCAGGTCCTAGCCTGCATCAAGGTCCGCGAAGGAGAAGAACTCGCTGCCGAAGACGTCAAAGCCTACTGTGACGGTAAAATTGCCCGCTATAAAATACCGCATTTCGTCCAGGTCGTCACCGAGTTCCCGATGACCGCCTCGGGGAAAATCCAAAAATTCAAGCTGCGCGAACAGGCGATCGCCCATTTCGGCCTGGGGGAAGCGAATGACATTGAAACAGCGTAGTCCGTTATTATCAGGAAAGGAGCCATCGCGCTCCTTTTTTCACTGAATAACACGTAACGTGATCCTTTAAAGGGGTACCAAAAAAAGCTCCTTCCAGACTTATTAGCCTGTCAGGAGCGCAGCTTTTTTACTTAGTCCATGCCCCTGTTAAGGCATCAACCATTCCGACTGTATTCATATTCTCAGCCGTGTAGACCAGAACAGGGGTTGTCTGTATTTTGCCATTCACCTGCGGGAAGACGTATTGCAGCATCAACGGCTTGTGTTTGACGTATTCGGCGGCGGCCGCTTCCGGCGAAATTGCCTTGCTTGCGTCGGCAAACGTCTCCGTTCCGTCCGTTACACTCATCTTCAGGCCCGTGATCTCGCCGGTCGCTTTATTAAACGCAACCGTATAACCCTGGTTTGCAATCGCTACACCTTGATGAGTACGGTAAAAGACAACCTCAGGATCCATTTGCTGGCTCTCCCGTTGTGTCTGCTCTTCTATCCGCAGTTCTGTCACCTCTTCATCCAGGTAGGTTTGCAAAAAGACCAGCGCTTTTTCTTGCATTTCTTGCTTTGTCAGCTTCGCTTCTTCTGACCGCTTGTTCGGATCGGCGAGATTAAAGCCGATGACCCGCCCCGCAACGGCGGTGATGCGCAGATATTTGTCCCCTTGTTTTCCTTCGTACTCCACCTCACCGGCATTCAGCATCTCTGGCGGAACAGAGCTTGGTTTCATCACCGCTCCCTTGACGTCGATCCCGAACTCAGCCAGTGCTGCCACTGCTTCTTGCGGCGTCTTGGCCATCACTTTTTTGCCGCCCGGTTTGACCGCGATAACCGGAGAGAGCGTCCGTTGATAGCTTGTGTCCGTCTGCACTTCCTTGCCTGTCTTGGCATCCAGGTACACCGCGAAGTTATCCCTGTACTTCAAATCATAGGTTTTCAGGTCGGCACCGCTTCTCCCTTTGGGCAGATACATCAAGCGCAGCTGTGACACCATGGCTTTCTCCGCCTGCGCTTTCGTCATCACATCCACAGGCTTGGCAAAGGCTGTTGTATCCATGTTGATGCCGGTGGCTCGATTGACCGCGTTCAGGTAACGAATGCTCCCCGACCCATTCACGCCAACCACGTATCCGTCTGCTACCGGGATGTTGTTTACGTACCGGGTAAAGCTCACATGATCGACGTTCGCCTTGTCCAGTCGATACTGTCCAAAAGAGCTCCCCAGCATCTCTTTCAGAAATACTTCCGCCTTTTGCTTGGCTATCGCTTCGGACGGTGCTGGCGCCGTTTCCGGAGCGGACGGATTCTCTATGGAAAAAGCAAGCAGTGTACCGCTATTGCGGTCGATTTCCGCATCGGCGTACAACGTGGCTTTCTTGTTCTCGATTGTCCGGAAGATGATTCGATATGTCTCCCGATCATCCTGATTGGTGCTAATCTCCTTGGTCGCCGGTTTCAGTGCCGGGATTTTTTTGTACAGTTTATCCAACGTTTGCTTCGCCGGTTTGCTAAGCTGGGCTTCTGTTACAGACTGAGCGGATATTCCCGCATTGGCAGCATGAATTTCCCCCTGCGCCCAGAGTGGGGTAGTGGACAGTACGCCGGCAAGGCACAGCGTAATCATCGCTTTGTTGGTACGTTTGACGCAATGTTTCATTATTCTTCCCTCCGTTATCGGCTTTATTTTGTTTCAACACCCCCTATAGTCGAATTTGCCAAAGAAATGTTACAAGACATGCAAAAAACCCTCCGCCATAAGGGAGGGCACGCTGCTCTTCATGACATTAACTCAGCATGAGTGATCGTCTCGGGAGGACGCGGGGTGAAAAGCAAAGATGGCTTCAAGCCGTTGGAGGAACTCGCCGCAGTGCTCGGCGGCGCAGTCGGGGCTTCGCGGGGAGCGTGTGACGCCGATTACTGCAATTACGCTTTGCAAATCGGCCAGACGGGCAAAGTCGTCACGCCTGACCTGTATATCGCCTGCGGAATATCCGGCGCGATTCAACACGTCGCCGGCATGTCCAATTCGAAAGTGATCATCGCGATCAACAAAGACCCGGAAGCGCCCATCTTTCAAATTGCTGACTTCGGTATCGTCGGCGATCTGTTCGAGGTCGTGCCCATGCTTACCGAGGCGTTTAAAAAAGAGCTCGTTTCCTGAAGATCAGGGGCGCGATTGGCTGACCCGATGCAGTCAGTCACGATGGAATCCAGTGAAACCCTATGGCATTTTTGGAAAAGTGCATACAGCCGGAAAATCTGTGCTATAATGACGGAAACTGAATCGTACTAACCTTCAGGGTAGGGTGAAATTCCCGACCGGCGGTGATGACGGAAACGTTCTAAGCCCGCGACTCATCGCTTGCCAGCGCAAGCGATGACTGACTTGGTGCAAATCCAAGGCCGACGGTACAGTCCGGATGGGAGAAGGTGAGTAGTCTTTCGGAATCCGTTTTGCAAAAAAATGATGCCGACAAGGCTTATTTCCCATTGCCCTGACACTTGCAGCAGGGCTTTTTTTGCGTGAGAAAGGCGTTGGCGTTTTTCACGGGGCTGTCGGTGACATTTTGCCGGATAGCCACAGACTTTTGGGCAAAGGAGGGGAATCATCGGAGTGGCACTCGACAATTTCACAGTGTAAGCCTTCGGGGTAGGGTGCAATTCCCGACCGGCGGTAATGGCGCACGCATGCGCCAAAGCCCGCGACTCATCGCTTGCCAGCACAAGCGATGACTGACTTGGTGCGATTCCAAGGCCGACGGTACAGTCCGGATGGGAGGAGGTTAAAGCGGCTTTCCGCGTTCATTTTGCAAAAAAATGGACATCGGTTGGCTTATTTGGCTTGCCCTCCTCGCGATGAGAGAGGGTTTTTTCATTCTTTACCGGAAAGGGGCGCTTTTTCGATGCAGGAACAGGATCAGGCATACATGGCGGTCGCACTCGACATGGCCAAAGCGGCATATGGACAGACAAGTCCCAATCCGGTAGTCGGAGCCGTTGTCGTCAACGAAGGGGCGATTGTCGGCATGGGCGCTCACCTCAAGGCAGGCGGTCCTCATGCCGAGGTGCACGCTTTGCAGATGGCAGGCGATCGGGCCAAAGGGGCGACGCTGTACGTCACGCTTGAGCCGTGCAGCCATCACGGGCGTACGCCGCCGTGTGCGGAAGCGATCCTCGCAGCAGGGATCGCCCGTGTCGTCGTAGCTTCGCTCGACCCCAATCCGCTGGTTGGCGGACGTGGCATCGCTATGCTGCGGGGTGCCGGATGCGACGTGACGACCGGCGTGCTGGAAGCGGAAGCGCGTCGGCTCAATGAAGTGTTTTTTCACTACATCACGGCGAAAAAACCGTTCGTCACGGTTAAGACTGCAAGCACGCTTGACGGGAAAATCGCCACACGGACAGGGCACAGCCGCTGGGTAACGGGAGAGAGCTCACGCGCACAGGTCCACCAGCTCAGACGGCAGCACGATGCCATTCTCGTAGGAGTCGGTACCGTCCTCGCAGATGACCCGGCCCTGACGGCACGGACAGGTGACGGGAAAGAGCTGACGGGCAAACAGCCCATCCGGATTATCCTCGACTCGACCCTGCGGACACCGCTTGATGCGCAGGTGGTGGCTGACGGCCTGGCAGCTACCTGGATCTATACGACTGACCGCGCGCCTCAAGAAAAGCGGCTGGCACTGCTGAAACGAGGGGTGGACGTAATTGTTGTCGCCGGCAGCGATGAACGCCAACCGGACACCCATGTATCCATTGAACAAGTGCTGACCTCGCTTGGCAGCAGGGGAATCACCTCGCTGCTCGTCGAAGGCGGGGCGGCTGTAAACGGGGCGTTTTTGCAAGCCCGGGCGATTCATAAGCTCATCAGCTTCCTGTCGCTCAAGCTCATCGGCGGCTCGGTAGCGCCCGCGCCGTTTGGCGGCAATGGCTTTGCGTTGATGGATGAGGCGATTGCGCTTACTGACATCGAAGTGACGCAGATCGATGCGAGCGATCTGTGCATTACCGGCTATCCCGTCTGGGAATAGACCGGCGATATTGAGGAGGTGGGTTCACTGTTTACTGGAATTGTCGAAGAGACAGGAGTGCTTGAACAGGTGCAGGGCAGTTCGCTGGCCAGCAGGCTGACGATCCAGGCGAAAAAAGTGCTCGAGGATGTTCAGCTTGGCGACAGCATTGCCGTTAACGGCGTCTGCTTGACCGTCACGTCGTTTTCCCATAATCGGTTTACGGCTGACGCAGTACCGGAAACGATGAAAAAAACTACCCTCGGACAGCTGCAGAGAGGGGATGTGCTCAATCTGGAACGAGCGCTCAAGGTCGGCGACCGTTTCGGCGGCCATATCGTCTCCGGACACGTCGACGGCACGGGTATCATTACGTCCCGTCAAAGAGTCGAGAATGCTGTTCTGTTTCACATCGGCACCGAGCCAGCGCTGTTGAAGTATATGGTGCCACACGGTTCGGTCAGTGTGGACGGCATCAGTCTGACGCTCGTCGATGTCACGGATTCCGCTTTTTCCATCTCGCTCATCCCGCACTCACAGGCCCATACGACGCTCGTGGAAAAACGAGTCGGTGATCGTGTCAATCTCGAATGCGATGTCATCGGCAAGTATGTGGAGCGCCTGCTCAACTGGCCCAAGCCAGCGGAGGAAAAAGGGCGTGCAGCTGCACTGGGAATGGATTTCTTGCGCGAACACGGCTTTGCTTGAAAAAAGGCTACGGGAGAGGGGGGCTATATATGTTTAGCCGTATTGAAGATGCTTTGAACGATTTGCGCCAGGGGCGGGCGATCATCGTCGTCGATGATGAGGACCGCGAAAACGAAGGGGATTTTGTCTGCCTGGCCGAGGCGGCTACCCCGGAGATGGTCAATTTTATGGTGACACACGGCAGGGGGCTCGTCTGCGTACCAATTACCGAGGAGCACGCAGACAATCTCGGGCTTGCCCCAATGGTCGCGGTGAATACCGACAATCGGGGAACGGCCTTTACCGTTTCCATCGATGAAGTGAGCACGCATACCGGGATTTCCGCCTTTGAGCGCTCACAGACGATCCTCGCCATGCTGCAAGCGGACAAACGCGCCGAGGATTTCCGCCGACCGGGGCATATATTCCCGTTGATCGCCAAAAACGGCGGCGTCTTGCGCCGTTCCGGCCACACCGAAGCAGCGGTCGATCTGGCCAAGCTGGCGGGAAGCTTCCCGGCAGGGGTCATCTGCGAAATTATGAACGAAGACGGCTCCATGGCACGCCTGCCGGAATTGCAGCAGATCGCCGAACGGTTTCAGTTGAAAATCATCTCGATCGAAGCGCTGATTCGGCATCGGATGGGGACGGAGGGTCTGGTCAAACGTGAGGTTGAAACAACCCTGCCGAGCGAGTACGGCGATTTCCGTATTGTCGCCTATACGAATGAGCTGGATGGGAAAGAACATGTCGCGCTGATCAAAGGGGACATTACGCCGGATCAACCCACCCTTGTCCGCGTCCATTCGGAATGCCTGACCGGGGATATTTTTGGCTCGCTTCGCTGCGACTGCGGCCCGCAGCTGCACACCGCGCTGCGACAGATCGAACAGGCCGGGAAAGGGATTCTTCTCTACATGCGCCAGGAGGGGCGGGGGATCGGCTTGATCAACAAGCTGCGCGCCTACAGGATGCAGGAGGAGGGGATGGATACGGTCGAGGCAAACGAAAAGCTGGGCTTCCCCGCCGATTTGCGCGATTACGGCATCGGCGCACAGATTCTCCGCGACCTGGGCGTTCGCGACATGCTGCTGTTAACCAATAATCCGCGGAAAATTCGCGGCTTGAGCGGATACGGACTGCGCGTAGTCGAACGCATCCCCCTGCAGATGGCCGCACAGCCGCACAACATGCGGTATCTACAGACCAAGCAAGAAAAGCTGGGGCATTTGCTACCATAAATCAAGGAGTGAAGTCAGATGGCACGTGTATTGGAAGGGAATTTGATTGGAACAGGACTGCGGATTGGCATCGTCGCCGGACGGTTTAACGAGTTCATCGTCAGCAAACTGGTTGGCGGCGCACTGGATGCGCTCAAGCGGCACGGTGTGGCCGATGACGATGTCGCCATCGCCTGGGTGCCGGGAGCGTTTGAAATCCCCATGATCGCGAAAAAAATGGCCGAATCCGGCGCATACGACGCCGTGATTACTCTCGGTGCCGTCATTCGCGGCTCGACTCCGCACTTTGACTACGTCTGCAACGAATGCGCGAAAGG
>CAMIVR010000075.1 GCA_946402065.1 uncultured Brevibacillus sp. | reverse complement strand
AAGCGCAACTAAGGCTACGCCGAAAGACTTGGCGTAGCCAAGTTTTCTAAGTCGATGGAAATGTAAGCCCGAGCTTACCCAGGATAAGGAAACTGCGTGGAATACCCGCTAAACTGCTGATACGTCTGCTGAAGCTTCTGTTGTTCTTCGGCTTCGAGCTTGTACCAGCCTTTTTGGAACATCAGGTTGTACATTTCCCGAGCGCATTGATGCGTTTCGTCGAGAATTTGCAGCATGTCAGCGTAGAGCTGCTGATGGCTCATTTCACGGACGGCCACATTCAGCCCGTCAGTCATATACTTGCTCGTGCTGAGTCCGTCGTTGAGAAAATCGCGTTCATTCATTTGCGGCCCTTTTACTTGCGGCACGTCATTGGATGGCGGGTTGGCGATTTTGGTGTTCGGCATTTGCTGGTTTTGCCTGTTCAGCTGATTCATCTGGTTCATCTGATTTTTCATCTGGTCTAACATGTCGCTGCCTCCTTATTGGCTCATCTGGGGTTGTGGGATTTTGGCCATGGCTGATACGTTGTTAACCTGCAGATGGGTGAGCAGCTTTTGGTAGTGGCGTTGGTGCATCCGGCCCGCTTTATCAAGCAGCTGCTTGGCTTGCGGGTCGGTTACTTGCTGGGCGTAAAACGCGAACTTTTTAAAGGCGAGCAGCTCCCAGGAGAGTATGTCTTTTAAATAAGCCGCGTCTTTTGTCGTGATGACGCGCGGTGGAGCTTGAATGGGAACGTGAGCTTGCCGTGGCGGTGCCATTGTTCCGAGTGGCATGGAAATTCCCCTTTCTCTATCAGAGATGATGTTCATACATCTGTTAGAATGGGCAATCCACCGGCGATTATGCGTCGACCGCTTCCTTGAGCTGGAGGGAATTTACGTAAATGTCAATGCTAGCCGGAGCGATATTCAGGCAGTAGCTCGTTTCATCGTACAATGCCTGCTGCAGTGCGCTCAGCGTAGGGCGGAGCGACTGGCCAAAGGGCAATTTCATGCCAAGGTAGACGGAAAATCGCGGCAAATCCTCAAACGTATAGACGGTTCGCTGGATGCGCGTCACTTCAGGAAACCGCATGCAGGTGATCTGCACGATTTTTTTCAGCACCTGCTCGTGAACGTGAATCCGTCCACCGGTAAACGACGGATGAACGACAGTCGTTTCGCCGATCACTTCCTTTTTAGGGGACAGGATTTGCTGAGCGTGTGAGATGATCCGTTGAAAGAAGTCCTTTTCTACTTCCACTCGCGGGACGGGGATGACATGCTTCCCCTGTGTTTCGCGAACGTACTTGGCTGCTTCGATTTGAGCAGTCGATTTGAGCGATTCGATCGAGATGAACTCTTTTGGCTGAGGCAGCTCAAGCGCTTCCGTAATGCGGGTAATCATCCGACGGGAGGTGCCGAGAATGAGCAGTCGCTCCGGCGCAATTCGTCGAAGCGCCTGCCGGACCTCATCCGCATGTTCTGCATAGTGAAAGATCGCCCGTTTCACTGCCTGGATTTTCGTCTTTTCGTATTTGGCCGAGTTTCCCGCGACTTTTTGCCCTTGATAGATGAGAATGCCGTCATCAATAATGGCTTCAACGTCTAGCTTGTGAGCAAGCTGGAGGGCGATCGTACTTTTGCCGCTGCCGCTCGTTCCGTACAAAGCGTAAATGTCCATGTCGACCCTCCTTTTTCGCGCCTGTTCCAGCGGTACTCGTCGTCGCTGGCGAACAAGCCTGCTATCTATCAGTATACCACGGGAGCGGATTACTGATATTGTGCGCCCATTTCACGGGCCCGCTCTGCAGCGCGCAGGACGGCAGAGACAACGGCTTCTTGAAAGTGATAGGATTCCAGCACTTCGATCCCAGCTTGTGTCGTACCGCCCGGACTGGTTACTTTTTTCCGCAGGATAGCCGGCTCCTCACGGGTGTGCAAGAGCATTTGGGCAGCACCCAGAATGGTCTCGATCGTCAGTTGACGGGCGATATCCGGCGACAGGCCGGCTTGGGCCCCGGCTTTCTCCATCGCTTCCACGAGGTAGTATACGTAGGCAGGGCCGCTGCCGGACAGTCCGGTAATGATGTCCAGATCGCTTTCCAAAACGACGTACACGGTCCCGATCGATTCAAACAGGCTCAAGGCTTGCTGCAGATGCTGCTCAGTGGCGAACCGGCCTTTGGCTACGCCTGTGACAGACAGCCCGACTGCCGATGAAGTGTTCGGCATCGTGCGGATGATCGGGCACTCCACGCCCAGCCAGCCCTGGATCACATCGGTGGATACGCCGGCAACGACGGAAATGATGAGCTGATCGGGACGGACCAGGCCGCGCAAATGCAGGCAAGCTTCTTCTGCATCAGCAGGTTTTATGGCGAGGATGAGCAGGTCGGATTGACGGACAAGCTCTTCCCTGCTGGTGGATGATTGTGTGCCGTATTTATCGCAGAGAGCGTACAGCCGCTCTTCGTTGCGTCGGTTGGTAATGCAGATCTGTCCGGCTGGAACGAGGCTGTTTTTGAGGATTCCACCCAGAATGGCCTCGACGACCGAGCCCGCTCCGAGGAACCCGATGCGCGACGCTTGCAAGCCTGTGCTGATGTTAGTGGTTCCCATAGTGATTCCTCCTTTTATCCAGTTTCCTGGTCAATGTGTGGCGTACCGCAATCGATCAGCGGATCTGCCCTGTGCCGCGGACGAGGTACTTAGTCGAGGTGAGCGCTTCAAGCCCCATGGGGCCGCGCGCATGCATCTTCTGTGTGCTGATGCCGATCTCTGCGCCAAAGCCGAACTCGCCGCCGTCGGTAAACCGGGTTGACGCGTTGTGATAAACAGCTGCCGCGTCTACCTGGGCGAGAAACTGGCTGGCGTTGTCCGCGTCCTCGGTGACGATCGCTTCCGAGTGGCTCGTGCCGTGAGCGGCGATGTGTTCGATCGCTTCCGCTACATTGGCGACGGTGCGTACGGCGAGAATGTTGGTTGAATATTCAGTGTCCCAGTCGGCTTCAGAGGCGCTGTGCAGCTGCTCCGCCAGGTCAGGGTGCAGGGCGCGCGTCGCTTCGCAGCAGCGCAGCTCGACACCTTTTTGCAAAAGGGAAGCGAGCAGCTTCGCTTGCTGCGAATGCGGCCACTCGCGGTGCAGCAGCAGCGTTTCGGCTGCATTGCAGACAGCGGGGCGGCTCGTTTTGGCGTTGATGACGATCGCCTCCGCCATTTCGTAGTTTGCGCTCTGATCGACGAATATATGGCAATTGCCGACGCCCGTCTCGAGTACGGGAACAGTGGAATTGCGCACGACCCGGGCAATCAGCTCGGCACCGCCGCGGGGGATAATGACGTCGACGACTCCGTTTAGGGTGCAAAGCGCATCGACGGCTTCACGGTCTGGAATCGCCAGGTATTGAATCGCTTCATGCGGCAAGTCGAGCGATTGCAAAGCTTTTTGCATGCTTTCCGTCAAAGCTGCGTTGGAGTGGGCGGCGGAGCGGCTGCCCCGCAGGACGATCGCATTGCCTGTTTTCAGGGCGATTGTCGCTGCATCTACCGTGACATTGGGCCGCGCTTCATAGATCATGCCGATCACGCCGAGTGGAACGCGGACTTGTTCGATGTGCAGCTGGTTTGGACGTGTCCACGATTTGACGGTTTCGCCGATCGGGTCGTTCAGTGCTACCAGCTCGTTGATCGCGCTGACGAGCGATTCGATGCGGTCGTGGTTGAGCCGCAGACGGTCGAGATAGCTCTCTGGTGCGTTTTCCGCAATCGCCTGGTTGACATCGCGCTCGTTCGCCGCAAGAATGAACGCTTCATCGCGCAGCAGTTGCTCGCCGATGGCCAGCAGCGCGCGGTCCTTTCCCTCACGGGGCAGTTGGGCAAGCTTGCTTGCAGCCTGTTTGGCCAAGCGCGCTTGCGCCCCTACCTGTTCATGCACGTTTGCAGCAGATTCCCGATTCTCTCCGATTACTGTTCCACTCATGTTTCCCTGTCTCCCTTCAATCATCGTTTTACCCAAGCTGGCGGTGCGAGCTGACCTCTCGGGCGCCTGTCTATCTGTTTCCGGCCGGCTCGCCGGTTTTTACAGCTGTCCACTGATCGCGGTGAATGACAGCGCCGTTCACTTTGGTGCGCTTCAACGGAATGAGCGCGTTTTGCAGATGCGCCGCATCATAGCGGGTGACGCCGCGGCCGATCAATTGGTCGTTCTGGTAAACCTCGACGACATCCCCTTGCCGAAATGATCCTTCCACAGCTTTTATTCCGGGCATCAGCAGGCTGCGGCGCTTGTTCAGGATCGCATCAGCCGCTCCGGCATCGACGAAAATTTGCCCCTGCACCGGCGAATGCAGTGCGATCCACTGCTTGCGCGTCGGCAGACTCGGCGGGACAGCCAAGCCGTCCAGGGAACCGACATACGTACCGCTGCCGGTGCCGGCGAGGACGTCGACCAGGCTGTTGGCTCCGCCGAGCGTTCCGATAAAGCAGGGGATGCCGACGTGTTGGGCCGTTTTCGCGGCGATCAGCTTTGAGCGCATGCCGCCTGTGCCGAGCTGCGAGGCATCGCCGGCCAGCCCCTCGACTTCGCTCGTGATCTCCGCGAGGAAGCCAATCCGTTTGGCATCAGGGTGCTTTCGCGGATCCTTGTCATACAAACCGTCCGTATCGGTCAGGATCACGTACAGGTCGGCGTGGATCAAGCCGGCGACGAGCGCGCCCAGCATGTCATTGTCGCCGAAGGTCAGCTCCGCGACAGAGACCGTGTCGTTTTCGTTGATCACCGGAATGATTTTTTTCGCCAGCAGCAAGGACAGCGTTTGAAAGGCGTGCTGGTAGCGATCACGGTCAGAAAAGTCGCTGCGCGTCAGCAAAATTTGGGCGATCGTACAACCGTAAGCGGCGAACAGCTCGGCGTAGCGCTGCATCAGCAGGCTTTGCCCGATGGCGGCGGCAGCCTGTTTCGCTACCAGCGTTCGGGGGCGTTGCTGATACCCCAATTTTCCAAATCCACTGGCAACCGCCCCGGATGAGACGAGAATGATTTCATGTCCCAGCGCTTGAAGCTGGTGAATGGCGTCGACGAGACGGCTCATTTTTTCCTGGTCGCAGCCACCCTGAATCGCTGCCAGCGAGCTGCTGCCGACTTTGACGACAATCCGTTTTTTTGCCTTTTGCATCGTGCTCCTCCTTTCGTAAAGACCAAATAAAAAAGCCCTTCCGTCCTCTTGAATAAGGACGAAAGGGCTGCTTTCGCGGTACCACCTTACTTGACGACATGCCGAATAAACGGCAGTCACCCAGCTTTTCGCTCGTCAACGGGCTGCACTCCCGAAAGGAGCCAGGCTGATAAGCGCTTTCCTTGATAACAGGGGAAAGAATCCTGTCTAGGTCATCCCTAGCTGCTCGGGGATGGGTTCAAGCCGGTTCGTGGGTGAAATCTTTCAGCCGATGGATTTCACTCTCTGCTGCCCGAATAACGCCTTTACTAGTTCCCTTCAAAGCAAATACCGTATCGTACATATTTCAATTATTATGCCCGAGGGTGTATAAAAATGTCAAGGGCTACTCATACTTTTCTTTTCCATAGGCGCCTGACCGCTTGGTAATCTTGTATCTTTCCGTTTTGGGGTCGCGCTCAAGCCGATAGGTGATGGTGCGCTCGCTTGCATAATCCGGCAGCGTGGCGTTTGTCACGACTGCGGTAATGCCTTTGCTGTCAGTCTTGAACGTCGTATTCCGCAGGGAAATCAGCATCGGATAGTCGGTTTTCGGGGCAGCGAGATAAACTTTCTTTTTCTCTTCTTTGACCGGCAGACGCTTGTACATGTTTTCAGCGATCGAACTGCTCCAATAGCGGGCAAAATAGTCGATAATGCTGTCTTTCGACTCCCACTTTTTGGGCAGCTTCCGATAGGTGACGCCGTCTTTCAGGATCGATTTCGCCGGGGAAAGCGAAGCGGCGGCAAATTGCAGGTTTTCGGTGAGATGCTCCGCCCGGTCCAAAAAGAGCACGATGTCCTGTTTGTTTTGTCCCAGCTTTTCCAGCCCTGACTTGTTTTTGGACGCATTGCTTGCCTGCTTGGCCCGGGTTTTGACATTGCCCTCGTGCATGTTTGCCGAACAGCCGGACAGCAGGAAGCAAAGCGCGAGGAGAGCGAGAAACGGTTTCATCGGGTACCACCTCGCATGGTTTTCTCGGAAGTTTTTCTAATTAACCTGCGTAGCCGGCGCAGTTCGTAACCAAGTAAATGATTTCCTAGGCAAATAATCATCCCGGGACTTGTTTGTTCGTTCGTTTCCCTCTATCATAGAAGGGATATGTTTACATGCAAAAATTCGGGCTAAACCTGCTTGAATCGATAATGGAAAGCCTATAGATGAGGTGGATGCGATGTTTGGAATTGGCAAAAAGGCAAAAAAACTGGATACACAGGATTTGTTGATTATCAAAACGGCTGAAGGACGAAACCGTTCGTTCTATCAGGTGGTATTTCCCAGCTTTGTCGGGGGAGATATCCTCAGCATGCTGCAAAAGCTGCAAAAGTCTCCGATCAACAAACCGGAGTACCTTGGCGAAATCGGCGGGTTCCACATGATTTCGCACATCGAGGGCTTTATGGAATTTGAAGTATTGGATGAGGTTGATCTGGAAGCCCAGCCGCTGCCAATCCAGGACTTTGCCAACATTTTGCTCCGCCGTCTGGAGACGCTGGAAGACTCCGGCCAGCTGGAGGAGTCGGAAGAGCTGGCATTTATCATGGGCGAGTTGACAATGCTGCGCGACGGAAGCTTCGTACCGCAGCAATAGTGTAAAATCCGATTGCCATGAACGCTATTTTCAAATAAAATAAACACAGGTATTGCTGTTTCAACTAGAATAATTAGCAGCAAGTGGTTGTGAATGGAAGTAAACATTCCGCAAAATCTCGTGATAGGTGTGATTTTTTGTGGGATGTTTTTTTACACTCACATAATGAATGAACATTCATTCAAGGTGGAGATGCTCATGCCGGAGGTCGTCTCCACATATGAATGAGAAGATGAGAAACAAAGGAGGGGCTTGCATGGAACGTAAAATTCGCAAGGCTGCAGTGCTTGGCTCGGGGGTGATGGGAGCGGGAATCGCCGGACATTTGGCCAATGTCGGGATTTCCACGTATCTGCTCGACGTCGTCCCGCGCACATTGACGGAAGAGGAGAGCAAGCGGGGCTTGACCCTGGAAAGCCCGCAGGTGCGCAACCGGATCGCCCAGACGGGGAAGGATCGCCTGCTCAAGGAGAAGCCGGTGCCGCTCTACGACTCTTCGGCACTTGAGCTGATCACAGTCGGCAATTTGGAAGATCACCTCATCTGGCTGAAAGAAGTGGACTGGATCATTGAAGTCGTCGTAGAAAACCTCGAGGTGAAGCGGCCGGTACTGGCCAAAGTAGAAGCGCACCGCACGCCGGGGACAATCGTCTCCTCGAACACCTCAGGCGTATCGATCAATGAGATGTGCGAGGGACGCTCGGAAGAATTCCGCGCTCACTTTCTCGGCACGCACTTTTTCAATCCGCCGCGCTATCTGAAGCTTCTCGAAATCATCCCGGGCGATGCGACAGACCCGGCGATCGTCTCGTTTATGCTGGCCTTTGGCGAGCGCGTGCTGGGCAAAGGCACGGTGCTTTGCAAGGATACGCCGAATTTTATCGCCAACCGCATCGGCACGTACAGCTTGCAGGTGGCCTTGCACGAGATGGAACGCCTCGGTCTTGGCGTCGATGAGGTGGATGCATTGACCGGACCGCTGATCGGCCGGCCGAAGAGCGCCACGTTCCGTACCTTTGATGTCGTCGGCATCGATACGTATGTCCACGTCATCAAAAACGTCCGGGATAAGAGCACAGATCCGGCGGAGATCGCCGCCTTTGAAGCGCCCGACTTTGTCAAGCGGATGGTGGAGAAAGGCTGGCTCGGGCAAAAGTCGGGGCAGGGCTTTTACCGTCAGGAAAAGACGGCGGCAGGCAAAGAAATTTTGACGCTCGACTACCGGACGCTCGAATACAGGCCGCGGGCGAAAGCAGCCTTCCCTTCACTCGAGGCGGCGAAAGCGGGGAAATCGCTGGCGCAAAAACTGCAGCTGTTGGTCAGCGGCACTGACAAAGGCAGTGAATTCTCCTGGAATGTGTTCAAAAAAGTGCTGCTCTACTCTGCTGCCAACATCCCTGCGATTGCCGACGATATCGTAGCGATCGACCAGGCGATGAAATGGGGCTTCGGCTGGGAAATGGGGCCGTTCGAGACATGGGATGCGCTCGGCGTGGAGCAGTCTGTCGCCCGCATGCGTGCAGAAGGCGAGACGATTCCGCCGCTCGTGGAAAATCTGCTCGCTGCAGGCAAAACGGCTTTCTATGAGCATACGGCAGGCAAGCGGTACGCCTTTGCCATTGGCGGCGGCTATGCAGCGATCGAGGAGCCGAAGGAAAAGATCAACCTCGCCGCGTTAAAAGAACAGGGGAAAGTAATCAAAAAGAATGCGGGCGCAGCCTTGATCGATCTGGGTGATGATGTCGCGTGCCTGGAATTCACTTCGCCGCACAACGCGCTTGGCATGGATATCCTGCAGATGGCTGCGTTCGCCGTCGAGGAAGTGGCCAGCAACTATCGCGGGCTGGTCATCGGCAACCAGGGGAAAAACTTCTGCGTCGGAATGAATCTGGCCCATGCCCTGATGGAAGCGCAGGACGAAAACTGGCTGGAGCTCGACATGCTTGTCAAGAATTTTCACAAGGTCGCAAATAGCATGAAAACGATGGGCCGGCCAGTGGTCGCGGCGCCATTTGGCATGACGCTTGGCGGCGGCGTCGAGATTTGCTACCTGGCGGATCGGGTGCAGGCTGCGGCGGAGACGTATTTCGGCCTGGTCGAAGTGGGCGTCGGGCTGCTTCCCGGCGGTGGCGGTACGAAAGAGCAGCTGTTTCGGGCGATGGAGCAAGTGCCTGTCGGCGGCACGGTACCGGTCGATCCGTTCCCGTTCGTCGCCAGGGCGTTCGAGACGATCACCATGGCCAAGGTATCGACCAGCGGCAAGGATGCGATCAACCTCGGCTTGCTCCGGCAGACAGACCGGATCAGCGTCAATGGCGACCATTTGCTGTACGATGCCAAACAGTTCGTGCTCGAGCTGGATCAGAAGGGTTACACTCCGCAAAGACAGCGCACCATCCGGGTCATTGGTGAAACGGGCTACGCGACGCTGAGGCAAAATGTCCAGGCAATGCGCCGGAGCGGCTTCATCAGCGAGCACGACGAGCTGGTTGCCACCAAAATCGCCTACGTCATGTCCGGCGGCACTATTCCGGCGGGCACAGAGGTAAATGAACAGTACATTCTCGAGTTGGAGCGTCAAGCTTTTCTCGAATTGATCAAGACGCAGAAAACCCAACAGCGCATGCAGCACATGCTCGCCAAGGGCAAACCGCTGCGCAATTAGAGGAGGAGAAGCCATGAGAGAGGCAGTCATCGTCGCTGGTGCCCGTACGGCGGTGGGAAAATCGAAACGAGGCAGCTTGAAGGATGTCCATCCTGTCGATATGGGGGCGGCGGTTATCGGCGATTTGCTGCGCCGCGTTCCGCAGCTTGATCCTTCACTGATTGAAGATGTGATTATCGGCAATGCCGTCCCGGAAGCGGAGCAGGGAATGAACTTCGCCCGGCTGATCGCGATGCGGGCGGGCTTGCCGACCAACGTAGCGGGGATTACGGTCAATCGCTTTTGCTCGTCGGGCCTGCAAACCATCGCCTTCGCTGCCCAGCAGATCATGGTCGGCGGTGCCGACGTGATCATTGCCGGCGGTGTGGAGAGCATGAGCCTGGTGCCGATGCTCGGACACAAGGTAGCGCTCAACCCGACGCTGGTGGAGACGATGCCGGAGGTGTACATGAGCATGGGGCATACAGCCGAGCAGGTCGCCAGCCGCTACGGTGTGACGCGGGCGGATCAGGATGCCTTTGCCGTGGAAAGCCATCGCCGTGCCGCCGCCGCGATCAGTGCAGGCAGGTTCGCCGACGAGATCGTCCCGATTCCCGTCAGGCAGGTTAGTGTGGACGATCAGGGCAAGGTGCATGTCAAAGAATACGTCTTCCAAACAGACGAAGGGGTTCGTCCCGACACGTCAATGGAAGGTCTGGCCAAGCTCAAGCCTGTGTTTCACCAACGAGGTACGGTCACAGCGGGCAACTCGTCACAGACGAGCGACGGTGCCGCAGCGGTCGTGGTCATGTCGGGCGACAAAGCCCGCGAGCTGGGGATCAAGCCGCTCGCCCGTTTTCACTCCTTTGCCGTCGGCGGAGTCGATCCCGATGTGATGGGCGTCGGACCGGTGGTGGCCGTGCCTAAGGCACTCAAGATGGCCGGCATCACGCTTGCCGACATCGACGCGATTGAGCTGAATGAGGCGTTTGCTTCCCAGGCGATCGCGGTCATTCGCGAGCTCGGGCTGGACAGCGAGAAAGTCAATGTCAACGGCGGGGCGATCGCACTCGGCCATCCGCTCGGCTGCACGGGTGCCAAGCTGACCGTTTCCCTGTTGAACGAATTGAAGCGCAGAGGCGGCCGCTACGGGCTCGTCACGATGTGCATCGGCGGCGGCATGGGGGCGGCAGGAGTATTTGAACGGCTGGAATAATACGAAAAAGGGGAGATAGGAATGTCTGAAACGAAACAATTGATCCGCGGCGGAAGCTTTTTGCTCGATGCCGGCCGGGCTGAAGATGTTTTTACACCTGAGGAGTACAGCGACGAACAGAAAATGATCGCCAAGACGGCCGAGGAATTCATCGTCAACGAAGTGCGCCCGCAGCTTGAAAAAATCGAGCAGCACGAGTTTGACATTTCCGTCCGGCTGCTGAAAGAGGCAGGGGCGTTGGGACTGCTTGGCGTCGATGTACCGGAGAAGTACGATGGACTTAGCCTGGATAAAGTCAGTTCCGCACTCATTGCCGAGAAGTTCGCGCTCGCCCGCAGCTTTGCCATCAGCTTTGGCGCGCACGTCGGGATCGGCTCGCTGCCGATCGTCTACTTCGGCAACGACGATCAGAAGCGGCGTTATTTGCCGGATCTGGCCAGCGGCAGGCGATTGGCTGCCTACTGCCTGACAGAGCCGGGCTCCGGCTCCGATTCGCTCGGGGCGAAGACGACGGCAAAGCTGTCCGCAGACGGCACGCATTATATCCTGAATGGCGAAAAGCAATGGATCAGCAATGCCGGATTCGCTGATGTCTTTATCGTCTATGCAAAAATTGACGGTGAACAGTTCACCGCATTCATCGTCGAACGCACTTTCCCCGGCGTCTCATTTGGCGCAGAGGAGAAGAAGATGGGCATCAAGGGGTCCTCGACGCGCACGGTCATTTTGCAGGACGTCCCGGTTCCGGTGGAAAACCTGCTTGGCGAACCCGGCAGAGGCCACGTCATCGCCTTCAACATTTTGAATGTCGGCCGCTACAAGCTGGCGGTGGGAGCCGTAGGTTCGGCCAAAAAAGCGCTGGAGCTGGCTACGACCTACGCCAAGGAACGCAAGCAGTTCAAGACCGCGCTGGTCAATTTTGCCTTGATCAAGAACAAGCTGGCCAATATGGCGATCAAAACGTACGCGGCGGAAAGCTCGGTTTACCGCACAGTCGGACTGTTTGACGCGGCGCTCTCCAGCCTCGGTGAAAAGGCCGATGACGGTCGCGAAGTCGCCAAGGCGATCGCCGAATACGCAATCGAATGCTCGATCAACAAGGTGTTTTGCACCGAGGTGCTCGACTACTGCGTCGACGAAGGGGTGCAGATCCACGGCGGCTATGGATTCATGGCTGAATACGAGATCGAAAATATGTACCGCGATTCGCGGATCAACCGGATTTTTGAGGGTACGAATGAGATCAATCGCCTGCTCATACCCGATACGCTTGTGAAAAAGGCGATTAAAGGCGAGCTTCCGCTGCTAAAGGCCGCTGCCGGCTTGCAGCAGGAGCTGATGAGCTACTACCCGGAAGAGATCGATGATGCTCCGCTTGCCCAGGAAAAGCATTTGCTGGCGATGACTCGCAAAATCATCCTGATGGTGGCGGGATCGGCAGTGATGAAATACCAGCAGGCGCTCTCCCAGGAGCAGGAGCTGCTCGGCATTGCCGCCGACATGCTGATCGAGCTGTACGCGATGGACAGCATCGTCAAGCGGACGGAAAAAGCGATCGCGGCAAACGGCTTGGAGAAGGAGCAGCTCAAGCTGCAGATGACGGCCGTATACGTCCATGAGGCGTTCGAGCGGATCGAGGCATGGGCCAAGGAAGCTCTGGCAGCCATGGAAGAAGGCGACGAGCTGCGGCTTCGCCTGTCCATTCTGAAAAAATTGACCCGCAAACATCCGCTGAACACGATTCAGCTCAAGCGGAGCATTGCGGAGAGAGTGATTGCGGCAGAAGGGTATGCGATTTGAGAATGTAGTCATGGCGACCAGGTCGCTGACTCGTGAGATTGCCAAAAAAGGCAAAGTCGGCGTACTCTGACGTAAAAAGGCGAGAGCTGGTTGCTCCCGCCTTCTTTTTTCTATTCGAGCGTTTTTCGGTGCGTCAGCAGGTCTTCCAGGCTGCGGCGAATGTGGCTGGCCATGGCTGAGCGGGCTGCATCGGCGTTGCCGGAACAGATGGCGGCAACGAGCGTCTCGTGTTCAACGATTGACCTGTCAATCTGTTCTGGCAGCAGTTCAGGCAGATGCGGCGGCAGTCCGTTCCACAGTTGATTCAATAAATTTTCCAGCCGTGAGCTTCCGGATGCCGCCCAAATCGCGCGATGGAGCGCCTCGTTGGCCAGGGAATACCCGGAGACGTCGCGTGCCGAAGCAGCGCGTTCAACGTTTTTCTGAGCGATGACGATGTCTGGATGTGCGTCTGTATGCGCGGTTGCCCGGGCAGCGGCTTCGCCCTCGAGCATTCCCCTGATTTCATAGTGATCGACAATGTCCTCATCGGTTAAGCCCTGGACAAATGCACGACGGTTTTTCAAGACGAGCAAACCGTCACGCTGTAAAATTTGAAAGGCTTCCCGTACCGGCATCCGTGAAATCCCCAGTTGTTTTGCAATATCTTCCTGCGTGAGCTCTTGTCCAAGGCTCAACTCCCCGGTGAAAATCGCTTTTCGCAAAACAGCCGCAACCTGATCACGTGCAGGAAGCAATGAGATCTGTTCCATTTAATATCCTCCAGGTTTTGTTTTACTTTCAGAAAGTTTACGATCGCTAACGCGGTAAAAGGATGAAAGTATAAGAAAAACTAAGGCTTTCATTAGTGGACTTGGCGATAAGCCAAGTTTGTCTAATCGTCATGTGCAGGTCTATGAAATGAACAACGGGTGTTGGTAAGGAGTCTTCTTGTTACAAATTATTGCAAATACAAGATAATTGTCAACTATTCAACGGTTTCGCTTCAAATGGCGAGACTGCTTTGTCTAGTACAAAGCCGCATTTCTCTCGCGAAAAATGCGGCTTTTCCCGTTATGCCTGCGCTTTTGCCAGATTGTGGGCAGCCTGGCTGAGCTGAAGCCAACGCAGATGATATTCAAACAGAAACTCAAACGATTCGAGGTGGCGCTTCGCTTCGAAGTCATTTGCACCCCATGCGTAAATCCCGTGATTGCGGATCAGCACACCGGGAATTTCCGGGGAGATCACTTTTTCGATCGCGGCGGCCAGCTTGGGAATGTCGGCGAAGTTTTCCACGATCGGCACGGTGATGCGGGCGTTCTCCTCCCAGATGCCCAGCCCTTTGATCAGCTCCTGGCCTTGAATGGAGAAGGCGCGCTGACTGAAGTACAGCTCGGAGATGAGGTTGTTGCCGAGTGTGTGCACGTGAAAGCAGGCACCTGCCTGGGGAATTTTTTTGTAGACGACGGCGTGTACCAATGTCTCCGCCGATGGCTTCAGATTCGTATGCTCCGTCGGTCTGGCATCGCCATCGACCAGCAGGTAGTCCTCCGGCGTCAGCTTGGTCTTGTCTTTTCCGCTGGCCGTGACGGCGAATTGCAGCGGATCATCGGCGACCTTGATCGACAGGTTGCCGCTAGTACCGGGGAACCAGTCGCGTTTGGCGAAAGTCAGCTTCACTTCGTCAAGACGCTTGAAGGCGTCTGTTTTTTGCTCAAGCGTTGGGGGCATTGTCCATTACCTCACTTATTGATTTAGTTCTGCCGCTTTCGACTGCAATACGTCAATCACGTCGTAAAAGGTCGCAAACGGCTTGTATGGCAAATCGAGCTCGGCGCATTTTTGTTCCAGCAGCGAGCGGGCAATCACGAAGTCGGCGATTTTGGCGCCGGCCAGATCCGTAATGCTGTCGCCAATGACGATCCGGTAGTACTTGTCGCCTGGATACTGGCGAATGATTTTCTTCTTGCACATGCCGCAATCCGTGCTGCACGTCTCCGTGTCACACGCGTGCGGCCAGGTGATGGTGATCGTTTCCCCGGAAAAATCGCTGCCGTTGCAGTAGATGCGGTTTTTCAAGTGAAAGGGAGCGAGGATCGGCCCGACGAAGAAATCGATGCCGCCACTGGTAATCAACAACTCGATGCCAGCTTCCTCGCAATAGCGGACAAAATCGGCAAAGCCGGGACGAATCGCTGCCTCTGCGACGATGTAATCGACGATATCCTGGCGCAGTGAACTGGGCAGCATCGCAAACATTTGCCCGACGCCCTGACGGACGCTGATTTTTTGGCCGAGCACCTGATCCGCGATGGCTTGCCACTCGGGCGGGGCGAACTTTCGCATGATCGCGACGATATTATCCTTTTCTGTGATGGTTCCATCGAAGTCGCAAAACAAGACAAGCTGTTTACTCATTGCTTATTTCCCCCATTTTGCCAATGCGGCTGCCAGTGCCGGCGATTGTTCCGCTGCCTCTTGCAGCGAGCGACCGGCAACGACCGCGTCGATTGCCGCGACGAATGCTTTGGCACCCTCTGTCGCGCCGCCTGGATGACCGTGAATCCCGCCGCCTGCGTTGACGACCTGATCAACGCCGAAGTCTGCAAACAACTGCGGCACCAATCCCGGGTGAATGCCTGCCGATGGTACAGGGAAGGACGGTTTTAACGTTGCGTTGGCTGCCGTTAGGTTATTGGCCAGCTGCAGGGCTTCCGTCTTGTCGAGCGCGACGTTGCCGTATGGCGACGGGAACAAGACCAGATCAGCTCCGGCGAGGCGCATCAATCTGCCCAGCAGAAGCGGTGTGGCAATCCCGTAGTCGGGCGAAGGGTAAAACGCTCCGGCGAGTGCCGGGTGGGCCATCAGCGGCACGGTTATATCCGGGTCTGCCGCCAGTCGATGCAAAATGTCAAAGCCAAACGGCAGCACATTGACGAGCAGACATTGGGCTCCGGCTTCGACAGCCCGTTTGGCGCGTTCAACCAGCTCAGTAACCGGGCCGGTCAGGTTGGCCGCGTAGAGTACCTGTTTCCCCGTCTCTTCCGCGACTTCCGCGGATATGTGCCGGAATGCTTTGATCCGCTCGTAGAATGGCGCTTTGTCATCCGCGAAGAAAATTTCGTCGTCTTTGACGAGATCAAGACCGCCGAGCGCCTGGGCGCGAAACTGTGTTTTCAGATCGTCAAACGGCATCCCGAGACACGATTTGAAAATGCTCATCGCCAGCGGGCGGCCGTGTGTGCCTGTCAACCGGCGGACGCCTGCAATCCCGTATTTCGGTCCGGGGAATCCGGCAGCGAATGAATCGGGCAATTGGATGTCGACGAGCTTGATTTTGCCGTCCATCGACAGCTTGCCGAATACGCCGGTTAACAGCGAAGGAATATCTACGGTAAAATTGCGTGTCGGATAGCTGACGGTTACAAGACCGCGCGTATCTCCGTTGGGCAGCGTCTCAAGCGGCGTGACGCCTGCCGCTTCTCCCAGGTACGGCTGGAGTTCGGCCTGCTTGGCTGCCGGGAGGTCTGTCCACGAGCCGACGGTCATGCCGACAGCGATGCCTTCCGCTTTTTTTTGCAAATCCTTTGCTTGCGTCAAATAGGTGACGAGGATTCGTTGATCGCTCATATACGTACAACCTCCCAATTAAAAGATAAAAATCGTGCTGCAATAGAAAAAAGCCTCACTGAGAAAGGAGGCGGCTTGGAAAAAACGGCTGCTCCTCTCATCACTCAGAAAACCGATGCTTGCGCAGCAGCTTCTGCAGGAATTAGCACCGTTGCGTGTCCCTTTTTGTAGACTCCCGCAGCTTGCAGGGGAGATCGTAATCGGCCTGATCGTCTGCGATCGTGACCGGTGGGGAAAACGCATGGTTGCCGGGCGTCATTGGGCCAGTCCCTCAGCCATCTCTCGATAAGAGTGTTTACAGTGTCTATCAATTTTTTGCACATCACGTGCATGGTACACAGAAATCATATGACGAGATTCCCTGCCGAGTCAACATGTAAAACGGCAAGCGGACGAATTTTTCACTGCCGACGCGAATAGCAATGGAGTATGGAAGCAAGCCAAATTAATGATTGACAGCACTTGTCACGCAGAGTATGATTCAGATTATATGTTAGGCTTTTCTGACCTGAACTGAATATTGCACATGGATACCTTATCCAGAGGCGGTGGAGGGACTGGCCCGATGAAACCCAGCAACCGACATGACACACGATGGTGTGCGTGCACGGTGCTAATTCCTGCAGAAACAAGTGATTCTGGTAGATAAGGGGGAGCATTTTATGATCGACACGACAGTAAGCGACCTCTTTTCCTTGGAAAAGAGGTCTTTTTTTCACTCGATAAGCAGAGCGTATTGCGAACAGCTCTGGGCGGAGCACCAGTATTTGGTCATGCTGCATTCGGATCGCCATTATCAGGAGATAGCCGAATCGTTCCGGCATAAGGCAACGGGCGAGGGCGATTGGTCCGCATTTGCGGAAACGCTGCTTGCGCAGATCGCTGAAAGCTCAGCGATCGCCATTACACCAGACCGTGCCCGGAACGCGCTGTCGCACGCTTTTGGGCATGTGCGGGAGCATTTGACTGCTACGCAGCGGGACCATTGGCTGGAATTGGTCCAGACCGATTGGCAGGACGCCTGGCGATGTTTGTTTACGTTCGCGATGCAGTACGGCAATGCGGATTTGCAGCGCTCCCGCCTGTTCGCTCCGGAAGCCCCGCCTGGCGATGTCTGGGTAGCCGTTCAGGGGGAATGCTGGTTTGTCCGCCATGTCCACGGTATTTGGACGGTCCAATCGCCGGTCGAAGTAAAGCAGGAGTTGGGCGATCACAAGGTGGGCAGCTTGCTGGAGTACCGCCTGCTCGCCAAGCTGAATGACTCCATTGAATTGCTGGACAGCTATGATGAACTGTTTCATCATCAGGCAGTCCCAAAAACAGCTGCTGAAGCGGCAGGTGCCAGCATCACCCGGCCGTCTGCACAGCAGCCGGAATTGATCAGTGAAGCGCTGGAAACGACTAAGGGAGGGGAGTAAGCGATGGCATATCGAGCATTAACAGAACAAGAAGCGGTGGAGTACGTACGCAATCTGCCGGACTTTTTTACAGCCGGCGGAGAGCTGTCCAGCCATGAGATCGGCGACGGCAACCTGAACCTCGTGTTTCACATCCGCGAAGATGCCACGGGAAAAAGTGTCATTGTCAAACAAGCCCTGCCCTATGCCCGCGTCGTCGGCGAATCGTGGCCGCTGACGCTGGACCGCGCCCGGATCGAGAGCGAAGCACTGGGTATCCAGGCAAAATACGCACCTGATCTGGTGCCGAACGTGTACCATTTCGATGCCGATCTCGCTTTGACAGTCATGGAGGATTTGAGCGATCATGTCATCATGCGCAAAGGTCTGATTGCCGGCAATCGCTATCCGGAATTCGCCAAGCACATCGGACGGTTTTTGGCCAGAACGCTGTTCTTTACTTCCGACATCGGCGCGCACCCCTACGAGAAAAAGGCGCTGGTCGGTCGCTTTATCAATCCGGAGCTGTGCAAAATCACAGAGGATTTGGTCTTTACAGATCCGTATGAAGATGCCGACACGAACAACTTCAACCCGTTGATTCGCGAAGAAGTCGAGGCGATCTGGAACAACGCCGCGCTGAAAAAGGAAATCGCCCATCTCAAGTACGGTTTTTTAACGAAAGCTCAGGCCTTGTTGCACGGCGACTTGCACACAGGAAGCATCTTCGTCACCGAAACGAGTACGAAAGTGATCGATCCGGAATTCGCATACTACGGCCCGATTGGCTTTGACATTGGCGCGGTGGTAGCGAATCTGCTGCTCAACTACGCCGGGCAGCACGGGCTGAAGTCCGATCCGGCCGATCGGGCAGAGTACCGCCAGTACTTGCTGGAGACGCTGGAAAGTGTGTGGAGTGAATTCGCTTCGCAATTCATCCGCTTGTGGCATACGCAGGCAAAGGAAAGAAGCGCTCACGTCGAAGGCTTTTGGCAGGATTTTATCAGCGATGTCTTGCAGGATACGGTCGGGTACGCCGGCTGCAAAATCCTTCGCCGGGTCATTGGCCTGGCAGGGGTAGCCGATCTGAACAGCATCGAAGATGACACCATCCGCGCTGAGGCGGAGCGCCTTGCTTTGGCGATTGGCGAGGCATTGATCCTGCAGCGTGCCAATATAAAAGAAGTGACAGACATCAGTGAGCTTGTAAAACAGGTAACACAGGCTATTGATCATCAGGAGGCGAGCATATGAGTTTGGCAACAGAGATCGCGCCGGTCAAGTGGGCAGATGAGCATTTGCTGCTGCTCGATCAGACGCGATTGCCGGTGGAGACAATTTATCTGGAATTGACGACTGCAGAGCAGGTGTGGGAAGCGATTCGCCACTTGCAGGTACGCGGAGCGCCGGCGATCGGGATGGCGGCTGCCTACGGTCTCTACCTCGGCATTCGCGACAGCAAAGCAGAATCGTCCGCATCCTTCCGCGAGGAGCTGGAGCAAAAGGCCAACTACCTGGCTACATCGCGCCCGACGGCGATCAACCTGTTTTGGGCGATCGAGCGGATTACCGCGAGAGCGCAGCGGGAAGCGGAGAACGGTGCAGACGTTCCCGCACTCAAGGCAGCCATATTAGAGGAAGCGATCGAGATTCAGCGCGAGGATGAGCGCGTCTGCAAGACGATCGGCGAGCATCTGTTGACCCTGCTCCACGACGGAATGGGCGTCCTGACACACTGCAACCCGGGAGCGCTGGCAACAGCGGCATACGGAACGGCAACGGCGCCGTTCTACCTGGCCAAAGAGCGCGGCTGGGATCTCAAGGTGTACGCCGATGAGACCAGACCTGTCCTGCAGGGAGCGAGATTGACCGCTTACGAGCTGCAGCGTGCAGGCATCGATGTGACGCTGATCTGCGACAACATGGCGGGGATGGTCATGTCACAAGGCAAGGTGCAGGCGGTCGTCGTCGGAACGGATCGGGTAGCGGCAAACGGCGATGTCTGCAATAAAATCGGCACGTACAGTGTAGCTGTCCTGGCTCATGCGCACGGCATACCGGTTTACGTCGCTGCCCCGCTGTCGTCCATCGATCTCAAAACGCCGACAGGAGCGGAAATCCCGATTGAAGCGCGGCCGGCAGACGAGATCACCCACGGTTTGGGCAAACAGGTCGCACCAGACGGCATCAAGGTGTACAATCCGGCGTTCGATGTGACGCCCGCGCGATACGTCACGGCGATTGTTACGGAAAAAGGCATTTTCAAGCCGGAGGAAATCGCGGGAATTGGTTCAAAATAAATGTGTAAGCCCGTTCGGCCTCACGTGAGTCGAGCGGGCTTCTTTATCGCCCGGGTTTTGATGAAAATGAAAGCAGGCAACCCGCCAAAACGGTGCACGAAAAGTCGGATCGCGCCATCGCGCGACTGCTATTCTAGTGGTGAAAGGAAGGTGATCGCAATGGATTCGCTGGCAAGTATGAATCGGGCGTTAGCCTACATTGAGGAGCAGCTCGCCGACGAGATTGACTATCAGGAAGTGGCAAGGCTGGCTGTCTGCTCGGAGTACCATTTTAAACGAATGTTTTCGTTTCTCGCAGGTGTTTCGCTCTCGGAGTACATTCGCCGCAGACGGCTTACGCTTGCTGCATTCGAGCTGGCTGACAGCGACGTGCGGATCATTGATGTCGCGATGAAATACGGATACAACTCCGCGGACGCGTTTGCCCGGGCGTTTCACAGCTTGCATGGCATAATGCCATCCGAGTGCAGGCACAGCGGCCAGACACTGAGAGCTTATCCGCGAATGACCTTTCAATTGACCATCAGAGGAGGCAGTGAAATGAACTATCGGATTGTCGAAAAGGAGGCTTTTCGCGTAGTCGGTTTGAAGAAAAGGGTTCCGATCGTGTTTCACGGGGTTAATCCGGAGATCGCTGCGATGTGGGAATCGCTGACGGAAGAGATGATCAGGCAGCTGAAACAGCTGTCGAATGTCGAGCCGATGGGCATGATTAGTGCATCGATGAACTTTTCCGAAGGGCGCATGGAGGAAAAGGGCGAGCTTGACCATTATATCGGTGTCGCAACGTCCCGGGAGTGTCCCCCGCTTTTTGAACAGCTGGATGTTGCGGCCTCGACATGGGCGGTGTTTGAAGCCGTCGGACCGTTTCCCGTTACGCTGCAAAACATATGGGGGCGCATTTATGCCGAATGGTTTCCGTCCGTAAGCTATGAGCTGGCGCCGGGGCCGGAGATGTTGTGGCACGAGCATAAAGATGTAACGTCGCCTGCGTTTAGAAGTGAAATTTGGATACCTGTCGTGAAAAAGAAGCAGGGCTGAGATTTGCAGGGAGCATTAGCGGGTCATCCGGAAAACGTCCGGGTGGCCTATTTCTATTGGCGGTAATTCGCCATTGAAACACTCAGATGGTTGTAGAGGGTTTCGGACAATGTACATACCGCTATCGCAAACAAGGGGGGCACAGAGCCGGGTATTTCACAAATGCACAATATTCTTATCAAACGCGAACGTATGTGCTATAATGGGTGCCATGCACCTTGATAAAGCATGCTTGGCAGAGTGCTTTTGCCGTATGAATGTGTCATATGGACGCGTGCAACAGGCATAAGAAAAGACGAATGGATTGACAGAAAAATTTTGCTGAACTAGGATAGAGAGTGCTTCTTGGAATCTAGCGATATATAGATTGCGAACACTTGGCATTGCAAAAAAAGAATGAATTTTCGCTATATGGCTTCAGCCTGCCACTGAAAGGAAGGATACGCTTTGCAAACGCTACTTCGACTCGCCTGGTTTTTTCGCCAGCACTGGCTGCGCTATGGCGTCGGCATTCTGATGCTGGTCATGATCGATGCGCTCATGCTTTGGCCGCCGCGCATCATCGGACAGTTGGTTGATGAGATACGCACAGGTGCGCTGACGGACCATTCCTTGTACCTGACGATGCTGGTCTTGCTTGGACTGGGTATTCTTATGTACGGCTTGCGCGTTGGCTGGCGACACCTGCTCTTTGGCGGCTCGCTGCTGCTGGAGAGGACGTTGCGCGACCGGTTTTTTGGCCATCTGACCCGGATGACGCCGTCTTTTTTCCACCGTCGCCGCACAGGAGATTTGATGGCGATCGCCACAAATGACATTCCCGCAATCGAGATGACCGCCGGGTTTGGCGTATTGACCTTGGTCGACTCTTTGGTCATGACAGTGCTCACGCTGGCGGTGATGATTGTGACGATTGACTGGAAGCTGACGCTTGCATCGCTCTTGCCCCTGCCGTTTCTCGCCTGGGCGACAGCGTACTACGGCAAGCTGCTGCACGACCGGTTTTATCTCGCCCAGCAGGCATTTGGCACCATGAACGACCACGTCCAGGAGTCCGTATCCGGAGTGCGTGTGCTCCGCTCCTTTGTTCAGGAAGCCAAAGACGTTGAAGCGTTTCGGCGGGTAAGCGAGGAGACGTTGCGCCGCAATGTCAATGTCGCGAAAATCGACGCGCTGTTCGAACCCACCATCTCGATCATCATCGGGATGAGCTACATGATCGCCCTGGGCTTCGGCTCCATCCTGGTCATCTACAGTCAAATCACGCTGGGCGACATGATTGCCTTCAGCTTGTACCTGGGGCTGTTGATCTGGCCGATGTTTGCCTTTGGCTACCTGATGAACGTGATGCAGCGAGGCAACGCTTCGCATAAACGGTTGGAGGAGTTTTTTGCCGAGCAGCCTGATGTGACAGAGGCAGAGCATGCCGTTGAAGCGCTTGCACCCGGTGCGATTGAATTGAGAAATCTCCATTTCGCCTATCCGGAAAGCGATCAGGTGGCGCTTACCGACATCAGCTTATCCTGCAAGGTAGGCAGTACCCTCGGCATTGTCGGCCGGACTGGCAGCGGCAAGTCGACACTGTGCCGCGTGCTTCTGCATCAATACCCAGTGCCGCAGGAATCCGTCTTTTTCGCCGGCGTGCCGATTGAACATATCGGATTTTCTGCATTGCGCGAGAAAATCGCGTACGTCCCGCAAGAGCATTTGCTGTTTTCCCGGACGATCGCGGAAAACGTCGCCTTTGGCAAACCGCACGCTGCGGAAGAAGCCGTCCGGCACGCTTTGGCCCAGGCTGAAATGATGAAGGACATCAGCCAGTTTGCCGAAGGCCTTGAGACGATGGTCGGAGAGAAGGGCGTCATGCTCTCCGGCGGACAAAAACAACGGATCTCCATCGCCCGGGCACTGCTGACTGATGCGGAAATTCTCATTCTCGACGACTCGCTCTCCGCCGTTGACGCGCGCACGGAAGAACAAATTCTCCATCACTTGCGTCAGGAGCGGGCGAATAAGACGACGATCATCACCGCACATCGGCTCTCAGCCGTCCAGCACGCGGAAGAAATTCTCGTGCTTGATGAAGGGCGGATTGTTGAGCGGGGCACACATGGGCAGCTCATGGCTCATAATGGCTGGTATGCAGAGCAATTCCGCCGTCAGCAGATGGAAGAGCTGGTGACGAGCGGGGAAGGGAGCGAGAGCAGATGAGTGAGCAGCAACCGATATGGCGGCGACTGATCGGCTACGCCATGCCGTTTCGCAAGCAGATTTTGTGGGCGTTGCTCTTGCTTTTGCTGGGCACGAGCGCTGAACTGGCCGGTCCGTTTGTGGCCAAGATCGCCATCGACGATCACGTGCTCAGCATTCAGAAGACGTGGTACCGCTTTGCCGAACCGCCACAGGCTGCAGGCGGGCATGTACAGGCAGTGAAGATCGGCAATGAGTACCTCGTGCGCGCCGACTGGCTGCCCGATCCTGCCCTGGCAGAACAGATCGGGGGCAAACGCACGCAAATTCTTTCCGAAAAAACAGCCTACTACGTACTCGACCATCCGCTGGAGAAGAAGGGGACACCCGTTTTTGAACGGCAGGAAAGCTCGGACGGCCGGGAGCATTTCACGCTGAAGCTGCTGCAAGGCGACGTTGTCGTGGAGCAGAATGCGGCTGATCTGCTCACTGCAGAGGACGTGAAGTCGCTGTATGGCTGGGACATCGCGCCGCTCGGCTGGCTGATGGGCGGCTACGTGCTGCTGTTGATCTTTTCGGCAGCGATGAACTACGTGCAGCTGCTATCCTTGCAGACGACCGCGCAGCGCATCATCCAGCGCATGCGGATCGATCTGTTCTCGCATCTGCAAAAGCTGCCGGTCGCGTTCTTCGACAAAACGCCGATCGGTTCGCTCGTGTCGCGCGTCAGCAACGATACGGAGGCGATTCGCGAGCTGTACGTCAGCGTTTTGGCGACGTTTGTGCAAAACGGTGTCTACCTCGTCGGGATATTGGTCGCGCTGTTTATTTTGCAGCCGAAGCTGGCACTGTTTTGTTCGGCACTGGTCCCGGTGATTGTGGTGCTCATCGTCGTATACCGCAAATTCAGCACGCGCTATTACACGGTCATCCGGGCGCGTCTGAGCGATATGAACGCGACGATCAACGAAATGATTCAAAACATGACGCTGGTGCAGGCATTTCGCCGCGAGGCAGACGTGCGCAAGGAATTTGCCGAAGTAAACAACCAGTATTTTCAGGAAAAGCTCAAGGAAAATACGCTGGAGTCCATTCTGCTGCGCCCGGCCGTCGATTTCCTGGCGAAAATCTCCCTGACGCTGATCGTTTGGTACTTTGGCTCCCAGTCGTTTTCCGATGTCATTTCGTTTGGCGTGTTGTACGCATTCATCGACTATCTGGGCCGGTTCTTTGAGCCGATCAACATGATCATGAACCGCCTTTCCCAGCTGCAGCAGGCGTTGACCGCGTCGAAGCGGGTGTTTGAAGTGCTCGATACGCCAGAGGCTGCGCGAGGCGGCAACCAGGCTCTGGAGCGTCCCCGGGGGCATGTCGTATTTGAAAATGTCTCCTTCGCCTACAACGATCAGGACTACGTACTGAAGAACGTCTCGTTTGTCGCGGAACCAGGGCAGACGATCGCGCTGGTCGGCCATACCGGTTCGGGGAAAAGCTCGCTGATGAATCTGCTGCTCGGTTTTTACCCGATCAACCAGGGCAGCATTCGGATCGACGGTCGTGATATCCAGACGCTGGACCCGCAGTCATTGCGCCAGCACATCGGCCTTGTGCTGCAGGACCCTTTTCTCTTTACCGGCAGCATCGGCTTTAACATACGCTTGTACAACGAAGCGATTACCGATGAACAGGTCAAGCAGGCAGCGGCAGCGGTCAAAGCAGACGGCTTTATTGACAAACTGTCTCAGCAATATGCGGAACCGGTCGTGGAAAAAGGGGCGACACTGTCAGCCGGACAGCGGCAGCTGCTCTCGTTTGCCCGCGCCCTGGCAGCAGACCCGGCGATCCTGATTCTCGACGAGGCGACGGCCAGCATCGACAGTGAAACAGAATCAGTCATTCAGGATGCCCTGCATGTGCTCTCCAGCGGTCGGACGACGTTCATCATCGCCCACCGGCTGTCGACGATTCAGCATGCCGACCAGATTCTCGTCCTCTCCCGCGGCGAGATCGTCGAGCGGGGAACGCACGATGAACTGATGGCTGTGGACGGCATTTACTACAAGATGTATCAACTGCAGCAGGGCCAGGTTTTGCGCGACGCTGTTGTATAGGAAAGAGAATTCACTTGACGGAAATCCGCTGGGCAAGTGTATGATGAGAGGATGAAAGGAGCTTTCTTCAATGCATTCATCACGCTTGCCGTTTGCCACTCTCGTCACGGTTGTGGCTGTTTCCGGGATCAGTCAAGGATTGACGTTGCCCTTGCTGGCGCTCTTGCTGGAGCAGCAGGGTATTCCGACAATTACCAATGGAATCAACGGGGCTGCGATGTACGTCGGAACGATCGTGATCGCCCCCTTTTTTACATTTTTTTTGCATCGCTTTGGCTATCGCTCAACGCTGATCATCTCACTCTGTCTGATCATCTTTTCGACAGCGCTGCTGCCGCTCACAAGCGGGCTGGCCATCTGGTTTATCCTGCGCATGATTATGGGGATTGGCGACTCGCTCCTGCATTATGTCGGACAGACCTGGATGGCCGTCGCCAGTACGCAGGAACAGCGCGGGCGCAGTCTGTCACTCTACGGTCTGTCGTACGGAATCGGGTTCAGCGTCGGACCGCTGGGCATAAACCTGCTGCCGTTCGGGCTCTGGGCACCGTTTCTCGCTGTCGGGCTTCTGTACGTGATCGGCTTCCTGCTGGTTCTGCGGATCGACAACGTCTATCCGGAGAATATCGCCTCAGCCAGACAGCTTGACAATCCGTACGCGTTTATTTTCCGCTATGCCTGGCTCGCACTCATCCCTTCCTTTGTCTACGGGTATCTGGAGGTCTCCCTGAACAGCAGCTTTCCGATTTACGGGCTCAGGATCGGGTTGACGGCAGAACAGGTCTCGATCGTATTGCCGGCCTTCATCATCGGCAGCTTGTTTCTGCAAGTGCCGCTCGGGACACTCAGCGATCGGTATGGCCGAAAACGGGTCATGATGATCAGCGCATCGATCGCGACAGTTGCGCTGCTGCTCTTCCCGGCAGCGGC
>CAMIVR010000074.1 GCA_946402065.1 uncultured Brevibacillus sp. | reverse complement strand
CAATATTATTAATCTTTTTGAAAAACGACCTCACGTTCTTCTTTGTCAGTCTGGTCATCACGGTTTTCGCTTATATTCGCCACTATCCCAATATCAAAAACCTGATCGCGGGTACGGAGCGTAAATTGGGCGGGAAGGCGGAACGAAAATTACATTAGGCGGAGGAGAGGCTATTGTCCAGTAACGTCGCTGTCATTGGGGCTGGGAGCTGGGGAACAGCACTGGCATCGGTATGTGCCGATAACAGCCATCATGTCACCCTCTGGGTTCGGGATAATTCCCTGGCGGAAGAGATTAACAGCAAACATACGAATCACAAGTACTTGCCGGACGTTTCACTATCGCCGCTGATTACGGCGAGTACGGATCTGGAAGCAACTGTAAAAGGAAAAAAGGTGGTGCTGCTCGTCGTCCCCTCACACGCCACCCGGTCAGTCGCCCGCCAGCTCGCACCGTATTTGGAGCCTGATGTCTTGCTGATTCATGCGACCAAAGGGCTGGAATTGGATACGTTAAAGCCGATGTCCACCGTGATCCGCGAAGAGGTGCCAAAGGAAATCGGCGAGCGGATTGTCGTTCTGACCGGTCCCAGCCATGCGGAGGAAGTCATTCGCAAATCACCCACGACCGTCGTCGTCGCTTCGGCTTCTCAAGCGGCGATGATGCACGCTCAGGATATCTTGATGAATCCGTACTTTCGCGTCTACACCAATCCGGACGTGATCGGTGCGGAAATCGCCGGCTCGTTGAAAAATGTCATTGCGCTTGGTGCAGGTCTCTCGGATGGACTCGGCTTCGGCGACAATGCAAAAGCGGCTCTGCTGACGAGAGGATTGGCCGAAATCAGCCGGCTCGGTTCAAAGCTGGGAGCCAATCCGCTTACCTTCGCCGGGCTGGCAGGCGTGGGAGATCTGGTCGTCACCTGTACGAGCAAGCACAGTCGAAATTGGCGTGCCGGCTACCTGCTTGGCCAGGGGAAATCGCTGCAAGATACCTTGGACGAGCTGGGCATGGTGGTGGAAGGCGTCAGAACGACCAGTGCCGCGCATACGCTTGCGTTGCGAGAAGGGGTAGAGATGCCGATTACTCATGTGCTCTACGGGGTTTTATTTGAGGGAAAATCGCCACGCCAGGCCGTTCTCGATCTGATGGGGCGGGGCAGAACCTTCGAGCGGGAAGATATTCCTTCCTTCCGTCAGTAAAGTTTATTTCACCTTCTTCAGCTCAGTTTCATACGATAGGTTGAAACCCAATGGGCTCAAGGAGGAGAGACAATGAAAAATGTACCGCGTCAATTTCTCGATAAGCTTCAAGGCAAGCTCCAGTCTAACGTAACAGAAGGGGATTTGCGCGTGCTGGCTGGACAGATGAAAGCAGAGGATTTCGCTGATGAAACGAAGCTGCGTCAAGTCATTAAAGCACTGGCTGCCATGAGTGGTACGGCAATTAATGAGGAAAAAGAAGAAAAAATTATCCAGATGTTTCGCGAGAATCAAATCAATCCTGCAGATTTAAGTTCGTTGACAAAACTGTTAAAATAGTCGCTTCATAGTGAAATGGGCACTTATGACTGTTACCCGTCAACAAAATCAACATAAAGTATGACTAGGAACAATCATGGCTCTACAGGGACATGGCTGATCTAATTGCTTCAGAAAAAAAGAGGGAAATTATCCCTCTTTTTTTCGTTTTGTGCTGCTGCTTCCCGTACTTGCGGGAGTGGCACTTCCGCCGATATTTTGTTGAATCAGGCTTTGGACCAATGGCGATTGCAGCAAGTTGAGCAATTGGCTGATGTCGATATTGCCAAGCGGGTTGCCGCCATCGTTGCTGTGCTCTCCTTCCGGCTTCCGCTCATCTTTTGCAGCCAGCTGGGTGCGGCCCTTGGCTTGGTGCTGATGGTGGTGTCCATTGTCTGCGGCTTCCGTCTGTTTGGCGGAGGACTTGCCGAACGAATTGAACAGCTCCATCGCCCCGTACAGGGTGTCCATCGTCTCTTCCATCTGTCTGATTGTCGTGCTGATGCCTTTGATGTTCGTACGCATTCGCGAAACGGAGGCCCGGATGTCCAGCGGCAAGATGGCCTTGGTGAACGGAAGCGTAGGTGCTGTTGCCTTTGCAGGCACAACAACCGGCTTGCCCTGCTTTTTATTCAAGGGTGCGTAAGGATTACGCCATTTTTGAGTACTCATGCTCTTCCCTCCAAATACAAATCGTTATGATAGTCTATGCCAAGAGCGGAAACTAGGTTCGTAACCAATAAAGTGTGCTATAATGGACAGGGTGTTTTCTTGCGGAAAAGCGGTCGGATCGCGCTTCGCGGGAGCGTACGAACGGACGTTTTCGCAAAAGGACGCGTACACAAGGCGGCTGGAGCCAAGCCGTAACCAGATTAATGAGTAAAGGATGCTGCTGTGCCCATGACCATTGACCCGATGACAAAAATGTACATATCGCTGCTCGCTATTGCCTTGATGTTTGTCTGCAATTTTTTGATGATTTTTGCACGAAAAACAAGCAAGCCCGTTGTCCGGTTTATTCTAAAGACGATCGCTTTTCTCATGCTAATCGCCATTTTTTTTATGATTGTCATTGTTGTATTCTAAAGCTGAACCGTGCGTTTAGCCTCAAATAACAGATAAAGGAGTCTGCATATGGAAAAGCTCAGTTTGCATACGCGGAGTGGTGATTTTGTCATTCCCGCGCATACGGATATATCAATCGTCGAACTTGCGAAAAAGCATAAAATTCCCTGGGGTTATTCCTGCCAACGGGGGATTTGCGCCCAGTGCCGGACGAAGGTAATCGAGGGTGCCGAGCATCTCAACGAAGTCACGGAAAAAGAAAAAGTTCGGTTGCGCAAGGCTGAACGCGCTGAAGGGTACCGCTTAGGCTGCCAAATCACGATTACTTCAGCAGGCGTTATCAGCCTGAAGCATGCGCCGTATTAAGCGGAGGAATTCTATGTGGCAAAACTGACTATTTGGCCAGCCGGAAAAGTCATGAAAGTGCGCCCCGGCCAATCGCTGATACAGGCTGCCAGATCGGCCCGCGTAGTCATCCCGCAGCGCTGTGGCGGGCACGCCTCGTGTCTGATGTGCAAGGTCGTGGTCGAGGAGGGGGAGCTCGCTCCGCCAACCGCTCTGGAAAGGCGGAAATTAAGCGAAGAAGCTCTGGCGACGGGAATCCGGTTAGCCTGTCAAGCCAAGACCGTTGACCGTGATTGTGTCGTGAGAATACCGGAAAACAAGCTAAAATCAGTAATCGCAGCCGCGCTAAAGCGACAGGCTGCCGAGCAAGACGATGAGCTTTAGGAGGATTAGCGGATGCGTTTGCGCAAGAGTCTTACAGTCATTACACTTATCGTGATTACCTCTACATTGCTTTCTGGCTGTCTCTACCCCAAGGAGAGAAGAGCGGAGAACCAGGTGCCGCACACCTACTATGTAGAATCCACGCAGAAGGCCGTAGAGCAGTTCCAGGCTGATTCGTCCGTACTGCCGATTGTCACCAAACCGTTGGATACGCCGATCTTTGAAAAATATGAAATAGATTTTGCGAGACTAATGCCCAAATACCTTCCGGATGCACCAGCCAATGCCTTCGAGAAGGGCGGGATTTACAAGTATACGCTGATCGACGTGGAAACCAAGCCGACGGTGCGATTGATTCATTTGGGCAATGTCAGTCTGGTGGCAGACGTTCAGATGGCGGTAAATCGCTATAAGGCGAACTACGATAAACTCCCAGTCAAACAGGATATCGGGCACGGGTATTACGCCATTGACTTTAAGGCGATTGCTATGAAAGACACGCAAATTACCAGTCCGTTCTCCAATTCGTTCCTGCCCCTCATCATGAACAATAAGGGCGAAGTGGGGATTGATTACAGTCTCGATCTCGCCCAGTTGATAAAAAAGCCGGAGGTGACGATTCCGGCCAAATCAGACCCAAGGTATGTGCTGGCGCGGGAATCGATGTTCGTGCCGATCAAATCATTTCCGTACGGGATTGAAAACGGCGAGCCCGTCTTGCTGGATGCAAATTGATTTTTGCCTTGGTTGATCTCGCGTCAGCCGAACAGATGCGGCAGATTAGAAAAAGTGGTTCCTCTTTTCGCAGAGGGCCACTTTTTTTGTTCTATCTTTTCCATAGCGACATATATTGATATTGTCCAAGATTCTAGTACGAGATTCTTTCCTTTCCCGACCAAGTGAAAGGGATAATTCGGAAAAAAAGTCATAGTGTAAAATAGACAAACAGAAGGAGGTCATCGAAGGTGGAACGAGTCGACATCTTTAAAGACATTGCAGAACGTACGGGAGGGGATATCTATTTAGGGGTAGTAGGTCCTGTCCGTACAGGCAAATCAACCTTCATCAAGCGGTTTATGGAACAAGTCGTGATTCCCAACATTGCATCCGAGGCTGAAAAAATTAGGGCGACGGATGAACTGCCACAGAGCGCATCCGGCAGAACAATCATGACCACGGAACCAAAATTCGTCCCGAATCAAGCTGTGCAGATCAATGTCGCAGAAGGATTGAGCATCAATGTTCGCCTCGTTGACTGCGTCGGATATACGGTTCAGGGAGCAAAAGGCTTCGAGGATGAAAATGGGCCAAGAATGGTCAATACCCCCTGGTACGAAGAGCCTGTACCGTTCGAGGAAGCAGCCGAGCTGGGGACGCGCAAAGTAATTCAGGAGCATTCGACCATCGGGATCGTTGTCACGACAGATGGCAGTATTGCTGAGATTCCGCGAGCGGGCTATATCAGCGCTGAAGAGCGCGTTGTAGGTGAACTGAAAGAGGTCGGGAAGCCCTTCGTCATCCTCGTCAACTCGACTCGCCCGCGCTCGGAGGAAGCACAGATGCTGCGCGCAGAGCTGCAGGAGAAGTACGATGTCCCCGTCGTTGCGCTGTCAGTAGATCACATGACTGAGCAAGAAGTCCTGTATTTGCTCAGAGAAGTTCTGTTTGAATTCCCGGTTCACGAAGTAAACGTCAACCTGCCAAGCTGGGTCATGGTCCTGGAAAATGGCCACTGGCTCCGCCAGAACTACGAAGACGCCGTGCGTGAAACGGTAAAGGACATTCGCCGCCTCCGCGATGTCGACAGGGTTGTTGGTTCATTTGGCGAGTATGATTTCGTCGAGCGGGCAGCGCTTGCCGGGATGAACATGGGGCAAGGGATCGCCGAAATCGATCTGTATGCTCCCGATGATCTGTACGATCGCATCCTGATGGAAATCGTCGGCGTCGAAATCACCGGCAAAGACCACCTGTTGAAAATCATGCAGGAGTTCGCCCATGCCAAGCGCGAATACGATCAGGTAGCGGAAGCGCTGCACATGGTTCGTTCGACCGGATACGGTATTGCGGCTCCTTCCCTGCATGAGATGACGCTGGATGAGCCGGAAATGATCCGCCAGGGGCCGCGCTTCGGAGTCCGCCTGAGGGCGACAGCGCCTTCCATCCACATGATCCGCGTCGATGTCGAGTCCGAATTCGCACCGATCATCGGTACGGAGAAGCAGAGCGAAGAACTGGTCAGGTATCTGATGCAAGACTTTGACAAAGACCCGTTGGCTATCTGGAATTCTGATATATTTGGTCGCTCGTTGCATTCGATCGTTCGAGAGGGCATTCAGGCGAAAATTACGATGATGCCTGACAACGCACGCTATAAACTGCAAGAGACGCTTGGCAGAATCATCAATGAAGGCTCCGGCGGACTCATTGCCATCATACTCTGATCATGCTTTCATTAACTGAAGAGACGAGATCCCGTAACACATCGCCATGTGCTGCGGGTTTTTTTTGTCCAGTCTCAAGTTTTTCGCGCCAAAAGTCCTACACTGCCCGACATCCGACCGCAGTCATTTCCGCCAAAAATAAGCCCTTTTCCCCGAGACAAGGCGGAAAATTGCTGTCGAAACAAGGCGGGCAGCGCAGTTTAAACATTCGTACCAACAGGGCGGATAACCAGCGAGAGACGAGCATTACACAGTTGTTCGCTTGCTGAAAAAACGCCGGATTGAACCCTGAATCGTCATATTTCGCCTGAAAAAGGGGGTCAAAAGGGGCTTTTTTTAGGTTTTTGCGCGTGTTTTAGCAGGAAGGTACTTGAATTTGCCAGATTGGTGTATTACTATAAGCTTGTCAGATCGGGAAAAACAGCGTCAAACGTGTATAAGAACTGGGTTTTCGGTTAAGACATGTAATAGGATACATGTTCCTTTTGAGGGGAGGTGAACATGAAATGAACAAAACAGAACTGATTGCAAAAGTGGCGGAAACCACCGAACTCACTAAGAAGGACGCTACAAAAGCTGTAGAAGCTGTTCTTGACGCTATCGCAGATGCACTGAAAACTGGCGACAAAGTACAACTGATCGGCTTCGGTAACTTCGAAGTTCGTGAGCGCGCAGCTCGCAAGGGTCGCAACCCGCAAACAGGTGAGGAAATCGAAATCGCTTCTAGCAAGATTCCTGCTTTCAAACCTGGTAAACAGTTGAAAGACTCGATCAAATAATCGTGGCAGGCGATTATGTGTAATCGTTGAATGCGATTATCCTTACATAAAAAAACCACATGACACGTGCATGTGGTTTTTTTCTTATATGTCAATTTCTGCACATTATCACTTTGATTTTATGAAGCTACCTGTGTTAAGATGGGCTTGTTCTGTTAGGAGGTTGTCAGATGAGTGTCGATCACGAAAAAATTAAACAAGCTGTTCGTATGATCCTCGAAGCGGTTGGGGAGAACCCTGATCGCGAAGGCTTATTGGATACACCAAAACGCGTTGCAAAAATGTACGAAGAAGCATTTGAAGGCATGAAGATCGATGCCGAAAGCTATTTTGAAACGATTTTTAGCGAACAGCATGAAGAGATGGTACTGGTCAAGGACATCCCGTTTTACTCGATGTGCGAACACCATCTCGTCCCATTCTTTGGAAAAGCGCATGTCGCGTACATTCCCAAAGGCGGACGTGTCGTTGGCTTAAGCAAACTGGCCCGCGCTTTGGAAGCAGTGGCGAGAAGGCCGCAATTGCAGGAGCGGATTACTTCAACCGTCGCCAATGCGATTATGAGCAAGCTGGAGCCGCATGGAGTCGTGGTCGTTGTCGAAGCAGAGCACATGTGCATGACGATGCGCGGCGTAAAAAAACCGGGGTCCAAAACGGTGACGTCTGCAGTACGCGGTTGTTTTGTCGACGACAATGCAGCGCGGGCTGAAGTATTCAGTTTGATTAAATCGTAGTGTAGATCTTGCTGGAAGGAAAGGCCCCGAACTGCCCGGACTGAAGGGTATTGCGAGCGGGGCCGTTTCTGTTTGCAGATTTGAATCGTATCGTTTTTTTATACTTTCAGAATGTTCAAGTTCGCTAAAGTTACTCTTGACAATTCAGGAATAATTCGCTACATTGATTAAGTAACGTCGGGATGTGGCGCAGCCCGGTAGCGCGCACCCTTGGGGTGGGTGAGGTCCAGGGTTCAAATCCCTGCATTCCGACCATTATTCTTCATGAATACAACGACGACACGCTTCTCGCGGGAATGTTTCCCGGAGAAGCGTTTTTGTATTGGTCTGCGTTGACATTCGCTTATCTGGTTGAGTAGGCTGTGGGAAGAAATGGCTTGACGAATCCGAGTTTGTACATTAGTGTATTTAGTAAACGAAAAAGTTTGTAAAATAGTTTTTCACTATTTTTGCAACTGTTGAAAGGGTGTTGCAAATGTCGTCTGAACAGGCAGACCAACCATCGAGGGAACGATTGTGGACGAGTGATTTCATACTGTTGACAATATCCAGCTTTTTCTTGTTTCTCGGATTTCAGATGCTCACGCCAACCCTTCCTGTCTATGCGACCAAACTGGGAGGGAGTGCTGCCGATGCGGGGCTTGTCGTCGCTGTCATCACCTTGTCTGCGCTGATTATCCGGCCGTTCTCCGGAGTAGCTCTCGACATGCTCGGGAGAAGAGTGATCATGCTCGCCGGCAATGCAATCTGTCTCGTCTTTATCGGGGGATATTTGCTTGCGGGCAGCGTAATCATACTTTTGCTCGTACGATTGTTTCACGGTGTCGGTTGGGGTATTTCTTCGACTACCTATGGTACGATGGCTTCCGATCTCGTCCCGATGAAACGCCGCGGAGAGGGATTGGGCTATTTCGGCTTGGCGTCCACTCTATCGATGGCGCTTGGACCCATGCTCGGCATCCATCTGAGCAACAAATACGGCTTTACGATGCTGTTCACTGTCAGTCTCACTGCAACGCTTTTGGCTGCGATTCTTGCCCAATGCGTGTCAAGCCGCAACCTTCCGGATCCTTCCGCTCAGAAAAAACTGGCTGAGCCCTTTGTGACTCGCTTGTTTGAGCGCTCCGCCTTGCTTCCGGCGTGCTTGGCTTTGCTTTTGGCGATTACATATGGTGGCATCGTCAGTTTTATCACCTTGTTTGGACAAGAGCAAGGGATTGCGAACGTAGGCTGGTTTTTTCTCGTCAACGCGCTTTCCATGCTGGCTGTGCGCACATTTGCGGGCAAAGTTTTTGACAAAAAGGGGCACGTGTGGATTCTCGTTCCAGGCGTATTCATCAGCGCAGTCGGGCTGCTGCTGCTCTCCACGGCGACATCGTCCGCCGGGCTCATTCCGGCGGCAATTTGCTACGGCAGCGGGTTCGGGGCAATTCATCCGTCCCTACAGGCGTGGGCAGTCAACCGGACCGCTCAAAATCGCCGTGGCGCGGCCAATGCATTGTTTTTTTCAGCCTTTGACATGGGTATTGGCATTGGAGCAGTCATCCTCGGGGCACTTGCTGAAGTTACCCATTATGCGGTAATGTATCGATACGCATGTGTTGCGTTGGCGCTTTTTTTAGCAGTCTACGTCATCTATTTGCGAAAAGCAGCGAATGCGCCGAGCAACGATACCGACAAAACGATGAACAGCCACATGTAATCATTGCAAGAAGCAAAAGCAGACGCATCGCGCTCAGATACACGCAAAATACGAGGAGGGGCAGCAATGAATCTGACAATCACACCGTCCGCAGTTGCCTGGTTTGCAAACGAATGGGGAGTGCAAGCAGGCGAGCATATTCGCTTCTTTGCCCGTTACGGCGGCAGCAGTACGGTACAGGATGGCTTTTCCATGGGCATCGCCAAGGACGAACCAAAAGCGGCGGCAGTGTCAACCGTGGAGCAGGGCATTACATTTTTTCTCGAACAGGATGATATTTGGTATGTGAACGGGAAGGATTTGACTGTCGATTATCTGGCTGAGAAAGACGAGGTCGTCTTTGAACTGACGTAGACAGCGGGTCGGCTGCGCTCACCGCACCACAGGATAGACTGTGCGGCAAGACCTGGCTGGAACCGGACAAGAAAATAACGCTTGGCTGCTTGGAATGCGTGTTTTATAATAGAATCGTGTTAAAGTCTTCCAAACAGGTTGGTGAACTATGAAGATCGATTTGCGCTTTCTTCCTGCTACTGCCTATGCTGATCCGTCCCGCTTGGCTTTCGGACTGTCGGATAGCCGTGCGACCTATGGAGAGGCAGAAGGGCTTGCATCTGAACAACTGTTTCAAGACATCTTGGGGGCAGAAGCGGCCAAGTATCAGCGCGTGATTTCTGCCGAAGAGGTGCTTGCCGACCTCGATGGCACGCCCAGGCTTCCAGGCGCTGATTCGTATTCGTGGACAAATGGTTTTGGGCAGAGCGACAGCGAATCTGCCGATCGCGGTTCGATCATGGCTGCCGCTAAAAAAATTGCGCAAGCCTACGGCGTAGACCCCAACCTTGTCCGTGAAGTCATTCGTGCTGAGTCCAATTTTAATCCGAACGCAGTATCCCGCGTCGGGGCCAAAGGACTCATGCAATTAATGGACGGAACCGCCCGTATGTTAAAGGTGGATAACGTGTTTGATCCCGAACAAAACATCGTCGGCGGCACGAAATACTTGCGCAGCCTCATCAACAAGTATCAAGGCAATGTCAAAGTGGCGTTGGCAGCGTATAATGCCGGTCCAGGTCGCCTCGACCGACTGGGCATCAGAACGGATCAAGACTACGCTGCAAGATCGTCAGAACTACCACAGGAAACCCAGCAATACGTCGCCAAAATCATGAATCGCTTAACATAAAGAGTACCAGCTTGCTGGTGCTGCTTCTGGAATGAAAGCTAGTTGACCGGAAATACTAGAACAACAGCGACATCGCGTGCGGGAAAAACATTGACGAGCGCGAATTGGTAGGCGATAGGAAAAGTAGGGCAAAGGCTTTTGCGAGGAGGATGCGCTGTGGATCAATCGAAGGATGGGTGTCAACTAATGAATTCTCAAGATTTTTTTGTCATTAAAGCAAAAGAAAACGGCGTGCATGTCATTGGCTTGACGAGAGGGACCGATACGCGTTTTCACCATACAGAAAAATTGGACAAAGGTGAAGTGATGCTCGCCCAGTTTACGGAGCATACTTCAGCGATCAAAGTGCGCGGGAAGGCAGAAATCCTAACCCGTCACGGCGTGATTGATACGATGGAGTAACACGGGTGGGAAAAAGCAGGCATAGCCTGCCTTTTTTATTTGTACAATGAAGATGAGGAGGGATTCTCTATGCCCCGAAATCTTCTTGCCGCCATCAGTGTATGCGCGTTGCTGGCGCTGTTGCTCTCGTACATTCCGACTGTCAGCTATCACCAGAACACCGCTGTGCCGACGTTCCAGCCCGCGCAGCCGCTTCTGCTGAGCAAGCAAAATGTAGTCGATTTATTTACTTTCGTGCAAACTCATTATAATATTAAGCGTGTAAAGTGGGAGGATCAGTCGATATATGTTGACCTCGCCGTAAACGGGACGGAAAAGCTTGAGTTGCCTTTGATTTACCGTGATTTTTATTCGCTCGCCTATCAATCCTTGCAAACGACCCGCAATGTTCAGCATGTATATTTTCGCCTCCTTGAAGAACAAGCGAACCAGGATGCCGACCAGCCGCCAAAAATGCTCGTTGCCATCCAGGCCGACCGACCGGCTAAAAAGGAAACACTGCCCGCATTGCAGGAGATTCACGACCTCCCGGAATTTGTGGAAAATCACTTTTTCGTTCGTCAGGACCCTTTTTTTCAGGAGAGAGTTAGTCCTTAGGGAAGATGTATGGTATACTGTATGATGATCATTCGACAGGCTGTTTAGGTTAGTTGAAAAAAGGCTTCAGATGAAGCCTTTCTTTGCGGAACAAAACGGTCATGACCGTATCAGCGAACGGGCTGGAAGTGGGGTATCCCGTCAATTCGCTGGACAAACTACCGTTAAAGAAAAACTTGCCGGCACTTGAGTTTTTCTTATTGGAGGAGGCTTCATGAGCACGAGTACACTCTCTTTGACAAATGATTTTCAAGATATTAGCGAGCGGATTCATCAATTATCATCCATACCGTATATTAAGCAATACGTTGACTATCCTGGCTTGGCAGAAAACAGACTTGCCCTTTTGCTCATCTACTTTAGCGAAATGGGCTTCTCCAAAGAGCGGGCAAAAAACCTGTGTGTTGCGACGGGGCTCGTACAGCTCGGGCTGGACACGCATGAGCTGGTGAAAAACAAGTACGACAATTCGCTGTCAAGCAGCCGAAACAGACAGCTTTCCGTGTTGCTTGGCGACTTCTTCAGCAGCTTGTACTTCCGCACGCTGGCAGATTCCAATGAGTTGCAGGCGATTCAAATCCTTGCGAATGCAACAGAGCGAGTGAACGAAGCAAAGATGAGTTTGTACGTGCTGGAAAAGGACAACAAACTGACCTGGGACAACTATTTGACCCATCGAAAAGCGATTGACTCCACACTGTACACGAATTTTGTCGCGGCGTTTTCCAAAACTCCGGAGCTGGCCGCCGTGTGGAAATCGCTGTTTGAGCAAACATCTGTCGTTGATTGTATGATTGATGAATGGGAACAAATGCAATGGCAGCAGCAAATCCCCTTTGGACTCTCGCGTTTTTTGCCGCTTAAAGACTCGACTATTACCCAAGTCATTGCCGGAGTAGAAGCAAAAGCAATCGAGCTGTTAGGTGTATGTGATCAATTGGTGCGGAATTTCTGTTCGATTGAAATACAGAATGCGATTTCCTGGATAACATCTCGTTATTCTCATCGAATGAATCGCTTGAAACGGTTAGTTGAGGAGATGTAACAGATGAATCGAGAGCAGATGAATAAGAAAGCGAAGTATGTACATTCTGTATTTGAAAGTATCGCCGAGGAATATGACAAAATGAACAATGTCATCAGCTTCGGCAGCCACGTGGCATGGCGCAATTACACGATGCAGCAGCTTCAGGTTCAACCTGGACAAGCTGCCATTGACATCGCTTGCGGCACGTGCGATTGGACGATCCAGATGGCCAGGGCAGTCGGGAAAAACGGGCAGGTAATTGGACTTGATTTCAGCCAAAACATGCTGGATGTAGGCGCGTACAAAATCGCCAACCAGAACCTGAGCGATTCCATCGAGCTCGTTCGCGGCGATGCGATGGACCTGCCGTACGAAGACAACACATTTGATTTTGCTACAATCGGCTTCGCCCTGCGAAATGTACCCGATGTCCAAACGGTGTTGAACGAGATGACGAGGGTGGTCAAGCCAGGGGGAAAAGTCGTTTCGCTGGAGGTGTCGAAACCTCCTTTTCTGCCGTACCGCCAGCTTTTTTATTTATACTTTTACAAAATCCTGCCATTAATCGCGAAGATGGTTGTCAACAAGTATGAACAATACGCATGGCTGCCGCAGTCGTTGACCAATTTTCCCGACAGCAGGGAATTGGCGGGAATGTTTCAAAAGGCGGGACTAAAGACAGTACAGGTAAAGCTGTTCATGGGTGGAGTAGCTGCGCTTCATATCGGCACGAAATAAGACAAGACTACTGTTTGCAGGATCGGAAGTGCTTATCATGATTATTCAGAAGGTAAAAATATTTTTAGAAATGATTAAATTCGAACACACGCTGTTTGCCCTGCCGTTCGCTTTTATGGGGGCTGTTCTGGGCAGTATCGTCGTCGAAGGAGAATGGCCTACTTGGCTGGAAATATTCTGGGTGACGGTAGCCATGGTAGGAGCCCGGACAGCAGCGATGTCGCTGAATCGACTGATCGACAGGTACATCGACGCGAAAAACCCGCGGACGGCCACGCGAGCGATCCCGGCAGGCTTACTCTCTGTCACCGAAGTGGTCGTCTATATCATCATTTCCTTTGCCATTTTGTTTCTCGCTGCCTCGCAGTTGAATATGCTGGCAGTCAAGCTGCTTCCTGTGGCAGTACTGGTGCTCATCATTTATTCTTATACAAAGCGTTTTACCTGGCTGTGTCACTTTGTCCTCGGAATCGCGATAGGGTTTGGGCCGCTTGGAGCGTGGGTAGGGACGACTGGTCAAATCGATGCAACAGCGCTCGTATTATTCGTTTCCGCTGCATTGTGGACCGCAGGATTCGACATTATTTACGCCTGCCAGGATACGGACTTCGATAAAAAGGAAGGCTTGTACTCTGTACCAAGCCGATTCGGCATTGCCCGTGCATTGCTGATTGCCCGCTTGTGCCACGTGGGGACGGTAATCGGCCTGTTTACGCTGTACACGATGGCGTCGCTGTCCATCTGGTTCCTGGTCGGCGTGCTGATTTCCGCGATTATCCTGATTTACGAGCACAGTCTCGTAAAACCTACCGACTTGTCCAAGCTGAACTTTGCTTTCTTTAATATGAACGGGATATTGAGCGTCGTTATGATGACATTCACGCTGCTCGATTTGGTGATCAAATGATGGTGAAAAATGTAGCAGTAGGGATAACAGGAGCCAGTGGTTCGATTTACGGGGTGCGTTTTGTGCGCGAGCTGCTGCGGGCGGGACATACGGTTCACCTGATGATTACGGAAGCAGGCTGGCAGGTGTTTCGGGATGAATTGGATTGGGATACGACAGATCGCGAGCAGGTCATTCGCGATCAGTTCCGATGCGATTATCCGGGGAAGCTGCATTACTGGACGCAGCGTGACTTCTCCTGTCCGGTCGCCAGCGGTTCGCATCGCGGCGACGGCATGGTGATCGTCCCGTGCTCCATGGGTACGCTGTCAGGGATTGCCCACGGAGCATCCGGGAACCTTCTGGAGCGCTGTGCCGATGTCATGCTCAAGGAAGGCCGCAGACTCGTTCTCGTGCCGCGCGAGACACCGCTCAATGCGATTCACCTGGAAAACATGCTGAAGCTCAGCCGCTTGGGAGCGAAGATACTGCCGGCTATGCCTGGATTTTACCAAAAACCTCAGACATTGGATGATCTCGTCAATTTTGTCGTAGGAAAAACGTTGGACGCATTCGATATACCGCACTCGTTGTTCAAACGCTGGGGGGACTAAACCAATGAGTCAAAAGTTATTGCGGATCGGACGAATCAGTTATACGAACACGCTGCCTGTCTATTTTTATTTTGATCAGGAGCGGTTTGAAGACCGGATCGACTTTTCGGAGCAGGTGCCGGCACAGTTGAACCGGGAAATGGCCAATGGAGAAATCGACGTTGGCCCGATTTCATCATTCAGTTATGCCGAACACGAAAAACAGTACATGGTGTTGTCAAGTCTCTCAGTCAGCGCCGATGGCAAGGTAGGGTCGATCTTTCTCTTCAGCAAGCGACCGATTGAGCAACTGGATGGAGCTCATATTGCCCTGACCAACACGTCAGCGACTTCCGTCAATTTGCTCAAGATCATCTTGAAAATGTTCTACAAGCTCGATGTCAGCTACGAAGTGACAGAGCCGAAATTATCTGCGATGATGCAGCAGGCCGATGCCTGTCTGCTCATTGGCGACGATGCGCTGCTTGCATCTCGAAATGACAAAGAGTACCATGTATATGACCTGGGTGAGCTGTGGAAGCAGTTTACCGGTTATCCGATGACCTTTGCCGTCTGGGCCGTTCGCAGAGCGGCCATCGCCGAACAGGAAGAGCTGCTGCACGAAGTCCACAAGGCTTTTTTGCAAAGCAAGGAGAAGAGCAAACAAAACCTCGACAAAGTCGCTGCCTATACCCATGAGAAATTCGGCGGCGAATGTAGCGATTGGCTGGATTATTTCCGCGGCCTCCAATACGATTTGACACCTCTGCACCGAGAAGGCCTGGAGCATTTCTACCGCTGTGCATACGAGCTCGGTCTGCTGCCGGAGCCGGTCAAAGTCACACGCTGGGATGCAAGACAAAAACAGTTGATAGATTAGGTGGACCAGATGAACCTTGTTGATATTTATCTTCAATTAAAAGGTGATGTGCAGTACATTGAGAAGGAATTGGAAAAAGCCATTGATTCCAGGCTGGCTGATCTCTACCAATCGTCCACTCATTTGCTGAAGGCAGGGGGCAAGCGCATGCGCCCCGTCTTTGTGTTGCTCGGAGGCAAGCTGGGGAACTACGACCTGGAAAAGCTGAAATACGTCGCCGTTCCCCTGGAGTTGATTCACATGGCTACGCTTGTTCACGACGATGTCATCGACGACTCGGACAAGCGGAGGGGAGCCGATACGGTCAGAGCCAAGTGGGATAATCGGGTCGCCATGTACACCGGTGACTATATTTTTGCCAGAGCGCTCTCGATGGCATCGGAACTGCCCAATCCGCAGATTCACCAAATCCTTTCCAGAGCGATGGTCGACTTGTGCATCGGCGAAATTGAGCAGATTCGCGATTTGAACAATTGGGAACAAGGATTGCGCGTGTACTTGCGGCGGATCAAGCGCAAGACGGCACTGCTGTTTGCCATCAGCGGCCAGCTCGGCGCGGTTGCGGCCGGGGCGACGCCTGACATCGTTCGCCGCATGTACCTGTACGGCTACAATGTCGGAATGGCGTTTCAAATAACGGACGATATCCTTGATTTCACGGCGACGGAGAAACAGCTCGGCAAGCCTGTCGGCAGTGATCTGCGCCAGGGAAATATCACCCTGCCCGCGCTCTACAGTGCAAAGGTCGGGCCGGAAAAGGAAACGTTTCAAGCGTGGATCCGCCAAGGCTCGATAGACGCTCATCTGGACGAGGCGATTTCATTGATTCGCAAGAGCGAAGGGATTGCGTATGCGAATCGACTGGCTGCTCGCTACATAGAGAGAGCCTGCAGCGTACTGCAGCCTCTGCCGCAGAGCAAGACGAAAAAATCGTTGCTGGGAATCGCCGATTTTATTTGCGGACGTAAATTTTAACTGTTTTTTTAGGCATACGCTTGCTTGCCAACTCGTCTTTTGATAAAATTTTCGATGGTGTCATTTCCAATCAAATACATAGGCATGACGGAGGATACAATGGAAAAAACATTTGTAATGGTAAAACCTGACGGAGTACAACGCAATCTGACTGGTGAAGTAATCACTCGCTTTGAGCATAAAGGATTCGTTCTTGTTGCTGCAAAGCTAATGATGGTAAGCCGCGAGCTGGCTGAAGAGCATTACGCCGAGCACAAAGAGCGCCCGTTCTTTGGCGAATTGGTAGACTTCATCACGTCTGGCCCGGTATTTGCAATGGTCTGGCAAGGAAGCAACGTCATTTCCTCCATCCGCAACTTGATGGGAACGACGAACCCGGTTAACGCTGCTCCTGGTACGATCCGTGGCGATTTTGGTGTTTCCATGGGCATGAATATTATCCACGGTTCTGATTCTCCGGAAAGCGCAGCTCGCGAAATCGGTCTGTGGTTCTCCGACGCAGAAGTTCTTACCGTAGAAAAAACAATTCAACGCTGGATCTAATAGCGGGAACGGACTCCTTCGGGGGTCTTTTTTTCTTTGTACAGCAGGAGATTTCACATGTGGAAGCGAATCGCATGTAACAGTACATGCAAGGGGGATCTCACCGGATGGAAGATAAAGACTTTCTCCAATTTATAGCTAGTATCAAAAAAAAGACGGGAATTGATCTCGCTCTGTACAAGGAAGCTCAAATGAAGCGCCGGCTCACTTCGCTCCGGCTAAAACGCGGCTACGCCACATTTGCCGCGTACTTTGAGGCGATTACGCAAAACCAGGAGCTGTTCTATGAGTTTCTCGACCGGATGACGATAAATGTTTCTGAATTTTTTCGAAATCCAGGCAGATGGGACGTTTTGGAAAATAAAATCCTGCCCAAGCTTGCCAAAGCGAACCGCAGGCTGAAATGCTGGAGCGCCGCCTGCTCGACAGGAGAAGAGCCGTATACGCTGGCGCTCATCCTCCTGAGAAAACAGCTGATGCGCGACAGTACGCTGCTTGCAACCGACATCGACGAGGGAGCCCTCATCAAAGCCAAGCAGGGCATTTACACGGAGCGCTCGCTGCAGGATTGTCCGCCTGAGCTCATCAGCAGGTACTTTAAAAAAGACGCCATGAGCTTCCGCATTGCCGACGAGGTAAAACAGGCCGTCACCTTTCGCAAACAAAATTTGCTCGCCGATGCGTTCGACTCATCGTTTGATCTGATTATTTGCCGCAATGTCATGATTTATTTCACGGAAGAAGCCAAAAACGAGCTGTATCACAAGTTTAGCCGAGCACTGAAGCCGGGAGGAATTTTGTTCGTTGGCAGCACGGAGCAGATTTTCCAACCCCAGCAATACCAGTTTGATGTGGAGGATACGTTTTTTTACCGAAAAATGGGGTAATTCCCGGCAACGATGTATACGCTCCCGGTTATTCTCCAAAAATAGAAATAACCTATAAAGCTGGGAGGATGTGCATGGACAAGCAGAAGGTTATTGAAGCGTATCGCCGTGGATTGATCACCCTGCAAGAGTGCGGACAAATTTTGGGAACAGAAAAAACCCAACTGTACGATTTGGTAGCGATCGATCGTATGCAACGCCCGGTACAGACAAATTAGCCGGATTATTGGCGAAATGCTTCTCCAGTCCGAGAAGCATTTTCGCTTTTATGGTTTCAGTGCGGGCACAGTTATGGTATTATATCGCTTAAAAGCATTAAAGCGCTCGTTGTAAGGAAACGGACATGGGGGTTGTTCGTTCATCCCGCTTTATGAAAAACGTCAAGACGTTTTTCATAGAAAAATGGTATATTCTAAAGTAAACAACGGTTAAGGGTGGAGGAGAAGAGATGAGATACATTACAGCAGGAGAGTCGCACGGACCTCAATTGACGACAATTATAGAAGGGGTGCCGAGCAACCTGCCGTTTTCAGTAGAGAAAATTAACGCCCAGCTGGAACGCCGCCAAAAAGGGCATGGCCGTGGCAGACGGATGCAAATTGAAAAGGATCAGGTAAAGGTGCTGTCCGGGGTACGGCACGGCTATACGACGGGTGCGCCGATTACGCTCGTCGTGGAGAACAACGACTGGAAGCACTGGCAGGGCATTATGAGCGCAGAACCGGTTGAGGACGGCGAGCAACGCCGCCGCGTATCGCGCCCCCGCCCAGGTCACGCGGATTTAAACGGGGCGATCAAATATCATCAGCGCGACATGCGCAACATTTTGGAGCGTTCCAGCGCTCGCGAGACGACGATGCGCGTGGCCGTCGGAGCAGTCGGCCGCTTGCTGCTGGAGGCATTCGGGATAACCGTGGCTGGACAGGTACTGCAGATCGGTGAAGTGAAGGCAGAGCGTGTCGAACTGCCGATTGCCGAGCACATCGCTCGCACGGAGGAATCACCGGTACGCTGTTTGGATAAACAAGCAGAAGTGCTGATGATGCAAGCGATTGATAAAGCAAAGGAAGACGGCGACTCGCTTGGCGGTCTCGTCGAAGTACGGGTTGAAGGCGTTCCGATCGGACTCGGCAGCCATGTGCAATGGGATCGCAAGCTGGACGGCAAGCTGGCCCAAGCGGTGATGAGCATCCAGGCGTTCAAGGGCGTCGAGATCGGTATCGGCTTTGAAGCGGCAGGTCGTCCGGGTTCGCAAGTGCATGATGCGATTACGTGGAGCAAAGAGGAAGGGTACCGCCGCGAATCCAATCGTGCAGGGGGGATTGAAGGCGGCATGACCAACGGCATGCCGATCATCGTGCGCGGAGTCATGAAGCCGATTCCGACGCTGTACAAGCCGTTAATGAGTGTCGACATCGATACGAAAGAAGCGTTCTCGGCGAGCATTGAACGCTCGGACAGCTGTGCGGTACCGGCAGCAAGCGTTGTCGCCGAGGCTGTCGTGGCTTGGGAAATCGCGCAGGCAATGTGCGAGAAGTTCCCGTCAGACTCGCTTGACGACATGCTGGAAAACGTGCGTCAATACCGCGAATACACGGAGAGATTTTAATCATGAACAGATTACACGTCGAATTGGGCGAGCGTTCCTATCCAATTTTGATTGGCGAAGCTCTGTTGACACAGCTGCCTGCGCTGCTGGCGGAGCGGGGAGTCCAGGCACCCCGCAAGCTGTTTGTCATTACGGATGAGCACGTCGCGCCGCTCTATCTGGAGCAGGTGAGGCAATCGCTGCTCTCAGCCGGCTTTGACGTTGCCTATTCGGTTGTAGAAGCGGGCGAGCAAGCCAAGAGCTTTGCCGTTTACGAGCGGGTTATGGGAGAGGTGATTGCCGCCGGGCTGGACCGCAAGTCGCTTATTTTGGCGCTAGGTGGCGGCGTTGTCGGTGACTTGGCCGGCTTTGTCGCCGCTACCTTTATGCGCGGGATACCGTTCGTACAGCTTCCGACCACATTGCTTGCCCACGACAGCTCTGTCGGCGGCAAAGTCGCAATCAACCATCCGTTGGGCAAAAACCTGATTGGCGCGTTTCACCAGCCGCTTGTGGTCATTTACGATACGGCAGCCCTGCATACCCTGCCGCCGCGGGAAATTGCCGCCGGGTTCGCGGAGGTCGTCAAGCATGGCCTGATCGCGGATGCGGAATTCGTCTCCTGGCTTGAACAGAATGCAGAGGCGCTGAACCGCCTGCAACCGGATCTGCTGGCACATGCGATCGAAAAAGGCTGTGCGGTCAAAGCGCAAGTCGTGTCTGCGGATGAAACGGAGCAAGGCAGCCGGGCGCTGCTGAATTTGGGGCATACCTTTGGGCACGCTTTTGAAGCGTTATGTAAATATTCGCAATTGAATCACGGGGAAGCGATTGCCATCGGGATGGGCATCGCTGCCGATTTGGCAGAGCGGATGGGGATTGCAGAAAAAGGTGTCGGCGAGCGGACCAAAGCGCTGCTCGCGAGCTTTCATTTGCCGACGAAATGGCCGGAACCACTCGAACCGGAAGCTGTCCTTGAAGCCATGCGCAGAGACAAAAAGACGATCGCCGACAAGTTCAACCTGATCCTGCCAAGAGCGATCGGTCTTGTGGAAATCGTCAAGGACGTGGACGAACAGCTTATTTTGCAGCAGATGAGAGAGGCACGGAAGGAGAAACAGAGATGACCGTACGAGGGATTAGGGGAGCGATCACTGTCAACACAAACAGCGCTGAAGAAATTGTCAGCGCAGCACAAATCCTGCTTGGCGAAATTGCTGAAAGAAACGAAGTCGCACCGGACGACATCGCCAGTGTCTTGCTGACTACGACGGAGGATCTGGATGCTGCCTTTCCGGCGCGCGCTACCCGGAATTTGACTGGCTGGGAATACGTCCCCGTCACCTGTGCCCGGGAAATCCCCGTACCCGGGAGCCTGCCACGCTGTATTCGCGTGCTGATGAACGTAAATACAAGCAAGGGCCAGCGCGAGATCAAGCACGTCTATTTGCGCGATGCAGTCCGCTTGCGGCCAGACCTGGCAAACAAGTAGTTGACAATGCCGTCGGGCTCTTATATTATAGAGGTCAATCAGTTTAGTTTAGTTGAGTGCATCATCAGGTAGAGAGTGAGTTTTCAGTTAGTCAGTGAAGCATAGTCTATGTAAGCAACCTGCCTTGCGAGTAGAGTTAGCAGAGTACAGTTGAGAAGAGAACGGTTGAGTTGAGAAGAGAGTGAGCTAGGTTTTATAGGATACGTCTATAAATCCAGGACTCTTCCTGGATTTTTTTGCTTTCTCCACTTCCTTCCAACCCTCTTCCTACCAAAGAAGAGGTGAACATCCAGTGTATTATCCTTCCCTTACCGAAGTACAGTCATTTGCTGCTTCGTATTCCTTCATTCCCGTTCGTTTAACCCTGTTGGCCGATCAGGAAACGCCGATTCGGCTGTATCAGAAATTCCGCTCGAAACATTCGTTTTTGCTCGAGAGCGTCGAAGGCGGAACGCGTTGGGCGCGGTATTCGTTTATCGGCTTGCGTCCCTTTGAAATCATCGAGGCCAAGGGCAACCAAATCCGTCAGTACGATCGCAGCGGCCATATCGAGCAATCGATCGGCAATCCGATCGAGCTGTTGCGGCGGAAAATGAAGGCGTACATGAGCCCGCAGCTGCCCACGTTCCCACGCTTGTCCGGTGGTGCTGTCGGCTTCTTCGGCTACAACACCCTGCATTACTTCGAAAATTTGCCGCCGCATCGACGCGAGGTGCTGGATATTCCGGATTTGCGCTTTCTGTTCGTCGACGAAATCATTGCGCTGGACCATCTGAAGCAGGAAATCCAGCTGATTGTCAATCTTCGCGTGGAAGATTCAGACACGGCGGAAGATATTGAAAGAAAGTACAACGCGGTGTGCGAGCGGTTGAACGAACTCGCTCGGCAAGCGACGAAAGAAGTGCAGGCCAGTGACCAGGCACGCCACATTCCGCTCGGACATGCGGAAGCAAAGAGCGTGGACGTCCGTGTGAATATGGAGCGTTCCGCGTATGAAGCGATGGTAGAACAAGCAAAGGAATACATCGCTGCCGGCGACATTTTTCAAATCGTGCTCTCCCAGCGCTTTACCGTAAAAACGGCTGTCGATCCGTTTTCCGTTTACCGTGTACTGCGGACGCTGAATCCGTCACCGTACATGTACTATATGGAATACAACGACGAGACGATTGTCGGTACCTCTCCGGAGCTGCTCGTTCGCGTCGAGGACGGCAAAGTAGAGGTGCGCCCGATCGCGGGAACGCGCAAGCGCGGGGCGACGGCGGCAGAAGATGAGGCGCTTGCCAAGGAGCTGCAGGCCGACCCGAAAGAGTGCGCCGAGCACTACATGCTGCTGGATCTGGGAAGAAACGACGTCGGTCGAGTAGCGAAATACGGCTCAGTCAAAGTAGAAGAGCAGATGGTGATTGAAAATTACTCGCACGTAATGCATATGGTTTCCCACGTCAGCGGACAATTGCGGGACGATCTCGATCCGTTCGACGCCCTGCTTTCCGCTTTTCCTGCCGGTACCGTATCCGGTGCGCCCAAGCTGAGAGCAATGGAGATTATCGCCGAGCTCGAGCCGGATGCCCGCCACACCTATGCAGGCGCGATCGGCTACCTCAGCTTTACCGGCAATCTGGACAGCTGCATCACCATCCGGACGCTGCTGTTTAAGGACGGCGAAGCCCATGTCCAGTCCGGCGGCGGCATCGTCGCCGATTCGTCTCCGGCCATGGAGTACCAGGAGTCGGTAAACAAGGCTGCTGCGATGATTCGCGCACTGGAAAAAGCAGAGCAACTATTCAAGCCAGAGGAGGAAGACGTATGCTGCCTGTAGCGCTTAATCAGATTATCAAAGGACAACACCTCGATCGCGATACGGCCCGTTTGGCAATGGGCGAGATTATGGACGGCTCAGCAACTGCCGCGCAGATCGGCGCATTTCTCGCCTCGCTTCGGCTGAAAGGCGAACAACCGGAAGAAATCATCGGCTTTGCCCAAGCGATGCGTGAACGGGCCGTATCGTTGCCGCTGCCGAGTGAAAATTTGGTTGATACGTGCGGAACGGGCGGCGATGGCAGCGATACGTTCAATATTTCCACAGCGGCGGCGATCGTCGCAGCCAGTGCGGGGGTGCGCATCGCCAAGCACGGCAATCGCGCCGTTTCGAGCAAAAGCGGCAGTGCCGATGTGCTGGAGGCGCTAAACGTGCCGATTGCGATGGCTCCGGATGAGGCAGCCAGCTGCTTGCGGGCGACGAACCTCTGTTTTCTGTTTGCTCCGCTTTACCATCAGGCGATGAAGCACGCTGCTGGTGTGCGCAAGGAACTGGCGATTCGCACCGTGTTTAACCTGCTGGGTCCGCTGACCAATCCTGCGGGCGCCAAACGGCAGCTGCTCGGCGTTTACGATGCGAGCCTGCTGCCGACCGTAGCCGAGGTGCTGCGTGAATTAGGGGTAGAGCGGGCGCTCGTCGTCGCCGGTTCGGACGGCCTGGATGAATTGACGGTGACAGGAGCGAGCCATGTCGCTGAACTTCGCGATGGGGAAATTACCTGCTACGATATCACGCCTGAGCAATTTGGCCTGCGCCGCCATCCGCTCGAGGAGCTGCGCGGAGGCGACGCTTACTACAATGCGACGATCATTCGCGAGGTCTTTGCCGGGAAGATGGGAGCACCGCGCGACATCGTTCTGTTGAATGCGGGAGCGATTTTATACCTGGCCGGGTTCTGCGTGTCCATAGAAGCAGGCGTTATCCGCGCAGCAGAGCTGATCGAGCGCGGCGCCGTCCTGGAAAAATTGGAACAGATTCGCGAAGTTGCTGGAGGTTTGACTCATGCTTCATAAAATAGTCGAAACGAAAAAAGTTGAGGTGGCGCGGCTGAAAAGCGCCACCAGCATGATGAATATGTTTTCTACCGTGAAAGAAATCGGTCTGACCCGCGGTTTTCGCGACCGTTTGGTTACAAGTCAGCGTCCAGTCAGCGTGATTGCCGAAGTGAAAAAAGCATCGCCGTCCAAAGGCTTGATCCGGGAACATTTTCATCCCCTGCTGATCGCAGATGCGTACAGAGCGGCCCGCGTCGAGGCGATGTCCATCCTTACAGACCAGCAGTATTTTCAAGGGAATCTCGAATACTTGCGACAAATCCGTGAAGTCGTACCGCAGCCGCTGCTGCGCAAGGATTTTATCATTGACGAGATTCAGATCGTCGAATCGCGGGCAAGCGGAGCGGATTGCGTATTATTCATCGCCGCCATCCTGGACGATGCACAGTTGCGGCACTTTGCCCAGGTGGCGGATTCGCTCGGTTTGGACGCCTTGATCGAAGTTCATGACCGCAATGAGCTTGAACGGGTATTCCAGGCGACGGAACCGAAGCTGCTGGGCATCAACAACCGTGATTTGCGCACATTCGAGACCAATCTCGCGACTACGGAGGAACTGATCCAATCGATCCCGCAGGGAATTCCCGTAGTCAGTGAAAGCGGCTTGGCTACACGCGACGATATTGAGTATGTCAAACGGGCTGGGGCACGCTCGGTGTTGATCGGCGAGCACTTCATGCGCCAAGCTGACGTCGAGCAAGCTGTCATTGATTTGCTCGGGCCAGCAGAGCCTGTGGAGCAAAGCGTATGACAAAAGTGAAAATTTGCGGGATCAAAACAGTGGAAACGTTGCAATTGCTCGCTCGGCGCAACGCTGATTACGTCGGCTTTGTCTTCGCCAAAAGCAAGCGCCAGGTGACGGCAGAGCACGTCGCCCGGCTGCTGCAAACTGTGGAACAGCCTCCCCGTACTGTCGGTGTTTTCGTCAATCCGACGATGGAGGAGTTAGCGTCCGTCATGCAGACGGTTCCCTTGCACGTGATTCAGCTGCACGGCCAGGAATCACCGGATTTTTGCCGAAGGGTCAAGGAGCGATTGGGCACCGAGGTGTGGAAAGCGATCGCCGTTGGTGAAGAAGGTCCGGAAGCGACGGACATCGAGTCGTATCTCCCCTTCGTCAACGGATGTTTATTCGATACCTATCATGCAAAATTAGCCGGGGGGACCGGGCAAAAGTTCGAGTGGTCTGAAATTCCCCGCATTCAGCAGCGTACAGCAGGAACTCTGCACATTATCGCTGGAGGAATCGACCCGGACAATGTCGGGGACCTGCTGCGGCGCTACAGGCCGGAAGCAATCGACATCTCGAGCGGAGTCGAGACTGACGGCGTGAAGGACGATGCGAAAATAATCCAATTGATAGAAAAGGTGAGAGCATATGACACAAACCGTTGAACAGATGGCGACTGTCCCTGATGAACATGGCCGATTCGGAGCTTTTGGCGGGAAATACGTACCGGAGACGCTGATGAATGCGCTGGCCGAGCTGGAAAAAGCGTTTGCAGAAGCGCGTCTGGATAAATCATTCGTCGATGAGCTGGCCTACTTGCTTAGCGAGTACGCCGGACGCCCGACACCGCTCTACTTTGCCCCGAGACTGACTGAAGAGTTAGGTGGGGCAAAAATTTTTCTCAAGCGCGAAGATTTGAACCATACAGGCGCACACAAGCTCAATAATGCGCTGGGGCAGGCACTGCTGGCCAAGCGGATGGGCAAAAAGTCGATCATCGCCGAGACCGGCGCCGGTCAGCATGGCGTTGCCAGTGCGACTGTCGCTGCACTGCTCGGCCTGTCCTGCAAAGTCTTCATGGGAGAAGAAGACATCAAGCGGCAAGCGCTGAACGTCTTTCGCATGAAGCTGCTCGGGGCGGAAGTAATTCCGGTTATTTCGGGTACGCGGACTTTGAAGGACGCTACCAATGAGGCGATCCGCTATTGGGTTTCTCACGTAGACGAGACGTTTTACGTGATCGGCTCTGTCGTCGGGCCTCATCCGTACCCTTACATGGTGCGGGAATTTCAAAAAATCATTGGCGAAGAGACGCGGGAGCAAATTCTCCGTCAGATCGGCCGTCTGCCTGACGAGGTTGTCGCCTGTGTCGGCGGCGGAAGCAATGCGATCGGGATGTTTTATCCATTCCTCAAGGATCTTGTGAAGCTGCGCGGCGTCGAAGCGGCCGGACATGGCACGGATACGGAGAAGCATGCTGCTACCCTGTCGCTCGGCAAGCCAGGCGTGATTCACGGAGCGTTGACCTATCTGTTGCAGGACGAGTACGGACAGGTGCAGGAAGCCCATTCCATCTCGGCGGGTCTGGACTATCCCGGAGTAGGTCCGGAACACGCGTATCTAAAAGACAGCGGACGGGTAAGGTACGTCTCGGTTTCTGACGAGGAGGCACTGGCAGCCGTGCAGCTGCTGTGCCGCACAGAAGGCATTATCCCGGCACTGGAGAGCGCGCACGCCCTCGCGG
>CAMIVR010000073.1 GCA_946402065.1 uncultured Brevibacillus sp. | reverse complement strand
AGAATAGCAGGGGCAGTCTAAGCTTTTTTAAGAAGAGCAATTATGAAATTGATTCTCTTAACTTTTTTTAATCAACAAATATTTTCTTGCATATTTCGACAATATTTTCATTTTCCAGATAAAAATAAGTCTCCCAAACATCCCCACTGCCTGTTGAACAAAAAAAGCCAACGGCTGCGAACATTCTCGCTACCATTGGCTCAATCGATTTTTCCTATAACATCCATTTTATCTGCATCATTTCAACGAAGCTACACGCACACCCATCCACTGAGTCAAACCGTCTTGGCTTTTTGCTTTTCCATGGCCTCACGTTCCATTTGCTCGCGGATTTCCTTTTCGATTTGCATCCGCAGCTCTTGTTCGGCCTGATTCGGGGTGCTTGCTTTAGCCGGCGCTCCATTGTCTTCACCAAGCAATCCGTGGGATGCCAGTTTAAACTCTTTCAAAGTCGTTCCTACAGCTCTCCCCAGTTGAGGCAACTTAGTGGGGCCAAACAAAATGATGGCGATCAGAACAATAAACAATATCCCCGTCAAACTGGGAAAATGCATATGAATCACCTCTTGTTTCGTCTTCATCAAGTATTGCATGAAAATGAGGAAAAATTATGGAAGGGAAATTAAAATTTGTGGCAAATTGATGAATTCTCGGGCTTGCTTCAGTCCATATTCATTGTAAAGCTTGCCTTTGCGATTTTGCAAGTACTTCATTAGCAGCCTGTCGACACTCTGTTCTCCCCGTCTGCGATCGGCTCGGAACCGGATCATCCTGAGCTCTCGACCCGCTCGATCTGGGAAAAAGCAATCTCTACGCACGGCATTTCAAACGGCGTGTTTTTGTCGGCCGTAAACCGTGTTGGCATGGAAAGGGATATGGGCTACTACGGCGGCAGCTTTATCAGCAACTCGTTGGGGGAAGTCGTCCAATCGCTTGATGACGAGGAAGGGATTCTCATTCAGGAGTTCGATTTGAACGAGATTGACTTTGCCCGCAATTTGCTGCAGTTCCTGCGAGATCGCGGCCTGAGACGTATCAACTGATTCTTTCGCAGGAGCACTTTTACAAAAACAGCAGGCGGTGATCGTTTCCAGGCTGGCTGTTCGCTTCACGTACATCACCAAAAGCCTCGGCAGCAGCAGAATAGCTTCGCTGGTGCCGAGGCTTTTGGCTTTGCAGTGCATGGTTCGAAGAGAAAAGACGACTCCATTCGATGAACGGCATGATCCGAACAGCCAGCCTACACCATCGCTTGCCGGTTTCTGATCTCTTCCCGCGCCCGGTCGTTCATTCGGGCAGGCGTCCAGGCAGGCTCCCAGACAAGCTTTACATGGACATCGTTTACTTCCTCAATGCTTTTCACTTTATCCTCCACATTTTTCACAATGACATCACGCAGCGGGCACTCCGGAATCGTCATCGTCATCGTGACGGATACATTGTGCGCCTCGTCTTCCTGGATGTCGTAAACCAGCCCCAAATCTACGATGTTGACACCTACCTCGGGGTCGATGACTTCTTCCAGTGCTGACCATACCTTGTCGATCACATTCATGATGTATGCCCCCCTGCCAGTTTCACAAGCGCAGTTTTTATTCGTCAAGCAGTAGTTTGTCCGTTCCCCCTGTATATTATCAAGCCGCTTGTCTGTTACGAATTCAGCCGCCGTCATGCATCGCACAGAGTTCCGGGGCTGCGCGCGACGGCAACTGCGGCTTTTTATGTTACAGCTCGGCTTATCTTTTTCAATCCAATCGAAAAAAGGGGTTGACATCCGATATTTTATTATATATTTTTATTTAGTAAGTAACATAAGTTTTTATGGTACATACGATTGGAGGTATACAGCATGAGTACGAACAAAGTAAAACGGGTGATCGGATTAAGTGGAAGCTTGCGGCAAAATTCATATAATACGTCGCTCCTGCGGACAGCAGGTGAGCTGCTGCCAGACGGCGTCGAATTCACGATTGCCGATCTGTCTGACATTCCAAACTACAATCAAGACCTGGAAGCTAACCCGCCTGCGGCCGTCGTTCACCTGATCGAATTGGCCAAGTCGGCCGATGCCGTCGTCATCAGCACGCCGGAATTCAACTTCTCGATCCCGGGTGTTTTGAAAAATGCACTGGATTGGCTGTCCCGTCCGTTCGCCGGTACGCCGCTGCGCGAGAAGCCGGTTGCGATTACGGGAGCGACACCCGGTATTCTCGGAACTGTCCGGGCACAAATGCATCTGCGCGACATTTTGTACGCTCTGGACATGCGTCCTATCACGCGTCCGGAAGTCGTCGTCGGGCAATGCCACTTGAAATTTGACGAGAATGGGACGTTAACCGACGAGACAACCAGAGACTTTTTGAAGCAGCTTATGGGTAAGCTTCACGCAGCGCTGTAAGGGGAAACGAACCATATAGCCCCGGTTGCCTGGCTATCGGCACGTTTCATTCCGAAAAAAGCGAACGGGTTGACACTTCCCGTTCGCTTTTATTATCAGTATTTTTCTTTTACAATTCCGCCGAAAGGCTTTACAGCTTCCTATTCTGCCTCTACTGCAAGATTCCCAGCCGCCTTGACTCTCACCCGTGAAGCGTTCCCAGGCAAATAGGCCAGCGGCACGTCCTCCATATCGACAATTTCAATCGAATCCGGGGCTGCCCCTGCGGCAATTGCTTCATCGATCGCGATCTGTTTTGCCAACTGAATCGTTTTATCCCGATCCAGTTCATCAAATGAAAAGACGCGTTCCACCTGACCGCTGATTTGGGCGATGGCCGCCCCAATCGCATTGGCCACTCCGAAATTAGCCGGACAAATCACTTCAGATGCCCCTTTCAGTTCATTGGGCAGGAGAATACTCCCCCCACCGACCAAAATAACCGGAGTCGGTTCGGCACTGGTCTTCATTTTATCGATGGCTTCCTCGACCATTTCCACCATGCGTGCGTAGATTTGCTCCAACAGCGCCTGATCCAAATGGGCGACTTTGGAACGATCGCCCAAATCCGCTTTCCCCAACGCCACCACGACGTCTGTCGTCGTCAAAGTGTCGCCGCCAAAGACAAGTCCTTTTTTGGGCAGTTGATAGCCGACGCTGTCCGGGCCAATCGTAAATGTACCGTCATCCTTGATCCGGACAATCGTGCCCCCACCGAGCCCCATGGAGACCAAATCGGGCATGCGGAAATTCGTGCGGGCACCGCCGATCTCGATAGCAAGCGAAGATTCGCGCGGAAAGGAATTGATCAACACGCCAATATCAGTCGTCGTCCCCCCTACGTCCACGACCAGGGCATTCGCAAAGCCGGTGAGGTACGCTGCTCCGCGAATACTGTTGGTCGGGCCGCAGGCAATCGTCAGGATCGGATACCTCATCGCGTACTCGACGCTCATCAGCGTCCCATCGTTTTGACCAAAGAAAACCTTGGCATGGATGCCTTCTTCTTTGAGGGCATTGATAAAGCCTTCCGCTGCCGTTTTCGCCACATTGACGACAGTCGCGTTCAAAATCGTCGCATTTTCCCGTTCGAGCAGACCAACACTGCCGATCTCATGGGAAAGCGAAAGGGAGACATCCTCACCCAGCACTTCGCGAAGAATCGCAGCCGCCCGCAGCTCGTGCTCTTTGGATACGGGCGAAAACACGGATGTGATGGCTACCGAGTCGACGAGTCCTTTGATTTCGCGGGCAATTCGCGTCAAATCCTGTTCATCCAACGGGACGATCTCACGGCCGTCGAACTCATGGCCGCCACGCGTAATGTAGACATGCTTGCCGATCTTCTCCCGCAGATCGTCTGGCACGCCGATCAGCGGTTTGACTGCGAGTGTAGCAGGTGCGCCAATGCGAATCACGGCAATTTCATTCAACCGTTTGCGTTCCACGATTGCGTTCGTACAATGCGTCGTGCCCAACATCGCGTACACGATCTGATCGCGCGGAATGCCGGCTTTGGCAATCACTTCCCGCATCGCCTGATATATGCCTGTGCTCACATCCTCTGTAGTAGGACATTTCGTCTCGGATATGACCTTGTATTCTTGGTCCAGGATGACGGCGTCCGTATGAGTCCCGCCAACGTCGATTCCAATCCGATAGTTCATCGCGCCCTTCCTCCTCTCGCAACCAGCTCTTCTACCGGGGTATACTCCAGGTCGTAGCCAAAATAGCCGGGACCAACTGTCTCGATGCCTTTTGCCGTCCGCCATTTGGGATCGCAGGGAATTCCGATCACAACCGCACGCGCACCGTATCGCAAGCCTTCTGTCGTGATCGGCAGCCCGGTTTCCGCATCCAAAACAGCGATCAGATCAGGCGTGACGCAGAGCACACGCTCATCGGTCATGGCGATCAGGTGTTCATTTTGGAAACGGAGCTGCAAGGTTTCCCCGCTGTACCCCAGCAGTCCTTCGATCTTGGCATTGCCGCGGGTAAAACCGGTTTCTGTCTTGCGATTCACGTCAACTACTTTGCCGCGGAACAGTTCAAATCCATTGACGAGCGTTAAAATCTCCCGAATCGCATCCAGATTGTGTTCTTTTGCCAGGCGAATGGCCCTGCCGATTTGCTCCTCGAGCTGCAAAATGTTATGAATGCCACTCTCCTGCAAATTTTTCCCTGTCATTGGATAGATCGCGAACATGACCGAGCCGCCTTTTTGGATCGTGGCGCTGCGGGCAATGCGCTCTGCCCAGAGATTGTCGATCGTCTTGAGCAGCGTCACGTTCCCCTTTTCATCGGCAATGACCATCGGCGTTGCCGCTAGCCCGTCGAGGTAAAAGGTGACCATCTGCAACTCTGGAAAAGCCCGGCCCATGCCGTCTACATCGACGACAGGCAAGCCCAGCTTGGCGGCCAAGGCGAGCGGCAGCATGGAGTTGATGCCTCCCGCTTCGATGGGAAACGTCGCAAAAATCTCTTTGCCGAGATAGCTTTCCAGCGTCTTGAACGCTTCTTCTGCTTCATTGCCGCTCGGCGCCTTTTCCACCATGACGGTAGGCGCCCCCATCATTCCCGATGAGACGACCAGTGCGTCTTCCGGCACCTCATCGACAGATAACAGCTTGATCGGCCCGAATTCCTCAATCGCTTGCAGCGCCATCAATTTGCCGATATACGGATCGCCGCCGCCGCCGGTTCCCAGCAGTGCAGCTCCAACTGCGATATCCTCGATTTCTTGCTTTCCTAATAATCTCACTCTGCTCACCCCTACCATTAATGAATTATCTTTAGCCTGCTTTTCGCGCATCATTGCTCGACTTCCGGCCAACCGCAGAACCGAACAGTTTCATTCCGATATAGTACGCAACTGCGCTGACCACAAGCGATGTTAGCGAAGGAATGCCGACTTCCACAAAATAGCCGGCGGCAAATCCCACGATCCAGGCTACCAGCGTGACCGGATTCAGGCCCTCGCAATCAGCAGGCAATTCTTCCTTCGCCCGGCTCTCATCCAGCAGCTTTCTGCTCCGCTTGAGGATAAAGTAATCCACCACCATAATCCCGCCGATGGGAGGAATCCACACTCCTAAAAAGACGAGAAAGTTGACGAATTTATCCAAAATCCCCAAGACAGAGAGGATGGTGCCGATAATACCAATGATAAGCGTCAGCAGGCCGCGATTCATTTTCACATTGAAAACGCTATCGATCAGATTGGTAATGCCGAGCGAAGACGAATACAGATTGATGTCGTTGATTTTTACTGTCGCAAAGATAACCGTGGCAGCCCCGACCAGACCGGCTGTCTGCAGCATGATGTCGACCACATCGGAGCTGCTCGTCGCATGCGCCATCAATATCGCGATCATGTTGATACCCAGCTCGCCGATGATGATACTGATCAGCGTCATCCACAAGACGTCCTTGTTGTTGCGGCAATAACGGCTCATGTCCGGCGTAATGACGGCTCCCACCATAAATCCTCCGGCGACCATCGTCGCTGCCATTCCCATGGAGAGAGCGGGGCCAGGAGCGGGCGATGCGACTAACTCGCCGATGGAATGCTGGCTCAGCACATCGTAAATACCGTAAGCGATCACCAGCAAAAATCCAGGAACGGCAATCTTGGCCGTCCAACTCAACCATTTAAACCCGAAAATGACGATCGCGGTGACAAACAGCCCCGTCAATGTAGCCGCCAGCGGAAAGCCCAAAGCCCCGTTCAGGGAAGCATCCAGCCCTTTGGCAAAGACGGAATTCTGCACGCCGAACCAGCCGATCAGCGCAATCGCTATGACAGCGCCAATAATGCTTGAACCGTAGCGGCCAAAGCCCGTCCAGCGAGCAAGCAAGCTGGTCGATAAGCCTTCGCGCGCACCGGCGATACCGATCAATAAGCTGATGACTTCCAGGATGACACTTCCCAGCATCGTCGCCCAAAACGCCTGCCAAAACGTCATCCCGTAGCCTAGCGCCGCTCCTAAAATGAACTGGGATAAAGTAGTTAACGAACCGACCCTGACCAACAGGACTTCCCACATTGGAAGCCGCGCACTCACGGGAACCCGCGTTAGTGAGAAATCATCAGCCAAATTTGAATGACCCGCCATACAACCCGCCTCCTTTTTTAGACAAATAATTTCAAACATTCGGAAATATATGAATGACAGAAGTGCAAAGAGATGACCTGACCTATACAATCGATCCGACTGCTCTTACCTGAATTCTCAGTACTTGATTGGGGATATACGCGAGCGGAGCGGCCTTGATCGTCTGGATTGTGACTGAATCCGGATCGGCGCCTGCGCGGACTGCTTCATGAACCGCTTCCTGTTTGGCCATTTCTTCTGCGTCCTCGCGACTCAGACCTGCCTGCAGCCAGTACATCCGATCGACACTTCCGCTGATTGGCGCGATACACGCCCCTATAGCACTGACATACTGATAGTATTCGGGCTGGATGACATCCGCCCAAGGGAATTTAAACCGCGAGGCAATCTGTGAGCTGCCTTCTCCGACGAAGAGAATCGGCAGCGGCTGATAGCGAGGTTGAAACCGCTGGACCACTTGATAGAGCCTGTCCAGCATCCCGTCGTCAACCTGGTCGCTCCGGTCAATATCCACCGTAACAATCTCCGGCATTTGCACGTTTGCGTGAATGTTGGCGATTTGGGTTTTTGACCACCGCACCTTGGGAAACCCGTCTTCCAGCACACCTACATGGGTTTCATTGCTTTCGACGTTCACAATCACACAGTTGTTATGCCTGGTCAGAAAAGCAGCGCCGCGAAAGCTGTTGGTCGCCCGGGATTTAAGTGTACGGATTGGATAGTTGATCGCGTAGTCGAAAGACATCAGTGAACCGTCGTTTTGGGTGACAAACAGCTTCGCTTCAATACCGTATCTCCCCAGCACTTCTCTTACGCCACGCAGAACCTGAAGCGTTATTTTCGCCAGGGCTGCGTTGAGAATGGCGGCATTTTCCCGCTCAATCAAGCCGATGCTCCCCAACTCGTGCGAAAGAGTCAGTGCATGCTGTTCGCCGAGAATGTCCCGTATCCATCCGGCAACCAGCTGCTCGTGCTTGCTGTTAATGGATGAGAATGTACTCGTAATGGCAAAAGAATCGACGTTCTGGTGGCGGATCGCGTGTAAAAAACGCTTGAGTTCATCGTACGATGGCGCCAAACCCAAGCTGTTCCCGTCCACCTGATGGCCTCCGTCGAGCTCAAAATAGGTGAGTCCCATGGCCTGGCGCAGTGAATCCGTTGCTTCATATAAAGGAGGGATGCTCCCCTTGGCCTGACCAATTCTGATCGCACAGACCTTCGCCAGATTTTTGCACTCTTGTAGGGCACGGTAGCAGTGGGTAGTGCCGATCATCACCGCTTCGATGGCCTGTCCCTTGACTTTGGCTTGCCTGAAAATTTTGCCGATGATTTTCTCGATGCCGGAAATGACGTCTGTTGTCGTGCGTTGTTTCGCCGCGGCGACGACCCGGCGTTCCTGATCCATCATAATACAATCCGTACTTGTCCCGCCTACATCAATCCCGAGGAAAAACATAAGGTCTGTCCTCCTCTGTACGCGATTGCAGGTATTCCAATGGAATGAAGGGATGCGCTAAACCGTAGCTTTCGGGACCGACAATCTCCAGCATTTTGCAATCCCTGACCAGTGGCGGTGCCGGGATGGCAACGACCCAGACCTTCTGATGATTTTCCAGTTCTTCGCTGAGGATCGGATTGCCGGTATCGGCGTCCAATACGCAAATGAGATCAGGCACCATCGCCAATTCGCGGCTTCCCAGACTGGCCAGCAAGTACTCGTTCTGGAACATAATGTCGAGCTGCTCGCTGATGTAATAACCAGTTCCTTCGACTGTGAGCGTTCCATGTAACAAGCCATTGCAGTTGCTCCTTTGCAGTTCAACCACTTTTCCTTCGATGAGCTTGGCCGGTGGGCCGTAGATGGAACTGGCAAATACGTGCTCCAGCGCGGCAACGACCTGGCTGATATCGCCCGAAGCGGCTCTGACGGCTTCGCCCAAGCGGATCGCCAGCGAGAAGGTTTGATGAATAGCACATTCCCGGACCTCGTGAATCTGCATCGGATAACACGAGATCGCCGCCCATCCGCCCATCTCCATCACTTTCGTTCGGGCCAGAGACTCTACCTCCCAATTCGATTCACTGAGGATTCGCTCACACCCCCCTTGTTCAGTGGTCATCATGACTGGAGCTGCCGTTATTCCATACGCGTGAAAGGTGGTCATCTGCAGCTCGGAAAACGCACGTCCCATACCGTCGCTATCCAAGAGGGGAAGGTTAGACAGCGCCGCTGCCAGTACAGGTGTCAAAGCGTTGATGCCACCGATTTCAAATCCCAGCAAAGCCCGGGCCTGTATCCCCTTCTCTGCTTCCAGGGCAGCAATCACATTCGTCAGCTCGCTGCCTGTCAGGATTTTTTCGTTCAGAATGGTCGGAGAACCCATGATCCCTACCGGCACAGCCCAGTCTGACTCGTTCATCGTAAATACAGATGCGAATGGAACCGGGCCGCATTCACGAATTGCCCGCGTGGTTAACAATTGGAGTACATTGCTGTCTCCTCCACCCCCGGAGCCGAGATATCTCGCACCGCAGGCCAATGACCGCACATCTTGTTCGAAGATCATCTTTTTCATGAATATCCCCTCATCTGTCTGTAATAGCAATTGTCATGCCAAGTACATCCGCAAGATATAAGCTGAATATTGTGTAAATTTTAGCTATTATTGGTAGATTTCGAGCATTACGCACATGTATTCATGCATGATGGAAAGGAACTCGTTATAGCTGAGTTGCGTTCGTCTCTTTGTTTCACAATTAATCTCAATGAATCTCGTTATATCTCAGAATATCTCACTTTGAGATTTTTTTCTCGCGCTGAATTGCCTGCAGCCGCCGGTACAGCGTTGCTCTGCTAATCCCCAGCGATTCTGCTGCCTTGCGCTTTCCTTCGGCGCTCATGCCGAACCGTCGCAGCGCTTGAATAACCAAATACTGTTCGTTTTCCTCGATGGTGAGCAGCTCCATCGCTTCATTTTCATGGGGGCGTGCAGCAGTAGACAGAGCAGGAGAAACGATTGGTGTGATCTCTTCAACATTTCGTAAAAAGCCAGGCAGACTGGTCATCGTCACAAGATCGCCGATTTCCAAATTGACTACGTATTCGATTACGTTTTCCAGTTCGCGAACGTTCCCCGGCCAATGATAGTCGTATAATCGCTGGAGCACTTGCGAGGACAGACGCTTCGTCTCTTTTCCGACCTGTTTGCTGTATTTTTTCATGAAATACAAAGTCAAATCGTATAAATCTTCTTTTCTTTCCCGTAGGGGCGGGACAAACAGCGGAATGACATTCAATCGAAAGTACAAATCCTCGCGAAATTGCTGTTTGGCAATCATTGCTGCCAGATCTTTATGGGTCGCCGTGATCACACGGACGTCGATCGGAATACTTTCCGAGCCGCCAATCCGCTCAATCCTGCGCTCTTGCAAAACGCGCAACAGCTTGGCCTGGAGAAATAGCGGCATGTCGCCGATTTCATCGAGAAACAAGGTGCCGCCGCAAGCCATTTCAAAACGCCCTGCCTTCCCGCCCTTTTTCGCACCGGTAAATGCACCTTCCTCATACCCAAACAATTCGCTCTCCAGCAGCGACTCGGGAATGGCTGCACAATTCAGTGCGACAAACCGGCCGTTTTTGCGCGGACTCGAACCGTGTATCGCTTGCGCCAGCACTTCTTTGCCCGTACCGCTTTCCCCGCGGATGAGGATCGTCGAATCAGACATCGCAACCTTTGCTGCCTGCGTCTTTAACGACTCGATCAGTTGGCTATGGCCGCGAATATCGGCAAACGAGTACCGCACAGTATGATTGTCCTGCTGATCTTTCCGCTCTTTTGCAGTCGACTGGGTAAATTGCAGTACGGCCCCGACTGCTTGCCTGTTGACAAAGAGCGGATGCACACGGCATTGGTATTGCTGCATGCCACCCGCCGCGTCCTTGATCGTCACCGGAACGTTATTCGCCGGCTTGCCTTTTTGCACAAATTGAAGTATCGCTTCTTGCTCTACCAAATCCTTGAGATTCTTGTTTCCCAGCGTAATCTGCGAGCATTGCCAGGCATATTCCGCTATGCTGTTGGTGTGGATCACGTCTCCAGTGTGATCGACGACCAAAACAGGAGCAGAAATCATCGCTAGCAATGCTTCGATTTCTTGCAGGAGCTGCTTTTTTTCCTCTCGTACCTGCTCAATCGTTTCCACTCGGTCTCCCTCCATTCGCTTTTGAAATTCCTAAAACACCCCTTGGAGTCTTGGAGACAGCAAAAAATGACCCGTCCCCCGTATCGTGATAATCATTATACAAAGGAAACCTGCCGACAGGAAGAGTTCAAACCGTTCCATCTATTGGAGAGGTTTGCAATTGTCCGCGAAACGACAGCGAGAGCCCCGCTCGAGACGTATATCTCGGCGGGGCTCGCTCTCTACAATTCTTTCACCATATAATACCGATCCGAACCTTCTCCGTATTCCGCGACCCGTGTCTCCTCTATGCGAAACCCAAGCTTCTCGTAAAGCTTGACAGCCGCGGTATTGCTCGGCTTCACGGTCAGACACGACTTCGTAAAACCGTCGTTTTGCATCAACGCAAACAAATACTCAAAAAACACCTTTCCATAACCCTTGCCCTGTTTATCGGACCGAACGTAATAGCCAAAAATGTACGCCATGTTCGGCTGCTTGTAATCTCTCAGCAGTTCACAGACAGCGACAGGCCGCTCATCCCCTGCTTCCCGCAGCCAGACAAGCCGTCCGTTGCGTGCAATCGGGACGAGCAGCACTTCGTCAACCGCGCCCTCTTCGGGAAACGCATCTGCCTCCAATGCACACATCATCTCGATTTGCTCCGGTGTCAAAGCGTCGGGAATCTCCAGAAACAGCTTGTCTTTCATCCTTCTCGCTCGCCTCCTTGCCTATCCCATGCTTCGATTTGATCAAGCGGCCATATCGGACGTGGTATCCGGGTATAGGAGAAACTCGTCAGTTGATTGGATGCGACTCCGGGTCCATCGATATAGATGATCTGGCTGACCAGGGGATCAAACGCCGCACGGAAGTGATTTTTCACTTTCAGGCCGAGAATCCGCTTCGCTGTCGGCTCGATCCCAATATGCCGGAACATCTCGGGATCATTCGCCGAGAGCGCCCTGCCCGTGAGCAAAATATCAAGCTCGCCTACGCGGATGTGTGCCGCTCCCTTCATATCAACCAGGAGGCCGGTATTCATCGGTCCTTTATTCGTAAACCTGCCGTCAGACAGCTTGACGACTGTAGCCTCTGCCTGGATCGGTTTACCGAATTCCGGTGAGCATTTGCCGCCGAGCTGAAGCGTTACCGTTGCCCCTTCCCCGGCTTCCACGCAGCGTGACAACGATTCCGGATCGTACAAACCACCGAACAAGGCATCTGTAAGACTGTGGTCGATCAGTTCTTTGAGCAGTGCCGTTGTATCCCCGCTTCCTCCACTGAGCGGATTATCGGAAATGTCGGCGAGGACGACAGGCTTATCCTCCTGAAGTGAAAGAGCCAGCGACACTCCCTGGATGACACCGGGCAGATCCACGATAAACCGCTCCCGCTGCTGCCAAAACGCCTCGGCAAGCGCGCGGGCGGCACGATCTCCCGACGCTTGATCGGTAGCTACGACGATAATGCTCGCCCCGACCTCGGGGATGTCCGAATAAAAAATATTTCGAAAAATCCCGAATGAAGTCAAATAAACTCGTATGACATGTCACTCCACCGTACGGACCGTTCCGCATGTAAAACATTCAGCTTCCCGATCAAACACGAAAGCCGATCGTTTTCGCACCCACGGCGGAAAGCATCCTGTCCACACGGTCCATGTCGGCAATAGCCCTCTCGATATCGCTCACGGCAATCGTCTTCATATCGTTGTCGGCACGCTCCGCCATATGGGCTATGCACATTTTGAACAATTTGCGCATGAGCCTGCCGTTTCCGTGTTTCTCCGGGTCCAATCTTCTGACCCTTGTGAGAAACGCGTTGATTAATCGCGTTGATGTTTCCTGGTCTCCAAGTGTGTATGCTTCTTTTTCTAAAAAATAGGTGAAAATCTCCAGCATTTCTTCATCTTTATAGTCGGCGAATTCGACAATATTTGTCAGTCTGGAACGAAGTCCGGGATTCGCGTAATGAATAAACTGCTTCATTTTATCAGTATATCCGGCAAAAATGACCAGTGTGTCGGGATTGTTCTCCATCTGCCGTATAATTTCCGCTAACGCTTCTTCGGAGTAACCGTCTGCGCGCCCCTCTGTCATCAGACTGTACGCTTCGTCGATAAAGATCGTCCCGCCTTTGTACATGGCGAACAAATCAGCGACCAGCGGGGCAGTATGTCCGACAAAACGGCCGACGAGATCTTTTCGGCTGACTTCAATAAAGCTCTCGTTGAACAGCACCTCTTCTTCACAGAGAATTTTGCAAAAGATTCGCGCAACCGTTGTTTTGGCTGTGCCGGGGCTGCCCATAAAAACGGCCGCAATATGCGTATCCGTGACAGCATACCCCGCCTTTTTGCGTTCCCTGTCATACTTCATGCGGGTGACGAGCCTTATCAACTCGGTTTTTACTCCGGTCAATCCCTTCAATTCATTCAGTTCATCAATTGCACTGCTTCGCTTTTTGCTCCGGACCTGCTTCTGCTGCATGTCGGATTTCACGACGAATACGGTGTCAAAGTCCGCTCCTGTCAAAATCTTGCTGCCACCTTTCTTCTTCTTTATCGCCTTTCGAACCAGAGTTTCGATATCCAGGCAGCTTGAAAAGCGAATGTGACGATAGGTTTTCAATTCGGTAATCACATTTGCTTTGTTGACCTTCTTGCTAATTTGATAGCCGCTCATCGCCGCGCACTCTTTCAGAACTGTTTCATAGTACGTGCTGCTGATTTCGCCGAGCTGGCAAATCTCGTAATCCAGGTCAAAGGACAACGTCTTCTCGAAGTTTACCTTCCCGGGAAAGCCAAGCGAAAACGGATCGTTTTTCGGCTCCACGTAAATGTAAAAAACAAACCGCCGAACATTTCTCAACTGTTCTTCGGGATTGACGCGAGCCCCGAAGCTGTTCTCCGAATCATCAACTACGATGAGTGGATAAGTTCCTTTAAGCCAATATGGCTCAATTCCCTTGAGCGGTTCGCCCCAGGCTCGACTGAATTGCCCATTCGCGGAGAACTGCGGCTGCGAAAAATGGGCTGACACAAATTCCGAGGCCTGGACTACCGGCAGCCGAACCAACTTGCCGTCATGAAATAACCGTGTACGCGCATCATGATCGTCCCCGTCGTCATCTGACCCGTTGCGGCGGCGATGCGGTTTTTGGCCAACCGGACATTCCTCATCCTCGTCAAACGATTCGCTCCCCTCCTTGGAAGCTTCCTGCTCGTGTTCGCATTTTTTCATCAGATAGGCGACTGCCAACAGACCGTCGTGCTTGTTTTCACACTTGATCATCATTCCTTCGATGGTAGACATGTCCACGTCAACGATTGGCTGAAAATGCCTGGCAAGCGTAAAGTCTTCCTTCAGCTCGTCATATGTTTCAGCGGGAAGCTCGATGTACTTCATCAGCTGCCCGGAAGCAAGCGTATCGTAATGTACTCTGACCGTTAGCAGATGCAACATTTTCGCTTCCTTGTTCCGGCTATTGTTACGCATCACAGACACCCCCCACACCCGTAATTTCGTCAAGCTCCTGCCGCCAGTAATACGCTTCGCGTTCGCAGAAGTCCCCGGACCAGTCCAGCAAATCGCCGAGCAGGCTTCGCGGATACGTCGGAGAAAACGTTGATGCGGGCACGCTTACCGGCAAGCGAAGAAGCTTTGCCATCTTCTCTACAGCAAGAATGCAAGACACCGCGTAGCCCAAATGAACAGGTTCGGACCAGCCATCCCGACGGAAATACGCTGCATGCCGATGCAATACATCGACCTTGAAGCGTTCAACGACATCGGCGATAGCAGCTTGAAGCTGGGCTACCATTTGTCCGAACGGTTCGGGATCGATTTGACATTGTTCGATCTGCTTATGGGCTCGCATTATATCGGCAAAAATGCTGCAGGAAATCTCCTTCAGCAAACGATAATCCCGTTCATTGCCGCTCGACTTTAGCAGCTCAGCGTAACGCATTAGCTGATGGCTCTGATCGCGAAAGCGGCCAGCCGTTTCCCCCCATTGCCCACAGCTGTAATGGCCCATGAGCTCGCCCAGTTTTACAAACCCGTCAAGCACACCGCTGATGTCCATTTCATGGTCATCCAGCCTGTCCACGATAGCTGTGAACAATTCACCGATGACAAGCGGCTGCGACAGGTAGTCAAGTTCCTTGGCGTCGATACAAGCCCATATCCAGTACGGCATTTTATTCTTCTCCATCATGCATCCCTCCCGATTGTGTGAACAGTCGCAGCTTAAGCATCCGGAAACAACAGGTCGACTACCTCAGGCAAAAGCGTATTCGTTTCATCGTCAAACGTCGGGAAATCAAAATCCCGCCCGAATGAGCACAGCAATTCCAGATCGTACTCCCGGTCAAATGCCGCATGGCGCGCGGCCTCCCGTATCGGATCGCAGGTGTCTTCCCAGTGGAGGAGCAAAGATCCAGCGACGGAGCGGATAAAACTGCCGCCCATGCACAGCGCTGCCGCACACTCGGTTCGGCCTGTACTAAATGTCGAATAAAAGTGCCGCAAAGCCAAATAATCGAGGTCGTCCGCCATTTTGTTGAGCTCCGTAAAAAGCGCTGCCACACTGGCGTCTACATCCTCCAGATCGACCGCGGATTGCAGCATGGCGTGCTTTATCATGGACAAGCGATGAAACATATTCTTGCTTAAACCTGCTGCTTCATCGTAGTACCTGATGCCGTTTTCCTGCAGGCAATCCAATTGCAGAACATTGAGCTGATGCAGCCGGTTCACCAGGACAGCATGCGTTGGATAAGCCGTCTGCATTTCCCATACCTTTCGGCCGATCAATTGGTTCAACTGTTCATAGCTCCGCATGACCGGTGAAGTATCGAATTGCGAATAGTCGAGCCGATCCAGGTACGCGACCCACATGAAACTGAGCCGTGAAGCCTTGTCTTTATCGGACATGCTCGGCCACGGCGTCTTTTCGCGACATGCTTTCAGTTCGCGGATGGCAAAGCCATGGAGCGATTTTTCCCAATACCCTTTTTGCACGAACGGTTTATTCCGAAGCATCTGTATCCCTCTTTCCAAACAGTACGTCTTTTATCTCGGCAAAGTACGCGTATACCTCCAGCTCAATGCTCAACACCGCCAGCTTTAGCGCCTGCCCGGCGGTCAATACGCAGATTCTTTCGCCGCAGTCATGGGTGACGTAGCTTAGCTCAAGCTCGCCGTTTTGCAGCTTGCGCTTGAACACTTCCTTGTCGGCGCTAATCTGCTTCGCCTCTTCATAAGAAAAGCCGTCAAAATGGATGTGCATCCCGACCTCTTCGCACGTATCGTACACGATTTCTCTAAACGCTCCCGCGAAGCTGCTGTCTTCCGCCGGAAACAGCGTGCCATCTACCGAAACATCAAGCATCGTTGCGCTCAAACCTTCAAGTTGGGAATGAACGATGTCATCCCAAGCCGTTCCTTCATTCAGTTCCGCCCACAGCTCTGCATTATCCGGGTAAGCGTGCATATCGCTGATGATCCCTTGTTTGTCCGGATCCAACATGTGATTCTCATAAGCGCCGAGACATAGTAAAAAGCGGATTTGATTCGCTTGTTTGTTCATTCGCTTTGCCCCTTTCCATCTACCAGCTTGTTCGGGTTCTATTGTATAGTTGAAAAGATAGCTTGTTTACACATTGTCACATGAAAAAAGAAAGACTCGCTTTTTTTAATGAATGCGACAGGAAGGGGTAGTCGTGGTTGGATGAACTTGGGTACAATTTGAAAAAGTTTTACATGGATCGCATCAAGGAGAAGGAGCAAAATCATAAAGCGTTGACCAGGCTGCTTGACAAGCTGGTTAAAGACTTTTTGGACGAGGAAGAACGCTTTATGTCTTTATCAGACTATTTGGGGCTCATCGACCAGAGACATGGGGACGTAAAGCTGTTGCATGACGAACACAACCTGCTGGCCTGCAAAGTCAAGCCTTTGCCGTTCGCTAACGGAGCGTACTGCATTCAATCCGGCCCTTTTCCGATTCCGGACAATTTCTCCCTGCCAGGAAAACGCAAAAGCTCTTTTGTCTCGTTCAACTACTCGTTCGTACGAACTGCCGAGGACATCGTCCTGCTTGTGAAAGGTTATTTGTCCGAACATCAAATCTATTTCGACGTGAGAAATATTCTTGACATAGGAGAAGCCCACCCCTATTCACGAGAACACTTCTTCCTTACATACTTGCAGGAATTGACCATGTTTTTAGGAGAAGAACTCCATTCTGCTCCGGTATATGGCATCAGAGACGAGTTATTTGTCCAAGCGGTAAAGTTGCTCTCCACGTATGCAACAGGACTGAAAAATTTTAAAGAGAGCACTGCCATCACGCAATTACTGCTCTGCAATACGCCAAGCGTTCACATTAGCGAGATTACTCGCGAAAAAGGAAACCGAACCATCTTGCAAGTAAAAGCCAAGGGAGGAGGAGAGGAGAAGGAACTGACATTGCAACTGCTTGAAAAGAGTGAAATAAAGCGTACTGATGCTCCAAATTCATATCGTACGAATAGCAGCCCTGCCTACAATGCGGAAATCGACGCCTATATTGTCAAAGCACAAGAGCCAGACAGCGGGAAAGTGCATTATGTGTTTGTATCGGATTTGAAACGAGCCTTTGAAGCAAACATGGATGACATTCTCAACGGGGACAAGCGTCTGGTCATTCAGGTCCCTTTCATGAAAATAGGCGACGAATTTGTGTTGAAGCAAAGCGAACTCAACCGGAAATGGCCTTATAAATATACGTACCTGTATGATGTCGATCTGTTGCACATGCCAACGAACTCCAGGAGAAAACAAAAAAAATAGGGTCTACACTTTGCTTGTGTATACCCTTCTTTTTGGTTCCCGCTTAAGCCGATTCCAGGTTGAGATTCGCCAAAAACTTGTTGATCATCACTTTCGTAGCTTTTCCCGATTTTGCTTCACGCGTGATGTACCAATTTGTCCCGTCATCCGTTCCAACTGTTGCAAGGTAACGCATGTTATTGCTTTTTTTGTCAAAATTCAGACCTAACCCCCTAATGACTGAGGATGGGATGGCAAAGGCGATTAAATGGTTTCCGCAAACCAAAATGACCGCGCTCGCCTTTCTCACAAAACTAGCGTTGATCCCGAAGAAATAGTGATCTTTATCGGCCATTTCCGGTTTGGTAGCAGCGATGACGTAATTTTCGTTTCCGACTCTGTAAAGGGAATGACTAATTTTTCGAATGTGCTGCCCGTTAAATATCGCTCTTTCCATAAACCGTCTGTAATCCTCCACTTTTGTTCTTGCCATCATAACCCCTCCAACTGATTGTCTCGTTCTGGATATTATGATGCACGAACAATCGACGATGATCCACATATTGTCACGATAAAGAATGTACATCTCCAAAATAAATTGAATGCGGCAACGCTATGGCTCAAATTATGGGATTTCCCGCTCACCGCTCACACCATCACACGTTGCCGATAAATCGATTTGTCTCCCACTGGAGAATGACTATCTCCCCTGACACAAGGTGGGACCGTCTTTCGTCTTTCGTAACGAACATTGCGGAGTCAGCAGGAATATTTTCCTCTTCTGTCCAGAACGATGATTTAAGGAAAAACTCTTTTGCTACCGGGAATATAAAGCTGCTTAGAATGCGTTTAGCCTCGGCGGGTTAACGGGCAGGATAATGCAATTTGTTGGAATCTTGGTCCACATTCGGTTGACGCTCACTCATTGTAAATGTTATTTTTTAGTAATGCCCATTTTATGGGTCACTATTTAAGGAGTGCTTGGCATGAAATTACCTTTACACGATCGATTCATTGAGCAAGCAATTGAGTATGTAAGCCAAGATCAACGACTTATTGGCCTCCTCGCAGGAGGATCTAAGCTGTACGGCGAAATGGATGAGTATAGTGATCTCGATTTAGTGATCGTCTACAATGGTGCTTTTCGAAGCGAAGTCATGCAACAGCGCCTCCGAATTGCCGAAAGGTTTGGCAACTTACTTTCTGCATTTTTTGACGAGCTGTGGCTGCTAGTTCATCCGGTAATGGCTTCACATGGCGAGCGATTGTTTGCTCTTGCTGCCAAGCAGCAATCCCTCCGTTTAAGCCGTACCAAAACGTATAAGAATGGTGTAGTTGGTTAGCAGTATGAAAAATAATGAGCGGTCGAGCTCACTTCCCTGCCTGGAAACGGACCTTGAACCCGGGAAGTCGCTTTTCGTTAAGCCATTCTTCAATCCCTGCTTCCCGAATTTGATGAACAGCCGTTCAGACACGAAAATACAGCCATCTTTCCCTATGTATCCTATAGCATACTTTTCCGGACGCGTAAGGGGGATACGGCGAAAAGGGCCCCATGTAATGGCCTTTGGACCTGATAAGAAACGTTCATCGCCGCCAAACGTTATAAATATATAGGCGAATACGCCGCGCAAAGTCTAAAGGCACCGGCAGAAACGGGCCTTAACGGTCTTACCTACATAAGACTAGGGGCTGTGCCAGCAGTATTACCCGACTGGGAGGATGACGTAATGGAGCAGGCGAACCAGGTTTTAGACACGATCCGAAAGCACGCCCAAGGACTTGCGTTGAAGACGATCGAGCGGATCAATTCCGGACAAAATAACGACGTATGGCTCATCGATTCTGCATTCATCTTTCGGTTTCCCAAATATACGGAGGGCATCCGGCAGCTGGAGAAGGAAGCGGAGCTGCTGAAGCAAATCGCCGACCGATTGCCGCTGGAGGTGCCGAGCCCGATGTACTGTGTGTTGGAGCCTGCTGCTGCCGGCCGCGCGTTTATGGTTTATCGCAAGATTGAAGGCGTGCCGCTTGAGGGCGAGCGGCTGGAGCGGATGAACGATGCCGTCGCCATGCGCCGAATCGCCGATCAATTGGCTGAATTTTTGCAGGCACTGCACGGAACGAATCCGAAAGGCTGGCTTGATCCCTCAGCCTCCGCGCATGACCCCATCCATGAGTGGAAGGAGCTGTACGGGCGTCTGCATAACAAGCTGTACCGGTTCATGAACCCGGAGGCGCGATTTCGAACCGACCGGCATTTTGGGGATTTTTTTGCGACGATGGATCCTACCCGAATCGTTTCGTCACTGATTCACGGTGATTTCGGAGGCTCCAATATTTTGTACGATCCGGCAAGAAATACGGTGACAGGCGTCATCGACTTCGGTTCTGCCCAGCTCGGAGATCCGGCGATAGACTACGCGGCTCTGTCAGCTTCATATGGCGACCGTTTCTTCCGGATCGTCATGGAGCTTAACCCCGATATCCGCGATATGAGGGGGCGTATCCGCTTCTACCAGGGGACGTTCGCCCTGCAGGAGGCGCTGTTCGGATTAGAGCAGGGCGATGACGACGCGTTCCGCAGTGGGCTGACAACCGTGAATGAGCTCGCTTAAAGCTTGGTTTTTTGCCCATTGTCGCTAAACAAACAAGTCATCCAGAAACTGATGTCTATCTCTCAAGTCGCGTCCACTACCGTTCCGACAACCTCGATAAAAACTGATGCAGTCTTCCCGACTTCGGGTTATCGAAAATTTCCTTGGGCGGCCCTTCTTCGACGATCACTCCACCGTCCATGAAAACGATCCGGTCTCCAACACCTTTGGCAAAATCCATTTCGTGAGTGACAATCACCATAGTCATGCCTTCGTGAGCCAGTTCCTTGATCACATTCAGCACTTCGCCAACCAATTCAGGGTCCAGCGCCGATGTCGGCTCATCGAACAGGATCGCTTTGGGCTGCATGGCGAGCGCACGCGCAATCGCGATGCGCTGCTTTTGTCCGCCAGACAGTTCACTGGGGTAGCTGTTTTCTTTATGATCGAGCCCGACCTTCTTGAGCAGCTCTCTGGCCAGCTTGATGGCTGCTTCTTTTTCCATCTTTTTGACCGTGACCGGACCTTCAATGACATTTTGCAAAACTGTCATATGCTCAAATAGATTGAAATTTTGAAACACCATTCCCGTTTCAGCACGTACTTGACAGATTTCCGGGCTGTTCATCTTCTTTTTGCTCTTCTTGTCAAAATGCGTCTTTTTGCCATCGATATAGATATCGCCTTCGTCGGGAATTTCCAATACGTTAATCGTCCGCAGGAAAGTGCTCTTCCCGCTTCCGCTCGGACCGATAATGACGACTTTCTCACCTTTTTGGATCTCCATGGAAATGCCCTTTAAGATCGCGTTTTGGTGAAAACTCTTTTTAATGCCTTCTACCCGAATCATAGTTCATCTTCCTTTCCAAGGAATTAATATAGTAGGCCAAAGGATAATGCAGAATCCAGTAAAGCACGGCTACTATCGTGTAAATCTCGATGTTTCGGAAAGTAGATGCAGCTAACTCGTCACCCATGTGCATTAACTCGTTTACCGTAATAACGGCTGCAAGAGATGAGTTTTTCAACAAAATAATCGCTGAGTTTCCAATAGGAGGGAGGACATTGCGGATCGCTTGCGGCAAAATAATTCTCCGCATCGCAGTAGAGTAGTTCATCCCGATCGCATAAGCCGCTTCGAGCTGGCCTGTACCAATCGAGCGAATCCCGGCACGAAAAATCTCCGCCAGATACGCCCCTTCATTGAGTGACAAGGCGATGAGAGCAGAGGCAAAAGGAGATAATTCAATGCCAATTGCCGGCAGCACAAAATACACATACATCAGCTGCACAAGGAGCGGGGTTCCGCGAATCGCACTGATGTAGAATCCGGAAACCTTGCTCAGGAAAACGTTATCAGAAATGCGCATAAGAGCCGCAATAATTCCAATAACCAACGCGATGACTAATGAAAGTACCGTAACGACAATCGTGATCCATGCTCCCTTTAATAAGAGTGGCAAATATTCAAAAATGCTGCTGTCAAACAATAGCATTCCCTCCTTTGGTAATTTCATGATGAAAACTCACATCCACAGCAAAAACTCATACGCTCACTTTGAGAGCGTGAAAAAACGATCCAAGGCTTTTCGCAAAGTAATCATCGTGAAAAGCCGTGGATACAGATTCATTTAATTACAAGCCCCATTTTTTCAGAATGCTGTCGATTTCCCCTTGGCTCTTCATTGTTTCAATCGCCTTGTTGATTTTTTCACGCAGCTCATCTGCTCCTTTTGGAACGCCGATTCCTACATCTCCCGGCCATTTTGCTTGGTAACCATCAACCAGCTGCACGCCGAGGTCCTTGTTTTCTCTGATCATGTGAACCATGACCGGCTGATCCGCCAGGAACGCATCGATCCGACCGTTTTTCAATTCGACGATCATGTCAGCGATCGATTTATAGCTCGTCACCGTAATATCTTTTTCCTGTTGAACCCCTTTCAGGAACACGGTACCTTCTTGAGCACCAACCTTCTTGCCTTTCAGATCGTCAAACGACTTGATGCTTTCGTTGCCTGCTGCTACGACCAAGCCTTCGCCGTATTGGTATACCGGCTCGGAAAAGTCGATGACTTCTTTCTTTTCAGCAGTCATCAGCATGCCGGCAGAGATAATGTTGATTTTTCCCGACTGCAGGGATGGGATCAGCGCAGAGAATTTTGTTTGCTTGATTTCGGCTTTTGCACCGATATGTTCGGCAATTTTGTTTGCCATATCGACCATTACACCGTCAATCTCATTCGTTTTCGTGTTGAGGAACGTAAAGGGGGCACCTGTTGTTGTCGCTCCCACGACAATTGTTTCCGGAGCAGCGGAAGGCTGACTTCCTTCAGCTTGCGGCTTCGGCCCTGTTTCACCAGCTTGTCCAGCAGACGAAGTAGAGGAGCAAGCAGATAACAGTGCGAAAACACCGAGGAGAAGCATGAATACAAAAGATTTAGCTTTTTTCATTTTTAATCCTACTTAACTAATATTCATTTATTTTTAATTATATTTAAAAAACTTAATCTTAGTAACGTGCAGTCAACATTTTTTTACGCGTATAAAAATCTACACCGTCTTTGCCGTTGGCGTGCAAGTCGCCGTAAAACGACTTCTTGTACCCGGAGAATGGGAAGAATGCCATCGGTGCGGGAACTCCGAGATTGATGCCGAGCATTCCGGCATCGATTTCTTCACGGAACTGGCGGATCGCTTTGGCGCTGTCCGTATAGAGGCACGCCCCGTTAGCAAAATCGGACTGGTTGGTGATCGCAATCGCCTCATCCAAATCCTTCGCTCTGACAATCGAGAGGACAGGAGCAAAAATTTCATCTGCCCAAATTTTCATGCCTGGCTTCACATGGTCGAATACAGTTGGCCCAACAAAGTATCCTTCGCCTTTCACTGCATCGTCAGTTCTGCCGTCACGCACCAGTTTGGCTCCTTCCTGCTCGCCAATCTCGATGTATTTGATCGTCCGCTCTTTGTTTGATTCACGAATGACTGGTCCGAGGAACACGCCTTTATCCAGTCCGTTGCCAATTTTGATCTCATTTGCCGCCTGAACGAATTTTTCAACAAATTGGTCAGCAATGTCGCCAACTGCTACGACGACAGACGCGGCCATGCAACGCTCGCCAGCAGAACCAAAAGCAGCGTTGATGATTTCTTTCACGGCAAAATTCAAGTCGGCATCCGGCATGACGATCGAGTGGTTTTTCGCACCTGCCAGAGCTTGTACACGCTTGCCATTCGCTGCTGCTGTTTTGTAAACGTATTCAGCAACCGGTTGCGAACCAACAAAGGAAACCGCCTTCACCATGTCGTTCTCTAAAATACCATTCACGACATCATGTGCACCATGAACAATATTTAACACTCCGTCAGGCAGCCCCGCTTCTGCGAACAGTTCGGCGAGACGATTCGCCAACAGAGGCGTTCGCTCCGATGGCTTCAAGACAAATGTGTTTCCACACGCAATGGCAAGCGGGAACATCCAGCACGGCACCATCATCGGGAAGTTGAACGGTGTGATCCCGCCAACAACGCCAAGCGGATAGCGGTACATGCCTGATTCAACACCTGTCGCAATATCTTGCAGTTGATTGCCCATCATCAGCGTCGGAGCGCCAGCCGCAAATTCAACGCATTCAATGCCGCGCTGTACTTCTCCATAGGCTTCGTCGTAGCTTTTACCATTCTCGATCGTGATCAGTCTGGCCAACTCATCCCAGTGCTCCACCAACAGCTGTTGATAGCGGAAGAGAATGCGCGCTCTGCGCGGAACGGCTGTCTTTTTCCAAGTGGCAAACGCTTTGTGAGCAGCTTCTACAGCGTCATCCAATTCTTTTCGCGAAGACAGTGGCACATAAGCGATGATTTCACCCGTAGCCGGATTCGGCACCTCATCATACCGGGAATCAGACTCCACCCAGTGCCCGTTAATAAAGTTTTTTAATCGTTGCGCCTGACTAGCTGCTGTATTCATTTGACACGCCCCTTTTTATCTGTAGTATCTATTGGTAGTAGAGAGGTTTATTCTCTTGCAAATGCTCATGTGGCAATGAGCATGTACCATTCGACAAAACAGCTTGGAATGTGGTAAACAATTTGCTTCGCGCGGGGGAAAATCCATACACGAAGAGGATCCACCGATACGTTTCAAGAGCGATATTCGGTAGAATACGTTTCAAGAGCAGTGGCTCAGAGGAGATTTGCTTGGCTTAACAAACAGGAGTAGGTGTGACTACTTCATGCTGTCGAATGTAACGAGTCATCTGAATCTTTTGTGTTTCTTGTAAAGGGCTATAAGTGTGACAATTGCAAATGCACGACTTACAGCCCTGTTTCCTCCGTCTTCTATGACTACAGTTGTTTCACCAAGCTAGCCCGAACCGTGATGCCGCGTTTGGCCAACTCTGCAAAGTATGCAGCAGGATCGATTGCCACTTCTGAAGGGAAGAACCCTTTTTTGGTGATTTGTCCGCTGCCCAGCAATCTTGCTGTAACCGCAGCGGGGAATCCTACTGAGAATACACCTTGCGACATGTCTGGCCATTTATCGTACGGAGAAAGAACCGTATCGATAACGTATTTGACATTCTCGCCGTCTTTTTTTCCGACCACTTCTACGCGCAGTGCTTTATGGTCATCGTGTTTCTTTGCCGTGGCGTTTGCTTCCGGTTTTGGTGCGGCCAATGCCGCTGCCAGCACATCGCGTGGGATCACTTCCTGGCCTTTTACGGAGAGCGGTTTGTTGCTGCCAAGTCCGATATTGACAAGCAATTTCAACTGATCTTCAAAGATTTTTGGCAGCGACAACTTAAACGCTACATCTTTGATCCCTTTCTCCTTGAAGGAAATCGGCATCGTAGCAACTTCGGAATGAATGGTGTTGAATACTCTTTGTTTTCCAACCGGTTCCGGGAAGTCGACCTCTTCAGCACCGGAGAACGGCCACATTTCAACAAATTCGCCATTTTTAAATTCGTACGGGTTCATTTCAAACTCATCCAGCAATGTACCGATTGCATACGGCGGAACGAGTGTATATGGATCCATATTAAAATTAACGATACCATCGAGAATTTTCACAGAGTACACTTCATCAAGGTTGTCATAGGCGTAACGGGCCATGACGTTGACAATCCCTGGCGCGCTGCCGGAGCCGACAATTCCGGTAATGCCGGCTTTTTCAAATTCTTCGTGCATTTCCAGCTGTTGGCGAGCCCAGTGGAACAAGCCGCCAAAATCCGTATAGTTGGTGCGCGACTCAACACACGCTGCCATTACTTTGACGTTAAAATGATGCGAAGTGGCATTCAGGCAAACATCATATTCAGCAAGCAATTGCACCAATTCGTCATGATTATTAAGGTCAATTCGGCTAGTCACGACCTTGTCAGAAGCCAGCAGCTGCTTTCTGCTTTCTACCGCTTCCAGATTGAGGTCAGCCAACAACAGTTTTTCGACAGATTCGTTTTCCACGAAGTCTCGAATGGCTCCCCAAACAACTTTTCCCGCTCCACCTACGACTGCGACTTTCATGATGGTAAATTCCTCCAAGATCAGTTTTTTTCTGTGCATACATCACTAGAATATAAAGGGCTTTGCCCAAACGAAGGCGATGATTAGAACAGCGCAGACACTTCTCGATGCTTGCACCAATTCGCAGCTATCCGCCGCTTGTCTCCCCAGCTATTCCCCGATTTCTCGAACGACCTGGTTCGAAAAATCGAATATCATCCCCTTTCGTTGCAACAAAGACGAACAACCACAGTTACTTTGTCAATGGTTTGAAAATGCTCGTAAAGTGAACTTCCTGCTCATCGTCGCTAGACCCTAAATGCTTTTTGACGGTCTGGAAATGCTCGCTAACAGCACGAACCGCTTCCGCTTCGTCCCGTTTCAGGATCGCCTGAATAATATTTCGGTGCTCGATTGGGCACAGCGGACTTTCTGCGTCAGCATGGTCATGATACGCCAAATATACATTTGTGAGGTTGATCAGCTCCCGGCTGTAGTTGGACATCAGCTCATTGCCGGTCAAGTCGATCAGGCGTTGGTGAAAATCCGAAGTCAGTTGCACAGCTTTCCCATACTCACCTTGTTTGTAAAGTGATTCTTCGAGACGCGTCAGCGCTTCCAATTCGTTTAGATCTTGTTCCGAAGCAGTCCGGCAAGCGATTCTCACCGACTCCGTTTCAATGATGATCCGCAATTGGAATACCTCTTCTCAGGCCTGTTGATTAACCAAGTATTGGAATAGAAAAATTCATGCATTTCTCCAA
>CAMIVR010000072.1 GCA_946402065.1 uncultured Brevibacillus sp. | reverse complement strand
TTGGCTAGTGATTCATTATATAAAACGCTTCGCTGTTCAGTTTTCAAAGAACATTGTGTTTTTTGGACAAGACATAATCTATCATGTTTCCCCATAGCAAGTCAATACCTTTTTAAAAAAACTTTAAATTCGTCTCCTCGCTCGCCTTTTTCCGTCTGACATATTTGGATAATTCAGTAGGGTTCGCAATGCGCGCATACATCTTGAAAAGGATTGAATAACGCTCTTCCATTGCCCTTTTCACCAGATGATCAATTCGCTTGTCGCCAAAATCCAATAACATTTCTTCCAGTTCCCGCTTGAGCAAATACTCTAGTTCCTTACACTCTTTCGTCGAAAACAAAAATCCTAGCACGATAACTACCCCCATATTGTTGGCCGAGTGGATATACATATCATTGCCATCGTGAAATAGCCGTATTCAACGCAAATGGACCCCGCAATGATTCGAGGCCCATTCGTCATCCGAAAACCGTTGTTCAATCGGTTCCCCTTATTTCATAAACTGGATTTGATTCCCGATCGTTTTTTGCAACAGCATCGGTGTGATTACACTTTCCACGAATGCCGCAATGACGAGCAATACCACCACGACAAGCAAAGCGATGGGAAATTGCTTGACGATGGCCACCCATTCCCTCCGGATGACCGCTCGCTCATCCGGCCGCCAAACCATAAATAACGTCCGCAGAGCAGTGAATCCATAACGTATGCCCATGGAAGCGGCGAATACGACCGCCGGCAGCTCAAAGATCCCGTGTGGCAAAATTCCGACCAAAAATACTTGCAGCGGGTTAAGTCCGGCTGCAGACATTTTTTCCAAAAGATAGCCGAGCAATATGCTGTTCGCCAGCAACCCATATATCGGAAAAATTGCAAAAAACAGGCCGAGAATCATCATTAATACCGAGCTTAACAAGTTATTCAAAAAAATGACGCGGAAAAAAGTCGACGCTTCTTGGCTCCCCTTTAATTTTCCGGCGACTTCCTTTACTTGCGAAAGCATATCCCGCGCGATTGATTCGACGAGATCCGACTGAAGAAATCCGATCGCGATACCAGCAATCAAAATGATAGTTCCGATGAGAAAGTATCTCTTGTTATCCCACCACAGCCGAGCAAACATCCCCTTCGCTCCTTTCCCGTTATGTAACGATCATATGTATCTTCTCCAATGTTTACGCCAAAATCCGCGCATATCCTTGTCTAGCCTGCATAAACTTTCCATAGGACAAACGGTAAGGGGTGAAACCATGAAGTTTATTTACGTTGTAAGTGCGAAAAAGCTGAAACAGCTCTTCATCGTTTTTGCTGCCATCATACTCGCTGCTGGAATTGCCTACGCCGAACGGGATACCATTACTGTATTTACCGATGGGACAGCAGTAAAGGTGCCACAGGCGATTTATAAAGTGGATACCAAGGAGAAAAAAATTGCCCTTACGTTTGATATTAGCTGGGGGGAAACAAGAGCGGTGCCCATCTTGGACGTCTTGAAGGAAAAAAACGTACAAAAAGCGACCTTTTTCCTCTCCTCGCCATGGAGCCAACGTCACCCGGACATCGTCAAACGCGTTGTCGCCGATGGCTATGAAATCGGCTCACACGGCCACCAGCACGACAATTACAGCAAGTATTCCGAAGAGCAAATGCGTACGCAAATTGGAAAAGCTCATACTATTTTAACAGAACTGACTGGAAAAAAACCAACCTTGCTCCGTTTGCCGAATGGGGATTTTGACAAACGGGTGCTGCGGGTAGCCAACGATATGGGCTATACCGTGATCCAATGGGATACCGACTCCAGGGACTGGATGAATCCCGGTGTTGATCAAATTGTCAAAAACGTTGTAACAAACGCACATCCAGGCGATATTATCCTGCTGCATGCAAGCGACTCCTGCAAGCAGACGCATTTGGCTCTCCCAACCATTATTGACCAGCTCCGGTCACAGGGATATGAATTCGTCACCGTTTCAGAGTTGATCGCGGGTTCAGAGGTTCATAGCCAGGAAATAAATTAAGCTGATCCATCCAAGGATCAGCTTTTTTCTGTGGGAACAAACCGCTCACAGGCGTTTCTCGGTAACCCGGTGCAGGTTCATTACCTGCCAAACATTGCTGAACAATAGCGGCACAATCATGAAAATAATGGAACCTGCATTATCTTTGCCAAGCCCCGGAATCCATTCAACTGCTGTAAAGACAAAAATAAAAAAGATAGTCGGAATAAAGGCTGTACGATTGGTTGCGTTTACCTTTGCATAAGCAGTGATGACGGCGACAAACAATAAGGCAATCGGCTCAATCATGTATGGCCAGATCGATTCGCCGCGAGACAGCGTATTATAACGCAGGTAAACCATATCAAAAAAGGCAAACAACACCAGGAAAATTTGCACGTTTTTCCACAGGGACGTGCTTTTGAAAAAGCTTAGCGCCAAGAAATTCAAGGTCATATATGCAAACAAGCCCATTTGAGCGACGACACTAATGGTTAGCCCGACTAACAGATTCATAAATGTACCTACGAAAAAATTGCCAAGCGTTCCATTTGTCAATTCTTTTCCACCCAAAAGGAAACCGGAGAGAATACCTCCAATACCGCCAACAACTAACGTAGTCCAAAATAGCCAGCCAAACTTGCGCAAATTCACAGCATTTCTCCTCCAATCCACATCGATAAGATTGTACCAACCCCTACAAGAAAATACTAGCGTAAGAATCGTGTATTTTGTGTACGTTAAAGATAGCAAGGGAAAGGGGGCCATCCCGTTGTTAAAAAGGCAAAGCATGTTCTGGTCAGTGTTGATCGTATCGCTGTCTCTGCTCATCACGAGCTGCGGCGGGGGGAGTCAATCGCAAGGTCAATCACAACCGGATTACAAAAGCGTAAAATCAATGGTCCTGGACATCATGCAGACAGAAGAAGCGAAAAAAACCCTTTCGACGATGATGAAAGATGAGAAATTCAAACAAAACGTCGTGATGGATGAGTCGACTGTCCGGACTACTCTCATCAAAAGTATAGCCCAACCCAATAACCCTCAAATCAAAGAAGCCTTTAAAGACCCGAAATTTACCACTGTTTTGGCAAAATCGATGAAAAACGAAAACAAACAGCTGCTTAAGGATCTTATGAAAGATCCGGAATACCAAAAACTCATGATTGATATCATGAAAGATCCGGAATACCAAAAAAGCCTGCTTGATCTGATGAAAAGCTCCGCCTACCGCAAACAGACGATGCAGGTCATGAAGGAATCACTGCAAAGCCCGTTGTTTCAGGCTCAGTTGTTGAAACTGATGGAGAGCGCAAACGAATCGATGATGAAACCGCAACAGGAAAAAACCTCAAAGAAATCTGGCAAAGGTAAAGGTAAAGGGTCGCAGAGCTCGACAGGAGGCAATACGAGCAGCAGTAAATAAACAAAAGCCACTCCATTAGAGTGGCGCTTTTGTTTTGCATTTTTCATCAACGGTTTTGGCCATTTCCATGTACAGCTTGCCAATGGCGGAGTCCGCTTTGTAAATCGATGGAGAGTAATCTGCTTCCGTAGGGAGATTTTCCGGCTGCCCGAGCGGGATTTGCGCGATGAGATCACAGGCCAACTGTTCGGCAAGCTTTGCTCCGCCTCCGCGACCGAAGACGTATTCCTTGGAGCCGTCCTTCGCCTCATACCAGGCCATATTTTCCACAACACCGACTATCTCATGGCCTGTACGTATCGCCATCGCCCCTGCCCGTGCTGCTACAAATGCGGCCGTAGCGTGCGGGGTGGTTACGACGATCTCTTTGCTTTGCGGAATCATGTTGTGCACATCCAGAGCCATGTCTCCCGTTCCAGGCGGCAAATCGAGAATGATGTAATCCATCTGTTCACCCCAATGGACTTCTGTGAAGAAATTGCGCAGCATTTTACCCAGCATCGGGCCACGCCAAATAACCGGCGAATTGTCTTCTACAAAGAAGCCCATCGACATTACTTTTACACCAAATTTTTCTACAGGCAAAATCACGGAATCAATTACGGTTGGACGCTGCTCGATATTCATCATGTCGGGGACACTGAAGCCGTAGATGTCGGCGTCAATAATGCCGACCTTCTTCCCGAGTCTGGCCAGTGATACAGCAAGATTGACGGACACTGTTGATTTCCCTACGCCACCTTTTCCGGAGGTTACAGCTAGAAAGACGGTAGGCGAATCTTTGGCGAGTATCGGATTAAGCGCAGGAGCTTGTCCGGGAGCAGCCTGGGCTGCCTGATTCGCTGTGCCACGCAATTGCGCGCTCAAGGCAGCACGTTCTTCGTCAGTCATCGTACCGAATTGCAAGCGGACCTCTTCCGCTCCCAATGCCTTGATCGCGGCGATGACATCGTCTTCAATCTTCGCCTTTAACGGACAGCCCGAAATCGTCAGTACGACAACCAGGCTTACGCGAGAACCGTCAATCTCAATGTCCCGAATCATGTTTAATTCGACGAGCCCCCGATTGAGCTCAGGGTCTTTCACATCCTTTAAGGCCTCTAGTACCTGCTCTTTCGTGATCATCCTGCCACCTCTATTCCTCTCTTATATCAAATGGATGAACGCTTGGTTATTCTTGCAATCGCGTTCATTATAGCACACTCGGGAAGGCACGAGCACACAATTCAATTTCCCGATGTGTCCGGGACTTTTTCTCCGGAAAACTGACGCAGGATGCCTTGGTAGATGGCATTCGCCATTGCTTTTTGATAATCCGTCCTGTACAGCTGCTCGGCCTCTTTCGTGTTGGACAAAAATCCCACTTCCACCAAAACGGCCGGGCACTCCACCTCGCGGATCAAAAAGACATTGTTCGCGACTTTCGGCTTTCGTACCGTATTTTCCAGCACCCGTTTGATTTCATCCTGAATCAGATAGGCAAGCTCGCCGCTCTCTTTATAGGTTGGATAGTAAAACGTTTGGGCACCCGACCATTTACCCGACGGGAATGAGTTCAAATGAATGCTGATTAAAAAATCCGGTGCGTTTTTATTAATATACTTGACCCGATTGCGGATGTCTTCCGATTTGCGTTTGCCAGCCTGATGTGCTCCCGGGGAAGCCAGATCCTTGTCTTCATCCCGGGTCATAATAACAAATGCTCCCGACTCCTGCAAAAAATCGCGTAAGTACATGCTGATTGGCAGTGTTACCGACTTTTCAACGACCTTGCCGTCCTTGCTGACAGCACCGCCATCCATCCCCCCATGTCCTGGATCAATCGCTATTACTGTCCCGGCCAGGGGAAGGGACCAGGCCGACCAAGAAGAATGATCAGGTGCCTTGTACGTGAACAGAACGACTAATACGAAAAAAGCCAGCACCCATCCGATAACCTTTCTTGCCATAGCCGATCACCTCTTCTCCCATATCTCACTCACATTCTATGGGAAAAGTGGACAAATTATGCCCGTCTCACGTCATGAAAAAACCCCTGCCTCCGCAAAAGAGACAAGGGTTTGGTTGAAACAGTACATTAACGCTTCGAGAACTGAGGTGCGCGACGAGCAGCTTTAAGACCGTATTTTTTACGCTCTTTCATACGTGGGTCGCGAGTCAGGAAGCCAGCGCGTTTCAGGGCGCCGCGCAATTCCGGATCTGCTTTCAGCAGAGCACGGGCTACACCATGACGAATAGCGCCTGCTTGACCGGTAGTTCCGCCACCGCCAACATTTACGAGTACATCGTAACGACCGAGTGTTTCAGTCAAAACGAGTGGTTGTTTCACGATCAATTTCAAAGTTTCTAACCCAAAATACGCATCCATGTCACGCTTGTTGATCACGATACGACCTTCGCCTGGAACCAAGCGAACGCGTGCTACGGAATGTTTACGACGACCTGTGCCGTAGTATTGTACCTGTGCCACGATTCATTTCCTCCCTTACTATATTAGCCGCGAATTTGCCATACTTCTGGTTTTTGTGCTGCATGCGGGTGCTCTGTGCCTGCGTATACTTTCAGCTTTGTGAAGATTTGACGACCCAAGCTGTTCTTAGGAAGCATACCTTTCACCGCGAGTTCAAACATACGATCAGGGCGCTTGCTCAGCATTTCGCCTGCTGGTGTCGCTTTTAAACCACCCGGATAGAGGGAGTGTCTATAGTACATCTTGTCAGTCAGCTTTTTGCCTGTCAGTTTAATCTTATCCGCATTGATCACGATAACGAAGTCACCGGTATCGACATGAGGTGTGAATTCAGGTTTCAATTTTCCACGTAGAATCGAAGCAACTTCACTCGCCAAACGGCCAAGTGTTTGACCTTCTGCGTCTACGATGTACCATTTACGCTCAACTTCAAGCGGTTTCGCCATATATGTGGTACGCATGTTTGTCCCTCCTAGAAATGTTTCCGTTAAAAATGTCAGAGAAAGCTGCAACGGTGGCAACCTTTCCTCGTGTATCCCATTTTTTCGATCTTCGTTTTTCAATCCCGGGGCTAGAGTGGGGCTAGACGGGTATGAAAATACCAAGGAATATCGTACTACATCCAAATGCTAGAGTCAAGAAGAAATCTCAGCTTACTCATAAAACACTTCCCACATTGTCAACCCTTTGGCCGGGGCAGTTTTTCCCGCCTGCTCACGATCCCTGGCAGCCAGCATAGCGGTTATTTCTTCCGGCTGTCGTTTGCCTTCACCGACTTCACAGAGCGTGCCGGCTATGATCCGCACCATGTTGTAGAGGAACCCGTTTCCGCGGCACATAATCCAGACGAACTGGCCGTCTCGCTTGACCTGCACGTCAAAGATCGTCCGTACTTTGTTCTCCACAAACGTTTTTGCCGAGCAAAAAGACGTGAAATCATGCTCACCGATTAACCGGCTTGCCGCGTCCTGCATCCTCGCCTCATCAAGCGGATGCCGGTGATGGTCAGCGTAGCGGTGGCGAAACAGATCGGGCACCAAACCGTTGTCAATACAGTAGCGGTACTCCTTCATCTTCACGTCAAACCGCGCGTGAAAGTCGCTGCTTGCTGCCTCCACGGAGCGAATAACAATCGCCGGCGGGAGCTGATTGTCGAGTACAAAGCGCCATTTCTCCACAGGAATTGTACTTGCCGTATCGAAGTGAATGACTTGCCCGTAGGCATGCACTCCGGCATCGGTTCGGCCCGAGCCGACGATTTGCACCGTCTCCCCGGTTATGCGCCGGATGGCTGCCTCAATCTCACCCTGAATGGTCGTTTGCTCTGGCTGCACCTGAAAGCCGCTATAATCGGTACCGTCATAGGCGACAAGACACTTCAATCGTCTCATGCTCGCCACCACCAGACCAGAGCGACGATGACAATCACGACGAATACGATCATCAGGTCACGCCAGGTGAGCTGCAGCTGGCGCAAGCGCGTTCTGCCTGTACCGCCGCGATAGCCGCGTGCCTCCATCGCCAGTGCCAGCTCTTCAGCCCGGCGAAAAGCGCTAATAAACAACGGGATGACAATCGGCAGCATGTTTTTGGCTCGCTTGAGCAAATTGCCACTCTCAAAATCAGCTCCGCGTGCCTTCTGTGCCTTGATGATTTTATCCGTCTCTTCCAGCAGCGTCGGAATGAAGCGCAACGCAATCGACATCATCAGGGCAATTTCGTAAACCGGGACATTCAGCTTGCGCAATGGTCCGAGCAGACGTTCCAATCCGTCAGTCAAATCCATCGGCGTAGTGGTCAGTGTCAGCAGTGAGCTCACGACAACCAGGAGGATCAGGCGACAGAACATGAACATTCCCTGACGTACGCCATTCTCCTGAATACTCAGCCAGCCCCATTGAAAATAAACTTCGCCGCCTTTAGTCGCAAACAGATGCAGCACAACAGTGAAGAGAAGCAAAAACCAGACGGGCTTTAGTCCCTTTACGATATATCCGGGCGAAATTTTTGAGATGATGATGGATAAAAGCAAAAAGAGCAGTAACATTCCATACGAAACCACGTTATTGGCCAAAAAGACGATAAAAGCAAAGGCAATGACAAAGAGGAGCTTGCTGCGCGGATCAAGCCGATGAACGAATGAATCGCCCGGGACGTACTGACCAATGGCAAAGTTCTGTAAAATGCTCACTGATCACCCCTCCTTTTTGCGCAGCATTGAGAGCAGGTATGTCTCCAGATCCTCTTCTCGATAAAGAGAAAGAGGGACCTGCTGCTCTTTTGGCAAGCGTTTGTTTAACTGGTTGATCAAGGATACGGATTCCGGTATGTCCAGAGAGAGCTCACGCAAGCGATCCTGCTCGGCAAAAATCTGCTCCGGCTTGCCCTGCATGGCAATTTTCCCCTCGGCCATGACGATCAGCCAGTCAGCGTAACGGGCTACCTCGTCCATACTGTGTGTGACCAATACAGTCGTGAGCTGCTCTTCCTTGTGAATCCGGTAAATTCCCTCAAGGATCGATTTCTTCCCGCCTGGATCAAGGCCTGCAGTCGGCTCGTCCAGGACCAGAACACGCGGCTGCATGGCCAGGACGCCGGCAATGGCTACACGCCTCATCTGACCGCCACTCAGTTGAAACGGAGACGTATCCTTGACTTCCTCATAGTTGAGGCCGACGATCTGCAGCGCTTCTCTGACCCGTGCGAAGGCAAGGTCTTCAGGCAGGCCAAAATTGAGCGGCCCGAAAGCTACATCTTTGGATACCGTTTCCTCAAACAACTGGTGCTCCGGATACTGAAAGACAAGACCGACCAATCGCTGAAACTCCTGCTTGAGCTTCGTCTTCGCCGTAATCGTCCAGTCTCCGATCTGGACACGTCCGGAAGTAGGCTTCAACAGGCCGTTGAAATGCTGAATAAGCGTTGATTTCCCTGATCCGGTATGCCCGATAATCCCCACGTATGACTGCGAAGGTATAGTAAACGAGACGTCAGACAAAGCCAGTTTCTCGAATGGCGTTCCTTTGCCGTATACATGACTCACACCTTCAAAAGTAATTTGCATAACGCGTCTACCAATCCCTCTTGATGTAGTGTAGGCTCCAAATCAGCTCCTTGCCTCACGAGCCTGTGCCTCAAACGGACTGCGAAAGGAACGTCTATTCCTACTGCCTGCAGAGCCTCTACATCCGTGTAGACCTGCTCGGGGGTGCCATCCTTGTAAATCCGGCCGCCGCGCATGACGATCACCCGGTCAGAATAGAGCGTCTCTTCAGGAAAATGGGTAATATTGAGCACAGTAATCCCTTCATCGCGATTCAGTCGATGGACCAATGCCATTACTTCTTTTCTGCCTTGAGGGTCAAGCATTGAAGTCGCTTCATCAAGGATGATGACGGATGGACGCAAGGCGATAATCCCCGCAATCGCTACCCGTTGCTTTTGTCCGCCTGACAATTTATGCGGCTGGTTTTTCAAAAACCGTTCCATTTGTACAGCCTTTAGCGCATCGTCCACACGCGTCCGCATCTCGGCCGGATCCACGCCGATGTTCTCCAGCCCGAAGGCGACGTCATCTTCTACCGTTGTTCCGATAATCTGGTTATCCGGATTTTGGAAAACCATCCCTACATTTTGGCGAATTTCCCAGACCAGAGCCGAATCGCGTGTATCGATCTGACACACCCGCAAAACGCCGGAGCTGGGGGCTAGCAATGCATTGATCAGCTTCGCCAGCGTAGATTTACCGGAGCCATTATGGCCGAGGATGGAGACAAACATTCCTTCTGCAATGGAGAGGTTGAGCTGTTCAATAACCTGCCTGGTTTCTCCATCTTCTCTCGCGTAGCCAAACGAGAGATCCTGCGCCTCGATTAGTTGCCTCTGCTCCATGCTGTTACCACACCTCTTGCAAACAAACTAAGCGTCTGTATTCCGTATACTTCTCAGAGCCCAAACGCATCTATTCATCTGGGATTGCTCCCAAAAAGCGACGGAATCCAGCGAGTCGTCTCCGAAGCTTTTTGGCAGCCCCAGTTCATTCCTGCACCAGAGAAAGTCAAAAACAAACGTTGCCCTAATTGTAAAAAAAAGGGTATGAAAGAATCCAGTTTGCACCAGATTCTACCCTCACCCTTTTTCTGCGAAAAACGTATGTCCGTTTTTCATAAATGGAGCTGACCTCAATGAAGTCAGTCCCTTTGTCCTCTGCGAAGAGAGGATTTTATATCCTACACTAATTCGATATATGCCATTGGCGCAGCATCGCCACGACGAGGACCGACTTTCAGGATACGAGTATATCCACCGTTACGCTCGTTATAACGCGGTGCGATGTCATCGAACAGCTTTTGCACTGCATCGCGGCCTTCTTCGGTAGCCACTTCTTTACGTACGAAAGCAGCCACTTGACGGCGTGCATGCAGGTCGCCGCGTTTCGCCAGCGTGATCATTTTTTCAGCAATAGAGCGGAGTTCTTTTGCCTTCGTCTCAGTTGTTTCGATGCGCTCGTTGATGATCAAATCCGTTACCAGATCACGGAAAAGCGCTTTACGAGCCGAACTTCTCCGACCCAATTTACGGTATGCCATGTTCTTACCTCCTTTATTGCCTAATCATCATTGCGTAACGAAAGCCCTAATTCTTGCAGCTTCTCTTGAACTTCTTCAAGCGATTTGCGGCCCAAATTACGAACTTTCATCATATCTTCCTCGGATTTTTGCGTCAACTCTTGAACCGTATTAATGCCGGCACGTTTCAGGCAGTTGTAGGAACGAACAGAAAGATCAAGCTCTTCGATGGTCATCTCCAAGACTTTTTCCTTTTTATCCTCTTCTTTTTCCACCATGATTTCGGCATCCTTCGCCTCGTCAGTCAGACCGACGAAAAGATTGAGATGCTCCGTCATAATTTTCGCTCCGAGACTTACAGCTTCTTCCGGGCTGATACTTCCATTTGTCCATACTTCAAGCGTTAACTTATCATAGTTGGTCATTTGCCCGACACGGGTATTCTCAACCTGGTAGTTTACACGCTTAATTGGGGTGTAAATCGAGTCAACCGGGATCACTCCGATCGGTTGGTCTTCCGATTTATTCCCATCAGCTTGAACATATCCCCGGCCACGCCCGGCAGTCATGCGAATATGCAGACGCCCGCCTTTTGCCAAGGTTGCAATGTGGAGATCAGGGTTTAAGACCTCAACATCGCTGTCCGCACGGATATCTCCGGCTTTGACTGCTCCTTCACCCTCAGCGTCAATCTCGATGACTTTTTCTTCATCGGAATGAATCTTCAGAGCCAAGCCTTTGATATTCAGGATTATTTCTGTTACGTCTTCCACTACACCCTCAACTGTTGAGAATTCGTGTAATACGCCATCAATATGGACCGAGGTAACAGCTGCACCAGGCAAAGACGAAAGCAAAATTCGTCTCAGCGAGTTGCCAAGGGTTGTACCATAACCACGCTCAAGGGGTTCAACGACGAATTTCCCGTACAGGTTATCGTCATCTACTTCCACAACCTCGATTCTTGGTTTTTCTATTTCTATCATTAAACAAACCCTCCTTCAAAACGTCGAAATTCGAGGGTGGGCTTACAAGAGCCCACTCAGGAATTTCCTGCGGCGGTTTACCGTTTGCGTGCATGTCAAGCAAAATAAGCAGAATCTACCATTCTAGTATGGACAAGTTCTGAACTTTATAAACCCGATTACACGCGGCGACGTTTTGGTGGACGGCAGCCGTTGTGCGGGATTGGGGTAACATCTTTAATCATGTTAACTTCCAAACCTGCTGCTTGCAACGAACGAATAGCTGCTTCACGACCGGCACCCGGTCCTTTTACCAGCACTTCCAGGGAACGCATTCCGTGTTCCATTGCAGTTCTTGCCGCTGTTTCAGCAGCCATTTGCGCTGCAAACGGAGTGCTCTTACGGGAACCTCTGAATCCGAGGGCACCAGCACTGGACCAAGAGATTGCGTTGCCATGTGGGTCTGTGATCGTAACGATCGTGTTGTTAAAAGTTGAGCGGATATGCGCTACGCCGACTTCAACATTTTTACGGTCACGACGACGTGTACGTGTAGCAGTCGCTTGTTTTCTTTTCGCCATGTCAGATTACCCTCCTTTACTTTTTCTTGTTCGCTACTGTACGACGAGGACCTTTACGCGTACGAGCGTTTGTTTTAGTGCGTTGACCACGAACCGGCAATCCGCGACGGTGGCGAATGCCACGGAAGCAGCCGATCTCCATCAAGCGTTTGATGCTGAGCGAGATCTCACGGCGAAGGTCACCTTCAACTTTGATGTTCTTGTCGATGTAATCGCGCAGTTTGCTAACTTCGTCTTCCGTCAGGTCACGAACACGAGTATCTGGATTCAGACCAGTAGACGCAAGAATACGTTGGGACGTGGAACGACCGATACCGAAAATGTAGGTCAAAGCGATTTCCACGCGTTTTTCGCGAGGCAAGTCTACGCCTGCAATACGTGCCATGCTTTAAAAGCACCTCCTTGAGTTATCCTTGTTTTTGCTTATGCTTTGGATTTTCACAAATAACCATTACGTTCCCTTTGCGACGAATGACTTTGCATTTTTCGCAGATCGGTTTAACCGACGGTCTCACTTTCATGGTTCTTGCCTCCCTTTTCTAGGGGTTAGTATCTGACCGCTGACGGCCCTGCTTATTTATAGCGGTATGTGATGCGACCGCGAGTTAAGTCATATGGCGACAATTCAACCGTGACTTTATCACCTGGCAAGATGCGAATGAAATGCATGCGAATCTTACCAGATACGTGCGCTAAAACTTTGTGTCCGTTCTCTAGTTCAACCCTGAACATAGCGTTCGGCAAAGGCTCAATGACTGTGCCTTCCACTTCAATTACGTCGTCTTTGGCCATCCGATACTCTCCTTTCATCTGTCCCTCAGTCAGACCATGAGCATTTTAGAAGCGGACCGACCGTTGCCAATCGGCTTTTTCCTCACACTCTTGTCAACACTTCATAGCCATCTTCCGTAATGGCGATGGTGTGCTCGTAATGAGCACAATTCTTTCCATCAACTGTTACGACCGTCCACTTGTCTTCCAACGTTCGGACATACCGCGAGCCTGCATTAACCATCGGTTCAATCGCCAACACCATGCCTGGTTTCAACCGTGGTCCCCGGTCAGGAGGGCCAAAGTTGGGAATTTGCGGTTCCTCGTGCAAGTCATGACCGATACCATGTCCTACGTACTCGCGTACAATCGAGAAACCGGCAGCCTCGGCATGGATTTGAATCGCATGCGAGATGTCAGAGAGGCGTCCACCCGGGATCGCTTTTTCCAATCCTTTGTACAACGACTCTTCCGTAACCTGCATCAAGCGTCGATCTTCTTCAGATATCTGCCCGACTGCATATGTCCACGCGGAGTCTCCATGAAAACCCTCGAAATGGGCTCCGATATCGAGACTAATGATATCACCTTCATGCAATATCCGTTTTCCTGGGATGCCATGTACGAGTTCTTCATTGACTGAAGCACAGATACTTCCTGAAAAGCCACCGTAGCCTTTAAACGACGGTGCCGCCCCTTTACTGCGAATAAAGGTTTCGGCTAATTCATCGAGCTGCTTCGTAGTCACACCCGGCTTTATTGCTTTGGCTAGCTCTTGATGCGTCAAGGCGACGATTCGCCCCGCCTCGCGCATGATCTCAAGCTCCATTCTCGACTTTAGAATGATCATTATCGCTACCCTCGTAATAAAGACGCAATATCGGCAAACACACCATCAATATCTTGATTGCCGTCGATCGTCCGCAACACTCCATGACCGGAGTAGTACTCAATTAACGGCTGTGTCTGTGCGATATTCACATCCAGACGTTGTGCAACTACTTCTGTTTTATCATCATCTCGTTGATACAGCTTACCGCCATCTTTGTCACAAACCCCTTCCGCTTTTGGCGGATTAAACAGAGTGTGATAGCTGGATCCGCATACCGGGCAGATCCAGCGGCCGGTAAGGCGACCAATCAAGAGATCACGTGGCACATCGACGTTTAATACGTAATCGATCTCGCGACCTAACTCATGCAACGTCGCGGTAAGCGCCTCGGCTTGCGGAACTGTGCGCGGGAACCCGTCAAGCAGGAATCCCTTTGCACAATCGTCTTTCGCTAAGCGATCCCGCACAATCCCGATGACTACCTCGTCTGGTACGAGCAATCCTTTATCCATATACGATTTCGCTTCCAGACCGAGTGGCGTTTCGTCCTTCACAGCAGCTCGGAACATATCGCCTGTCGAGATATGCGGGATGTTGAATTCTTTTACGATACGTTCTGCCTGTGTGCCTTTACCGGCTCCAGGCAAACCCATCAGTATGATATTCACGTCCATCCCCCCGGTTCAAGTAAGATCAGCCTCGGTTTACTTGATGAACCCTTTGTAGTGGCGCTTGATCAGCTGGCTCTCAATCTGCTTCATCGTATCGAGAACGACACCGATAACAATCAGAAGTGAAGTACCACCGATGTAAATGGTTTGCGGCAGGTTTGCCAGTGAACTGAAAAAGAACGGCAATACCGCAATCACTGTTAAAAACAGCGCGCCAGCCAATGTAAGACGATTCAAGGTTCGCGTGATGTATACCTCGGTGTTTTTACCAGGTCGGATACCAGGGATGTAGCCGCCGTTTTTCCTCATGTTCTCCGCCAATTGCACAGGGTTTATCTGTACAAACGTGTAGAAATAGGTAAAACCGATGATCAAAAATGCATAGAGCGTCATACCAAGCGGTTGACTCACTTGGAAATTATGATAGATCCAGTTCGCTACGCCTAGGCCCGATTGGTCCGCCCAAAAGCTGGCGATCGTCGAAGGGAAGATAACAAGCGATACCGCAAAAATGACCGGGATTACACCGGCAGAGTTGATTTTCAACGGAATGTGAGTGGATTGACCACCAAACATTTTGCGTCCAACAACCCGTTTGGCATACTGCACAGGAATTTTGCGAACCCCTTGCTGCATGAAGATGACTCCCACGATAATCGCAATGATCACCAAGAGAATGACCACAAGCTTCACAATCGTAAAGAAGACGTTAGCTGAAGCATCAGCGAATTGGGTCGTGAAAATGGTGCCAATACCGGTTGGAATCGCCGCAACGATACCGGCTACGATAATGATCGAGATCCCATTTCCAATCCCTTTTTCCGTAATTTGTTCACCAAGCCACATGAGAAACGCGGTTCCAGCTGTCAACGTCAACGCAATCAGCGCATAGCTCATAAACGAAGTGTCGACCAACAACCCCTTATACATACGGCTGAATCCGATTGTCATCCCGATTGACTGAATGAAGCCGAGTACAATCGTAAAATAGCGTGTAACCTGAGCGATTTTACGGCGACCCACTTCACCCTCACGAGCCCACTGGGTAAACTTCGGAACCACTTCCATAGAGAGCAGCTGCATGATGATCGACGCCGTAATGTACGGCATGATCCCCATGGCGAAGATCGAGAAGTTCTTCAATGCTCCCCCTGAAAACGTGTTGAGCAGGTTCAGCAGGTTGTTAGGTGACTCATGCTTGAGCAGCTCAACGTTTACGTTTGGAACTGGTACGAAGCTACCAATTCGGAAGACGACAAGCATCAAAAGCGTAAAAATAATCTTTCGACGCAGGTCGCCTATCTTAAAGATGTTAGAGAGACTCGCTAACATTAGATCACCTCGGTAGATCCACCGACTTGAGCGATCTTCTCAGCTGCGCTAGCAGAGAACTTATGCGCTTTAACTGTCAATTTTGCAGTGAGTTCACCAGTTGCCAAAACTTTTACGCCATCTTGCAGAGCGCTGATTACGCCAGACTCTTTCAAGAGCTCAGGTGTAACCACGGTGCCGTCAGCAAAACGGTTCAAAGCCTCCAGGCTAACAATCGCATATTCCTTACGATTGATGTTTTTAAAGCCACGCTTCGGCAAACGACGGTACAACGGGTTTTGGCCACCCTCGAAACCAGGGCGTACACCTCCGCCGGAACGAGCGTTTTGACCTTTATGACCTTTACCTGCTGTTTTACCAGTTCCGCTACCGATACCTCGACCAAGGCGCTTGCGTTCTTTTCTGGAACCTTCTGCCGGTTTCAGTTCATGCAATTTCATACGTCGCACCTCCTAACTGTTACATCTATTTATGCTTCGATTTCCTTCACTTCAACCAGGTGTTTTACTTTGAAAATCATCCCGCGAATCGCTGGATTGTCTTGTTTCACTACAGTTTGGTGAATCTTGCGAAGGCCAAGTGCTTTCACCGTTTCCTTTTGGTCAACCGTACGACCAATCAGGCTGCGCTTGAGGGTGACTTGCAATTGTGTAGCCATGTCCGATTCCCTCCTTCTTAGCCTAACAACTCGTCAACAGTCTTACCGCGAAGTTTCGCGACATCTTCCGCTGTTTTCAGGCGGCTTAAGCCTTCCAGCGTAGCGTTGACCATGTTGATTGGATTGTTAGAACCTAAAGATTTACTGAGAACATCACCCACACCAGCCAATTCAAGAACCGCACGAACTGGTCCACCTGCGATTACACCAGTACCTTCAGAAGCTGGTTTAATCAATACACGGCCGGAGCCGAAGTGGCACAATACTTGATGTGGAATGGTAGTTCCTTTTAACGGTACGCGAATCAGATTTTTCTTCGCGTCTTCAATCGCTTTGCGGATCGCATCAGGTACTTCTTGGGCTTTACCCATACCTGAACCTACGTGACCATTTTTATCGCCTACTACTACTAGGGCGCTGAAGCTAAAACGACGGCCACCTTTAACCACTTTTGCTACGCGGTTTACGGCGACAACTCTCTCTTCTAGCTCTAATTTGCTAGGGTCGATACGCATTCCTTACCCTCCTTGTTTACAAAAATTCGATGCTGTAATTAGAATTGCAGACCAGCTTCACGAGCTGCTTCAGCAAGTGCTTTTACGCGGCCATGATACAGGTAACCACCACGGTCGAAAATAACTTCGGACAGACCTTTTTCCTGAGCTTTTTTCGCGATCAACGTACCTACTGCAGTAGCAGCCTCAACGTTTCCGCCAGCTTTCAGGGCAAGCTCTTTATCTAACGAAGACGCAGATGCCAAAGTAACACCTGTAGCGTCATCAATCAATTGTGCGTAAATGTGTTTGGAAGAACGGAATACGTTCAGACGCGGACGAATGGCAGAACCGACCAAACGCTTGCGGATACGAAGATGACGTTTTTTCCGTGCTTTGTTTTTATCGCCTTTAGTAAACATCACGCGGCCTCCTTTCTCACGAAACTATGCGGCTTATTTACCTTTTTTACCTTCTTTACGGCGAACAACTTCATCGCTGTATTTAATCCCTTTGCCTTTGTATGGCTCAGGCTTACGAATCGCACGAATTTCCGCTGCGATTTGACCTACGCGCTCTTTGTCGATCCCTTTAACGAGCAGCGTTGTCTGGTTAGGAACTTCGATTTCGATTCCTTCTTCCGGAGTGATTTCTACCGGATGCGAGAAACCAAGAGAGAGGGTTACACCTTTTCCTGCTTTAGCGGCACGGTACCCGACGCCCACCAATTCCAATGTACGAGTGAAACCTTCGGACACACCAGCAACCATGTTTGCAACTAGTGCGCGAGTCGTACCGTGCAAGGAACGATGAAGTTTATTATCGCTAGGACGCTCCACCAATACTTCATTGTCATTGATATTGATGGTGATGTCCGGATGGAAATTACGAACGAGAGTACCCTTAGGGCCTTTTACAGTCAACTCAGTACCAGCCAGAGTGAGTGTAACGCCTGCAGGGACCGCTATCGGTTTTCTACCGACACGTGACATATCTTGCACCTCCTGTTTGTCGATCTATCTTACCAAACGTAAGCGAGCACTTCGCCGCCTACATGCGCTTGACGAGCTTGTTTGTCAGTCATTACACCAGCAGATGTGGAGATGATTGCCAAACCAAGTCCGCCGAGTACGCGAGGAACTTCGTTTGTTTTTGCATATACGCGCAGTCCAGGTTTGCTGATGCGTTTCAGGCCTGTGATAACGCGCTCATTGTTAGCACCATACTTCAGGAACACACGGATGATGCCTTGTTTGTTATCTTCAACGAACTCCGCATCACGAATGAAACCTTCCTCTTTCAACAAACGAGCAATGTCCTTCTTGATCGTAGATGCAGGGATCTCCACTTTCTCGTGGCGAACCATGTTTGCGTTGCGGATACGAGTCAGCATATCTGCAATTGGGTCAGTCATAACCATGAGAAAAAACCTCCTTCCCGTCTAAATTACCAGCTTGCCTTCTTCACGCCTGGAATTTGACCTTTATAAGCCAGTTCACGGAAGCAAATACGGCACAGTTTAAATTTGCGCAATACAGAGTGCGGGCGGCCGCAACGTTCACAACGAGTATAAGCCTGAACAGCAAATTTCGGTTTTCTTTGCTGTTTGATTACCATAGATTTCTTTGCCACATTTTTCCCTCCTTACGTCAGGGTTTATTTGCGGAATGGCATTCCCATTTGCGTCAGCAGTTCACGAGCTTCTTCATCCGTTTTCGCGGAAGTTACGATTACGATATCCATTCCACGAACTTTATCGATTTTATCGTACTCGATCTCAGGGAAAATCAGTTGTTCTTTCAAACCGAGCGTGTAGTTGCCACGACCGTCAAAAGCTTTCGATGAAACACCGCGGAAGTCGCGTACGCGAGGCAGTGAAACGTTCATCAGCTTGTCGAGGAATTGGTACATGCGCTCGCCACGCAGCGTCACTTTCGTTCCGATCGGCATACCTTCACGGAGCTTGAAACCTGCGATGGATTTTTTCGCACGAGTGACAACCGGTTTTTGACCGGCGATGGTTTGCAGGTCTTCCACAGCAGCATCAAGCGCTTTGGAGTTTGCCACTGCATCACCAACACCCATGTTAATGATTACTTTCTCGATTTTAGGCACCTGCATGACGGAGCTGTAGTTAAACTTGCTCATCAGTCCAGGTACGATATCATTGGTATACTTCTCTTTCAATCTCGTTGCCATCTAGGACATCCTCCTTTCCGACCTGACTACTTGTCAATTGCTTCGCCAGATTTTTTTGCAATCCGTACTTTAGTTCCGTTATCCAACACTTTATACCCGACGCGGGTAGCTTTGCCGGACTTAGGATCGATCAATGATACGTTAGATACGTGAATCGGAGCTTCCTGGGTTACAATCCCGCCTTGAGGGTTGGACTGAGACGGACGGCTGTGTTTCTTGATCAGGTTAATGCCTTCAACTAACACGCGATCCTTTTTTGGATAAGCAGCCAGCACACGACCTTTTTTGCCTTTGTCTTTGCCCGAAATTACGACAACGGTATCGCCTTTTTTTACGTGCATCGCTTGGTGCACCTCCTATCGAACAAACTACATTCCTTTGTTCCCTCGATTAGAGAACCTCTGGAGCCAGAGAGATAATCTTCATGAAATCTTTGTCGCGCAGCTCACGAGCTACTGGTCCAAAGATACGAGTTCCACGTGGAGATTGATCTTCTTTGATAATAACAGCTGCGTTTTCGTCGAAACGGATGTAGGAACCATCATTGCGGCGAACCCCACTTACCGAACGCACGATAACTGCTTTTACTACTTGACCTTTCTTGACAACGCCACCGGGTGTAGCGGTTTTTACGGAACATACGATAATATCACCGATGTTTGCAGTCTTACGGCCGGAACCACCCAGTACCTTGATGCACATCAATTCTTTTGCGCCGGAGTTGTCAGCAACAGCCAGTCTCGTTTGAGTTTGGATCATCTAAAGTCCCTCCTTTCGGATTTTATCATCCGAAATCTTACTTATACGATAACTGCCTCTTGGACGATTTTCACCAAACGGAATCGCTTATCTTTTGAGAGTGGACGAGTTTCCATGATCTCTACGATATCGCCGATTTTCGCCGTATTGTTCTCGTCATGAGCCTTGAACTTTTTCGAGTATTTCACGCGTTTTCCGTACAAAGGATGCTTTTTGTAGGTTTCTACAAGTACCACGATGGTTTTTTCCATCTTGTCTGATACTACACGACCAGTCATGGTTCTACGCGCATTGCGTTCTGCGGTCATTTGTTCGAACCTCCTTCCTTTATTAGCCGATTCCCAATTCTCTCTGGCGCAGGATGGTTTTCGCACGTGCGATATCCTTACGCACTACCTTAATGCGAGAGGTGTTCTCCAGTTGACCTGTTGCCAGTTGGAAGCGAAGGTTGAACAACTCTTCTTTCAAAGAAGTAACGTTTTGCTCGATCTCGGCAGTGGTCAAATTACGAAAATCATTAGCCTTCATGTGCGTCACCACCCAATTCTTCGCGCTTCACGAACTTACACTTGATTGGCAGCTTGTGCATAGCCAGACGCATTGCTTCGCGCGCAACTTCTTCTGATACACCAGCAAGTTCAAACATGATCTTGCCAGGTTTCACAACTGCTACCCAGCTCTCAGGCGAACCTTTACCGGAACCCATCCGTACTTCCAACGGCTTTTTCGTTACCGGTTTGTCCGGGAAAATTTTAATCCATACTTTACCGCCACGGCGGATGTAACGTGTCATCGCAATACGAGCTGCTTCAATCTGACGGTTAGTAACCCAAGAAGGCTCGAGTGCTTGTAAACCATATTCACCAAACGCTACGGTAGTTCCGCCTTTGGCGTTACCAGCCATGCGACCACGGTGTTGCTTACGGTGTTTTACGCGTTTTGGCACTAACATGTTTACTTGCCTCCTTCCACATTCTCAGCATTCTTTCTCGCAGGAAGCACTTCACCGCGATAGATCCACACTTTAACACCGATCCGGCCATAAGTAGTGTGAGCTTCTGCAGTTCCGTAATCGATATCTGCACGCAGGGTATGGAGTGGAACAGTTCCCTCGCTATAACCCTCGGAACGAGCGATATCAGCGCCGCCCAAGCGTCCGCTTACGAGTGTTTTGATTCCTTTAGCTCCGGCTCTCAAAGAACGAGTAATCGTTTGTTTTTGAGCACGGCGGAAAGAAATGCGGTTCTCTAATTGACGAGCGATATTTTCAGCTACAAGCGTAGCATCCAAATCAGGCTTTTTCACTTCGTTGATGTTGATGTGAACGCGCTTGCCTGTCATGTCAGTCAGTGTTTTGCGAAGTGTTTCAACTTCTGCTCCACCTTTACCAATTACCATACCAGGCTTAGCGGTGTGAATCGTCACGTTCACGCGGTTAGCGGCGCGTTCGATTTCAATTGTAGAAACAGCAGCGTCTTTCAGACGGCCTTTTACATACTTGCGGATGCGAAGATCTTCATGCAACAGCGCAGCAAAGTCTTTATCCGCGTACCATTTCGATTCCCAGTCGCGAATAACGCCGATGCGAAGACCTATCGGGCTTACCTTTTGACCCACACGTAATCCCTCCTTATTTCTCGTTTAGTACCACCGTAATGTGGCTTGTGCGTTTATGGATACGGCTTGCACGTCCCATTGCACGCGGACGGAAGCGTTTCAAGGTTGGACCTTGGTCTACGAATACCTTGCCAACGACGAGACTGTTAACGTCCATTTCGTAGTTGTGCTCCGCATTGGCAATCGCCGATTTCAATACTTTCTCAACAACCGGGGAAGCTGCTTTTGGCGTATGCTTGAGAATCGCCAAGGCTTCACCCACCTGCTTGCCTCTGATCAAGTCAACTACCAGTCGAACTTTACGAGGAGCAATGCGAATATAGCGAGCAATCGCTTTGGATTCCATAATTGTACCTCCTCTCTATGAAGAGAAAAAAATTAGCGCTTCTTCGATTTTTTGTCGTTGTCGACGTGACCTCTGAAGCTGCGAGTTGGTGCGAATTCGCCCAATTTGTGACCTACCATGTCTTCTGTCACGTATACTGGCACATGCTTGCGGCCATCGTATACAGCGAACGTATGTCCGATGAAATCAGGGAAGATTGTGGAACGACGAGACCACGTTTTTACAACGCGCTTTTCGTTCTTTTCGTTCAATACTTCAACCTTTTTCATCAAGTGGTCATCCACGAAAGGGCCTTTCTTCAAACTGCGTCCCATATGTGAACCTCCCTCCGCTTTTTATGCGTTCGGTTATCATTCATCCTGCCTTACTTCTTGCGGCGACGGACGATGTATTGATTACTCTTGTTTTTCTTCTTGCGAGTTTTGAGACCCAACGTAGGTTTACCCCAAGGAGTAACAGGTGCTTTACGTCCGATTGGCGCGCGTCCCTCACCACCACCGTGCGGGTGATCATTCGGGTTCATTACGCTACCGCGAACAGTTGGACGAACACCCAACCAGCGGGAACGGCCAGCTTTACCGATATTGATGAGCTCGTGGTCGAGGTTTCCTACTTGACCGATCGTCGCACGGCATTCCTTGTGGAAACGGCGGATTTCACCGGATCCGAGGCGGATGATGACGAAATCGCCATCGCGGCCCAACAGTTGAGCTTCTACACCGGCTGCACGAGCCACTTGGCCGCCTTTGCCCGGTTTCAACTCGATGTTGTGGATGGTCGTACCGACCGGAATGTTTTCCAATGGCAGCGCATTACCCGTTTTGATGTCTGCATCTGCACCGGAGAAGATTTCGTCGCCCACTTTCAGGCCCAATGGAGCGATGATGTAGCGTTTTTCACCGTCAGCGTAGTTGATCAATGCGATGTTAGCAGAACGGTTCGGATCGTATTCGATCGAAGCAACGCGACCTGCGATGCCGTCTTTGTTGCGTTTGAAGTCAATAATGCGATATTTGCGCTTATGACCGCCACCTTGATGACGAACGGTGATTCTACCTTGGTTGTTACGACCAGCTTTTTTGCTGAGAGGCGCAAGCAGAGATTTTTCCGGTGTGGAAGTTGTAATCTCTTCGAAAGTAGAAACCGTCATTTGGCGACGACCAGGAGAAGTTGGTTTAAACTTTTTGATACCCATTCAAATTCCCTCCTTATCGGTAGTCGTCGTGCTTACACACCCTCGTAGAATTCAAGCTCTTTGCTATCAGCGCTCAGTTGAACGATCGCTTTTTTCCACTCCGATGTATAACCGGCATATTTACCGTAGCGTTTTGGTTTCGCAGGAACGCGCAGCGTGTTCACTGCAGTAACTTTTACGCCGAATACTTTTTCAACAGCTTGTTTGATTTCCGTTTTGTTGGCTTTCATCGGTACTTCGAACACGTACTTTTTGTCAGCCATCATATCGGTGGTACGTTCCGTAATGATAGGGCGCTTGAGAACATCATGAAGGCTCTTCATTAGGCGAGCACCTCCTCTACTTTTGCAACTGCATCTTTGGTTACGATCACTTTGTCGTGGGCAACCAGATCGAGAACGTTAATGCCGGCAGCGTCAACGAATTTCGCACCCGGAATGTTGCGAGCGGACAGAGCTACGTTTTGATCGTACTCGGAAGTCACAATCAGCACCTTGCGTTCAACTTTCAGGTTGTTCAGCACACCGGCCATATCCTTTGTTTTCGGAGCAGCCAGGCTCAGTGCGTCTAAAACGAGCAGTGAATTCTCTTGTACTTTGTTGGACAGAGCAGATTTCAATGCCAGACGGCGAACTTTACGGTTCAGCTTGTAACCGTATTTGCGTGGTGTTGGTCCAAAAACCACACCGCCACCTTTCCACTGCGGTGAACGGATCGAACCTTGACGGGCACGACCTGTACCTTTTTGTTTCCACGGTTTACGACCGCCGCCGCGTACTTCCGAACGGTTTTTCACGTCGTGGGTACCTTGGCGTTGCGATGCCTGTTGCATGACGATCGCATCAAACAGAACAGCATTGTTAGGCTCAACACCGAAAACACTGTCCGCGAGTTCGATCTCACCAACTTGAGCACCAGCTTGGTTGTAGAGAGCTACTTTTGGCATTTCAGTTCCTCCTTCCTTACGATTTCTTGACAGCCGTACGTACGACTACCAAACTGTTTTTTGGTCCAGGTACAGAACCTTTCACCAGAATCAGGTTGCGTTCTGCATCAACTTTAACAATTTCAAGGTTTTGAATCGTTACGTTGTCGCCACCCAATTGACCTGGCAGGGTTTGACCTTTAAATACGCGACCTGGGTTAATCGAACCGAGCGAACCAGGACCGCGGTGGTAACGGGAACCGTGAGCCATCGGGCCGCGGGCTTGATTGTGGCGCTTGATTGCACCAGCAAACCCTTTCCCTTTCGTTACACCAGCGACGTCTACGATTTCTCCTTCGGCAAAGACGTCAGCTTTCAATTCTTGACCAACCTCGTATGCACTGAGGTCTACTCCGCGGAATTCGCGAATGAAGCGCTTAGGTGCTGTGTTTGCTTTTGCTGCATGGCCTTTTTCCGGTTTGTTCGCGCGATGAACTTTTTTGTCGTCAAAGCCGAGCTGAACCGCTTCGTATCCGTCGTTGTCCACATCCTTCTTTTGAAGAACAACGCATGGTCCTGCCTCGATTACAGTTACTGCGATCGCCGTACCATTCGGACCGAACACTTGAGTCATGCCCAATTTCTTCCCTAAGATTCCTTTGGTCATTGTTTGCCACCTCCTGTACGTGTTTCGTAAACAGCTTTGTTTACCTAATTTCAAACAATTGTTGTATCAAGTCCCTGCCGATGCGCAGGGGTGCATTCGGGATTCACTGAAAGTGACCGCGAGAACTGCTTTCTCAAGACAACGCCCGCGTGTGTGTCGCTTTTTGTAATTACAGTTTGATTTCGATATCTACGCCAGACGGCAGATCAAGACGCATCAACGCATCGACTGTTTGCGGTGTCGGATTAAGAATATCGATCAGGCGCTTATGAGTGCGCATTTCGAACTGCTCACGAGAATCTTTGTACTTGTGAACCGCACGAAGAATTGTGTAGACCGCTTTTTCGGTTGGAAGTGGAATCGGTCCGGAAACATTTGCACCAGAACGCTTCGCAGTGTCAACGATTTTTTCAGCGGATTGATCGAGGATTTTGTGATCGTACGCCTTGAGACGAATACGAATCTTTTGTTTTGCCATTGTAGTCCCTCCTTTTTCGCCCATTTTTTAACGGACATTTCTCCGTGGAAATATCCTGAACCCCAGCCATGGCAAAGGGGCCGGGTGTATCAGCAACCTCCCACATCATCGCAAGTCCATGACCAACATTCACTATTGTACTAAAAACCAATTTCCAACGCAAGTTTTTTCTAGTTTAAGATATACAGGTGAAAACTGGTTTCATCACGAACCTTCTATATTATATGGTAGAATGAAAAAGATCCGGTTTCAGCTGTTCCATACACCCGCTTGTCCGCCTGCGACACGATTGTGGTCCGGCGGTTCCATCAGACCGAATTTGAAAGGAGAATCCACTTGTCTGAAATCATTGGCAACCCTTACGAGCTGCTCGGAGGTTCCGATACGATCAGCCGTCTTGTTGATGCATTTTACAACCTGGTGGCACAGCATCCTGACCTTGCTCCGATTTTTCCTGAAGATCTTACGGAGACGAAGGAAAAGCAATATATGTTTTTGACTCAATTTCTCGGTGGTCCGGCACTGTATAGCGAGCAGCATGGCCATCCCATGCTGCGTGCCCGCCATATGCGCTTTCCGATTACACCACAGCGCGCTGAAGCCTGGCTCTCTTGTATGCAACAAGCAATGGATGAAATCGGTTTATCAGGACATGTACGCAACGCCGTATTTGAACGTTTGACACTGACAGCCCACCACATGGTCAATACTTATGATGAAGAAAAAGCGTAGGAATCTCCCTACGCCTTTTCTCTTGCGCAATGCCCTCGCCAATCGCCTAAACTAGCCCGCCGAAAGCGTCTGCTCCTCGCCTTTGACAGCTTTTTTGGCTGCTTTAGTCCCCAGATATACCCCTGCAATAATGAAGACCAATGCCAGTACGTGAAAAAAATGCAACTGTTCATCAAGCAGAAAAGCGGCAAACACCAGACTGGCAAACGGCATCCCGTTAAGAAACATCGATGTCCTCGCAGCTCCCAGCTGGCCAATCCCGTAGTTCCAGCCCAATGCCCCGAGCCCTGTCGCCAATACACTTGATGTCAAAATGACCAGCCATGTAAAGGGGCGAACGTCGATCGACGCGAAGACTTCAATCGGAAAGATCGCAAAGCTGGTCAACCACAAAAGCACGGAAGCGATTACATGCGAATAAGCAGTCACTACCAGTACCGGGATTCCACGGTTCACTACGATTCGAACCAATATTCCCCCAACAACATACATCAGCATAGCCACGAAAACGAGAAAATCTCCCCAGCCATTCAACGCTACCCCACCATTATGCTGTGTCATTACGACAAGCAAAACCCCGCCAAAGCCGAGAAGTATTCCCAACAACTTCACCTTTGTTAAACGCTCACCGAGAAACGGCAAAGCCAAAAGTGCTGTAGCTAGCGGATTGAGCCCGAGAATCAGGGAAGTCGTCCCCGCCGTCGTGTAGCTCGCCCCCCAGGCGAGAAAGATTTGATGCAACGTAATCGAGGTGACAGCTACTGCACCTATAAGCATCCAGTCCTTTCCCGCAAGCTTCGGTTTCCCTGCTTTTGCGATGATCGGCAGCAACACGATTGCAGCAATCGTCATTCGAATCGAGGCGATTAACACGGGCGGGAAGAAGGATAGATATTTTACCATAATGACGTTGTCAACTGCAAATGAAAATTCCCCATTATCTGCACTTGAATTTTCCCCATAATA
>CAMIVR010000071.1 GCA_946402065.1 uncultured Brevibacillus sp. | reverse complement strand
ATCGGCGGGGCGGAAGGGGCATATCGATTCCTTTGAAGACTATGTAACGGCCGTAGCAGAGTGGGTACAGTCAGCCATCGCCGAAAAGCCCGCACCGGATCACCCCGTTTTTTTATTTGGACATAGCTTGGGCGGCTTGGTGGTGACGCGGTATGTACAGGAATACCGGGAGGCAGACAGTTTGAGCGGAATCATTCTCTCGTCTCCTTGTCTGCGTTTGAAAATGAACGTGCCGGGCTGGAAGCGGGGGATAGCGGCGGGACTCAACCAATTATGGCCAACCCTGCGACTAGCCTCTGACATCGCACCGACACAAGTGACGCGTGATCCGCAAATGCAGGAGCTGTACAAGCACGATCCGTACAACTATTCCAAAGTGAGTGTTCGCTGGTTTACAGAGCTGCTGCGGACGATGGAGGTAGCCTGGCAAAAGCGGGCCCAGGTGCATCTTCCGTTGCTGGTTGTTCAAGCCGGAGCTGATCGCTTGATCGATCCTGTGGCTGTACAGCAGTTTGTGGAGGAGACGCGGTCTGCAGATAAAGAGTTTGTCGTGTATCCCGAACTGTACCATGAAGTGCTGAACGAACCGGAAAAAGAGCTCGTCCTGGAAAAAATGGCACAGTGGTTGTCAAACAAGATTTCATAAGTGTAAATGTGACATACAAATTGTATTGTGTTTTCCTCTTGACGATTATAATGTGTCATATTATTATGAATGTAACACATTAATTGCCGTAGGAGGTTTAACATGGGGACAATTGTTTGCCAAAACTGCGGAGCTATCATCGATCATTTTGAGTCGAATCAAGTGAAGACGCTATATGGAATTTGCGATTGCGATTGCGATTGCGATCACAATCACGAACAGGAATAAACAGACGCGCGAAACGGCGCGTTTTTTTATTTGTACAAATTAATTGCAGCTGTCTGAAGGCATGCGGAATCCTAGTGGAACAGACTGTGCTGCTTGCGAGATTGTGTTAATAGGGTGACGTGCGATAAGATTCGCTAAAGTTTTTCCTTTTTTGGGTTTACATTGATTCTAACTTCACTAATAATGGAGAAGAGTGTCTCTTTATCAAACTAGTAGACAAGAAGTGGAGGAGGAGAATGTGATGAAGGCAAGGCGCATCCAAGGAGCGCTCGCAACTCTTGTGCTGGCGACATCCCTTTGGAGCGGGGCACCCGTTCACGCAGAGTCGACTTACGAGGAGGTGAAAATCTCCGGCAGCGGTTTTTCCCCTGCGAGAGAAGGAATTGATCTTTCGGATAAATATGCTGTCTGGATTAATGGTTCCAAAGAGGTTGTCCTGTATGATTTGGACAAAGGCAAAATGACGCAAATCAGTAACAATGCACACGATAAAACGTCGCCTGTCGTCGATGGCAATTATGTCGCTTGGGTGGACAAGGGCAACAGGAGTACAGAAATTCACCTGTATGACATTTCCAAGTCGAAGGAAAGAGTCCTGGATTTAGCCAGCGGAGCAAAACCGCGAGGCGGTGAGATCGCCATCCATGGCAACTATGTGGTGTGGGCGGATGATCGCGACCGAGAATCGAATATTTACGCATACGACATTAAAAAGGACGAGGAGTTCCAAGTATCAACGAGCGGGAAAGCCAGCTATCCGACCGTCAGTGACAGTTATATCGCATGGCAGGATGACGGGAATGGAAATCCGGACATCTACTACTACGATATTTCCCGTAAAAAGGAAAAGGCAGCAACAACCAACAAGTCAAGGCAAATCAAGCCTCACATTTACGAAGACATCATCGTCTATGAGGATAGTCGAAACAGCTACGGAGAGATTTACAAATACGATATTACTCTCGGAAAAGAAGAGCAGCTTAAACTCGACTCAAGAATAGACAAGACGATGCCGAAAATTAGCGGTAACTATGTGGCTTACATAGCAGACGATACCTTAATGTACTACAACATTCGCAAGGATACGACCTACAAGATCGATACGGACGTATACAAGCGGATTGCTCCAGCCATCAGCAGCGACAATGTCCTTTACACGTCCCAGGATGAGGATGGCAATCTGTCCCTGAACCTGTACAACTTCAAGGATGACAGATCTTCTGGATTGGGCAGCGGCGGCGGAGGAAGACCGGTTGCACCGGCTGCTTCTGACAACTATGTCGCATATGTGAGTGAAGGCAGTAAAAGAAATGACGTGGTTCTCTTCGATATTAGAAAAAAAGAGCCAAAGATAATCTCAACTTCGGACGATGAACCGCGCCGCGTAGTGGTGAGCGATTTATATAGCGTCTGGTACGATGATTATGAAGAAGCACTCGTCTACTACGATATCAGTGCTGGGAAGCGGAAAAAGCTGACGACATCAAACCAAAAGCCGATGGAGCATTACTTTGAGATTTATGGAAAGTATCTCTTCTGGGCGAGTGAAGACGGGCGTTATTACGACTTGTATTTGACCGATTTGAGCAAAAATACCACAACTGAGGTCTCAAGTGTTCGCAACGAGCCGAAGAGCATTAGCATCTATGGAGACCGCCTGTTGTGGGTGACAGAAAATAATAACGGCAAGAACAACATTTATTCGTATAGTATCAAAGATGCCAGTGATTTTCCTGTCGTGTACGAAGATATCCAGGTTCAGAGCGCCAGCCTGGGCGACGGCTTTGCCGTATGGTCACAAAAAGATGGGAAGTATTGGCAAGTATGGTTTTACACATTTGATAACGACAGGAAGTATCCACTGCTAGCCGGAAGTGCGGAAAGCAATCAAGAGTACCCGCAAGCTTCAAGAAACATGGTTATTTTGCAGGATGACAATTTCGGTGAAAAAGAGTACCGGCTGTACAATATGGATGATCGACGTTTTGACAGAGATTTCCCAGCCTATGGCGCTGTTCCGGAACAAGTGAGCATTGGCGGCAATCGCATCGTCTGGGTAGACAAGCGTAATAAATCAACGCCCACGCTGTACATGATGGCCTTTGCACAACCGAATGATAAACCCGGCAATGGAGGCAGCATCACTCCGGGTGACTACAACCTCGTCGACACCGTCATCGACAAAAGTTTTAACACGATATTAGCTACGATTCCGTATGATAAAATTGTATTTGTCATTAATCCGGGAACCAGTAAAGAAGAGTCGTATACATTAGAAGAGGGTTTAGATAACGTAGACGAATTCATTGATTGGATTGGTCGGATCGATTTGAATGAAACCATTATCAGAATCCTCAAATAGGTAAAGCAGGTAAGCGAGCTATTGCTCCTTACCTGCTTTTTTTAGATGTCATTCCGATATCGCCGTTTGCCGCTTCACGACTTTGAGCGTCTCCAGCGTCTCATCCTCCGGTCCCTGTACGGGAAGCCCAACCCGGAGATTCTCCTGAATATAATCGATATTTTCCTGCGTAATCACTTCACCTGGAAGCAAAATCGGGATGCCGGGCGGGTAAACCATGACGAACTCCGTCATGATCCGGCCGGCCGCCTCTTTGAGCGGGACGACTTCCGTCTCGGCGTAAAAGGCGTCCCGCGGCGACATGGAAATCACCGGGATTTTCGGCAAAGACACAGCGACGGGCTCAGACGGTTGTGCGTGCGCGAATTCTACTGCCAAATGGCGCAGGGCATTGACGAGTGCAGCGACGGTCTCCTCCGAGTCACCGGCGGTAATGAAGCAGAGCACGTTGTACAGGTCGCTCATTTCCACTTCGATTTGGTATTTGTAGCGCAGCCAGTTTTCCACTTCCCAGCCGGTAATGCCGAGATCGCGGACGTGAATCAATAGCTTCGTCGAATCCATCGCATAGGTCGCCGGCTTGCCCAAAATCTCCCGACCGACACAGTGAATGCGGGGGATCTCGTTTATTTGCTCGCGGGCCGAAGCAGCCAGCTGCATGGCGCGCCCAGCCAACGCTCGCCCGTTTAAGGCCAAGTGCTGACGGGCCATGTCGAGCGAGGCCAGCAAAATGTACGAGGTAGACGTCGTCGTCAGCATGCTCAGCACCGTTTTGACCCGGTTCACATCAACCAACCCTTCGCGTACATTCAAGATGGAGCTTTGCGTAAGCGAGCCGCCCAGCTTGTGGACACTCGTCGCTGCCATATCAGCGCCTGCCTCCATCGCCGACATCGGCATGTCTTCGTGAAAGTGGATGTGCACACCGTGAGCCTCATCGACCAGAACGGGAATTTCATAATTGTGGGCGGTACGGACGATCTGCCGCAAGTCGCCGGCAATGCCGAAATACGTCGGATTGATCACCAGCAGGGCGGCGGCGTCAGGGTGGGCATCAAGTGCTTTTTGTACGGCCTTGTTGGTAATGCCATGGGCAATTCCGAGTTTGTCATCCATGACCGGATGGATAAACACCGGGATCGCTCCGGCGAAAATAATTGCCGCCATGATTGATTTATGCACGTTCCGGGGAACGATAATTTTGTCTCCAGGGTTACATGTAGCCATGATCATCGCCATAATCGCTCCGCTTGTTCCTTGTACGGAGAAAAACGTGTGGTCAGCGCCAAACGCTTCGGCAGCCAATTCCTGAGCTTCTTTAATCATTGCTTTCGGATGGTGCAAATCATCGAGCGGGGCGATGTTAATAAGATCGATGGATAGTGCATTCTCGCCAATAAATTCGCGGAAAACAGGGTTCATGCCTAAACCCTTCTTATGGCCTGGAATGTGAAATTGAATCGGGTTTTTCTGTGCATGTTCAAGCAAACCGCTGAATAAAGGGGTCTTGGCTTGTCTCATTAGGGATCGCCTCGCTTTTGCTATGGAATCATTGTGAAAAAACAAACAAATTGAGTATAGCAAAAAGGGGGGGGAAAGCAAGTGAATTTTTCAGGGAGGAGTTCCACCTTTCATCAAGAAGTTTTTTAGGAGGAAGGAGTGGTTATATTCATGAAGACACGTGTGACGGAATTATTGAATATTCGCTATCCGATCGTACAGGGAGGGCTGGCTTACTTAGCTTATTCCGAGCTGGCTGCAGCCGTTTCCAACGCCGGAGGACTGGGGCAGATTACCGCGATGTCGCTGCCCTCGCCGGATGCTCTGCGGACAGAAATCCGCAAGCTGAAGACGATGACAGACAAACCATTTGGCGTGAATTTTGCCATCGGCCAGCACGGTCGTCCGTATGAGCACATGCTGGATGTCGCCATTGAGGAGCAAGTGAAAGTCATCAGCATTACAGGCGGCAATCCGGAACCGCTGATCAGACGAACAGAAGGCCATGACATCAAGACGCTAGTCCTTGTCGCTTCTGTACGACAGGCTGTCAAAGCAGAGTCGATCGGAGCGGATGCCGTGATGGCGGTGGGCCAGGAAGGCGGCGGACATCTCGGGCGAGACGACGTCGGCACGATTGTGCTTGTGCCGCGGGTCGTCGACGCAGTCAGGATTCCCGTGCTGGCCAGCGGCGGCATCGGCGATGGCCGCGGGTTTACGGCGGCGCTGGCGCTTGGCGCGGAAGGCGTGGAGATGGGGACGCGCTTTATCGCCACCAAGGAATGCGTCCATGCACATCCTGCGTACCAGCAAGCCTTGCTGGCAGCAACGGAAAACGACACATCGGTGATTAAACGCTCGCTCGGTACTCCTGCCCGTGTCGTGCGCACGGGTGGCTCCGATCTCATCCTGTCCAAGGAAGCAGAAGGGGCGAATTACGAGCAGTTAAAGGATTTGATCAGCGGAAAGCGCAATCGGGCATTCATTTATGAAGGAGACGACCAGCATGGATTTGGCTGGGCGGGTCAAGTAATCGGCTTGATTCATGACGTTCCGACAGTAAGCGAATTATTTGAACGCATGTTTGCCCAAACCGATGCGATGATCGACCGGCTGCAGCAGATTCGCTCCGCTAACGAACCGTCATGAAACAGCAAAAGAACAGGCTGCGCTGCTTTTTTGGCAAGCGCACCTGTTCTTTTGCATATAATAAACGACATCGTCACAGCTGTACCGTTACTTTCTGATCCGAACCGCTCAGCTTGTACAGCGGCGCCAGGACGGCAAACACGTCCTCCATCTGTTTTAACAGCCGATCGCCGTCAGCCAGAATCGGATCGTCGCTCGGAATCGTCACGCCGCAGAGGAGCTCCGCTTTTTTCACGTCGCCAAGTCGCTGGATCAGCCGCAGTACCCCTTCCTTGCCCAGCTCGGCTTGTGCTGTGCTCGCTGGCTGCATATGATCAGGAGACCAGTGAAACGTACCCGGGACCATGTGCATCACTTGGTCAATGTGTTGTTTCAATTGTTCCGCAATTGTTTCTTTAAAGGGCGATTCGTAAATGACGGCATACCAGATAAACAGGTGCGTACCCCACAGGCCGATTTGAAAGTGAGGGTGCTTTTTATACCCGCGCTTGTCTGCGGCCCAGGCAACCCAGGTGTCTTTAGGCGGGTTTACGGTACGGCGGGCATGCTTGGCAACGTGGTAAAACATTTCGTCGCCGGTGGCCAGCGAGAGGGTCGGAGCAAAATGCTGACCGAGCAGCTCCAATTTGGGGCGGATCATCGTTTTGATCCCTTCCATCCGTGCATCAAGCCCTTGCACCTGAAAAACAGCGAAATCTTCTGCGTGAAATCCTTGAAATAAGCTCATGCGTAAAACGCTCCTTTCAACACGAACGGTGTAGCAAGCTTCTCATATGATAACATAACCGTATGGAAAAAAATACTTGCCGAAGCAGCACATCACCCACTAGCAAAACGGGCAGAAAAGTTCGATAATAATGATACCCCTAATCAGGATTGATCAGACTGAACTCGGGGTAAAGGTAAGTAAAGAATTTGCTAAGGAGGAATAGCAAAACTACTAGCGGAATAATATGATATACCAACTCACTCCTCACTGGCCGTTTTATTAATCTGATTATTCTGCAAAAAAAGGGGAGGGAAAACATTGACTACCTATAATGAGCTTGAATACTGCAATGTCGCCGTCTGGTTTGACCGTCCCACCTTACACAAGATGATGCAGGCTTTTGTGAAGGCTGGATTTAATGTAGCCTGGAAGGAGTCCAAAGCTTTTTTGCACCTGCAAGTTCAGACAGCCGAGAAGTCGTACACGTTAGTGCTGAAGCGGGTAAAGGATGCATTTAAATTGGATGAGAGCGATTATTCCCTTCGCGACATCCGGTTAGCGATGATTCTCTACAAGTTTATCGAGCAGGCAAAAGGTCATGCCATCGTCAAATTGATTAACGAAAAACAGATCGTCGTCAAGAATATTCGCTACGGAGAGGCTGTGAAGATAGTTGAGATAAAAGGAGCTGAGCGAAAAGTGATTTTCGAAAAAGCGTGTAGCGTAACCATGGATCAGGTCATTGCCGCATTGAAGCGCCGTGACGCCGAAGAAAGAATCCCTGTGCTTCGCCTTGAGCTTGATTACGAATTGTCGACATTGTATGATGCGATCAAGGAAAACGACAAGGAACAAATAAAGCAGTCACTTGAGCTGTTAACGCAATTGCGACAAGAGATGTTGTTGCTGGAAGCATAAGCCTTTAAAAAATTCGGAATAGGTAGGTTGATGATGGAGCTAGCCTTATGGTGGACCGGATAGAGAACGACTTCTCGGGAATGTGGAGAATGTCGTTCTTTTTCAATTTACGTCTGTGCAACTGTGGGAGCGGTGGTTAGTGCGGACGTGGCTTAGTGCTCTGCCAAAACCGCAAATTGGTTTAAACAAGGATGAGTTCCCGCTATAATAAAGAAAAGCAAATGAGTCGGGTGAAGAAAATCGTGTGGCAAAACATTTTTCAACAATTGCAGAAGCATTTTGCCGATTTTTGCGTCAAACAATGGTGGGGGACAAGCGATCCGTTCGAGCGCATGGTCGGTTCCGTATTGGTTCAAAATACGACGTGGACGAATGCCGACAGGGCGTTGCAGGCGCTCGTCGCCCATGACTTGCTGTCTCCCGAGAAGCTGGCCAGTCAATCGCAAGAGACGCTGATGGCGCACATCAGGCCGGCAGGCTTTCAAATCGCCAAGAGCAAGGCATTGCTCACACTGGCCTCATGGGTAGTGGCAAAAAGAGGCATGGCAGGACTGCAGGCATCTGCGGAAGCGACAGAGCGGTTACGTAGCGAGCTAATCGGATTGAAGGGCATCGGACCGGAAACGGCTGATACGATTCTGCTCTACACGTTAAATCGGCCGACCATTGCCGGTGACGCCTACACACGACGCCTGGCTGAGCGGTTGACCGGAAAGAAGCCATCGTATGAGCAAGTGCGTCGCGATATGATGGAGGCGTTGCCGGAAGCTGATGATCTGCAAAGCCTGCACGGTTTGATTATTGAGCTGGGCAAGGCCGTGTGCCAAAAACGCCGGCCGCAGTGTCACACCTGCCCATTGCAGACGCAATGTACATACGCGGCACAGGAAACGGCGATTATCCGTCCGCAGGAAAAATACGATCTGGCTCCTGGATCAGGGCGATTTGCTCCTCCAGAACATAGCTGACGATGGCTTCCTGATCCTGCAGGTTGATGTCGGGGAATTCCGGATGGGAATCGTTACGGCCGTCCTGGGTGGAGAGGTCATTGATTTGCTGAAGGTACGAATCGGCTGGTCAATCGCGGGGAGTTGAAAGGAAACGTGGTTTTTGTGCGTGCGTATCCAAATCCAGAAAGCACAGGGATGTTATGGTTTTACTTTTGACAAACGCTTTGCGGACAACCTGCGCGATGCAGGCGATGGAATGATTTGCGTTCGGAAGAGAAAAAATAACGTTGAGGATGAATTCTGATGCACGAATTTACTCGAGACAAAACGAATGCCGCTGCAGCTCACATCCTGGATGACTCCGATCCCCGGCGCCGCGTTGTCGGGGGAGATCGGAAAAAAGCTAGGCAGTGCAGGATGGGAAGAAAAGCGCAGGGCTGGTCCGACATCGTCACTGGCCGATCTGGCATATATTTGTATGAATAGTATAGAACATTTTCATTTACGTGAATACTTAACGTTTCTGCCAGTCAGAGGTAAGATGGATAAGTATCTGCGTGGAAGCAAGGACCCATGAAAGGAAGAACGTCAAAAATGCCGCAATTACTCGATGCCAATCAACTCACACTACTCATCATCGGCTTTCTCGCGGTGAATCTGCTGCTGTTCATCGTGCTGATCAGCCTGTTTGTGAAGCTGCGGCGAACGCGCCGGCTGATGAGCAAATTGTTTTCCGGCACTAACAAGGAGAACATCGAGCAGCAGTTGGAACAGCTGTTGGGACAGATGGAGGAATGGAAAAAGAAGCAGAGCGATCAATTGTTTTTGATCAATCGCCTGTCGCAGCGTGTAGCCGGTCAGAGCGGTAATCTCGCGATGCTGCGCTACAACGCTTTTGGTGAATCAGGCAGCGATCTGAGCTTTTCGCTGGCGCTGGTTGACGATAATCAAAACGGCATCGTGATCACCAGCATATATGGCCGGGAAGAGTCACGCATGTACGCCAAGCCGATTGAGCAGGGGAAATCAATGTATAACCTGTCCGAAGAAGAGCAAGCGGTGCTGAAAAAAGCGTCTACGATGAATGGATAGTAGCCTGAAATGCTGTGGGAAAGGCAGGTATTCAGAGAAAAACAGCTAAAATCATTAGATTCTGCTTATGAAAACACAGTTTATTGCATATATTTGCGATTTTTTAAGCAAATCCTTCGCTTTTCGCTAAAGACTTTTCTCGTTTTCCTGTGTATAATTAGATTGTGTAGCTTTTGTGAAGAATGTGTTTACTTTTAAAAAGTAGGTGATCTGCCTTCAATACCCAAATCGACGATCGATTCACGGGGCAAGGCCAGGTTGAACAGCGATCTTTTGTTGATACGTAGCTTCTTCTCCTCGGATGGACAGCCGTTATTGGCCTAACCAAAATCGGGAATCGAGGAGATATTATGGCCCAGCGTTTATGTACCCATTACGCGAACGCCCTTTTTACGATGAATGAAGTTGAACTGAGACAGTTTGTGAAGCTGTTTTCCAATGAAAACATTATCGTACAGGTAAAAATGTGCGAAAATGGCGATTGTGAGGTGTCCATTGCGGACCGGAGCGGTGAAATCCGGCTTCCATTCCAGCGATTGGGGAATACCTATTCATGTGAAAGCTCGTATGTGATCAGTGACCCGGCTTTGGCCAATATCATGCGCAAGGCAATGAAACAGTTTAGAGGACACGGCGTCGTTGAGCGTGTCTACGAAGGATTCACCGTCGTATACCATTACGATGAAGGCTCCGTCACGCGTATTGAAGAGCTTAACGGCAACGAAGAGACGGTTGTGTATGAAAACCGGACGCACCAACAAACCAGACAATTGGAAAGCCTGTTCCAGCAAAACAGGGGGGAGCAAGAAATTCAATTGATCCGTGAAGAGACGGATCGGCTGTTGGATTTGCGCAATCGGACGGAGAAAACCGCGACAATTGACTTGAAGCTGGCTGAATTGGCTCGCCGATTATATACGTTAGAAGCGTAAGGAAAGGGAAATGGGTGCGGAAAGCGCCCATTTTTTGCTTTTTCCAATAATTATTTTGCGAAAGGTATTGTCAATTAGACGCCAGCATGGTAATTTTAAATTCGTTGGAAAAAAGAATTAGGAACCAGGATTCACTTTAAAGGGTGGGAACCGTAGAGAAGCCGCCCCCGTTAGTGAATGACGCAGGTCCTAGCGATGCTTACTATTACACTTGCTAGGAAGGGGGAACCGAAAGATGGAATACTCAACTTTCGGACGCCATGTTGCCATTGACACATGGGGAGTACAGTTTGACCTGTTAAACGATGCAGAATTTTTGAAAAAGGAAATGATTGAGGCAGCGGAAGCTTGTGGCGCTACAGTGCTTGGCGTACAGGCGAAGCAGTTCTCGCCACAAGGAGCAACTGTTTTGGTTCTTCTCTCGGAAAGTCATTTGTCCATCCACACCTATCCTGAACGCGGTTTTGCAGCACTTGATTGCTACACGTGCGGTGAAACAGTGGATCCTCAGGTAGCGATCGATTACATGGTTTCGGTTTTGCAGCCACAAAAGGTCTATGCGAAAAAATTAGTCCGAGGCGTTGGCGAGCTGGAAGTGCTTGATCCGGAGATCCACGTACCGGAAATGGCAAGCAAGTAAATTTCATCTGCGTAAGTAACCGAGGCACCTTTACAGGGGGCCTCTTTTTAATGGAGAACAAACAGCAGCTCTGGACCGTCGATCGATTGGATACGGGCTTATTGATGCTCCCACAGGCGATTGCCTCAGGTCTGACTTCGCCCTTGAGCGCCATGCTTGGCCAGCGATTCGGGGTGAAGCCCGTGCTGTATGCAGGCCTGCTGAACAGCGCCGTGACGAGCGTCTGGGTATCGGCAATCGACCTGAATACGAATATTGCTCATTTGCAATGGCTACTGGACTTGCGAGGGATCGGAATTGGTCATATTTCTCGCGATTTCGCTGACAGCTTTCATCAGGCAAATTCGCGTGATGCAAGCAGCAAGCAAACACACATCACGGCTGATTAGCAGGGCAAAAAAAAAGCAAAGCTATCGACGAGTCAACAGCTTTGCAAGCCGATCTTAGCGGAAAGGTGCAGTGACAGTCCGGCCCATATCGCGAATCAGAGTGGCGAAATCTGTTCCGACGTTTGCTGCGTTTTGGGTAACGGAAGTCGGTCCAGTCCTGAAAGGATGCGTTGTCGGGTGAGCGTAATAATGGGCGCGAACGGTTTGGTCCATTGCGTGAATACGGCTAATCAGCTTCGGATCGGAGGTGACGTGAATGGTGTGATGCGGAGCGACTGCTCGAACAGCAGAGTAGACGCGCTGCTCAATCACTTTTCGCTGACGTGCGTCTGCTGCTGTCGTGCGCGTATTGATGCCGACAACCGCATCATTTCTGTGAACGACAGCGACGGCATTGCTCACTCCCGGAACGGAATCGGCAGCTTTGACGATTCGATCGGACAAAAGCCGGTTCGTTTCATAGGCGCTGCGACCGTCAGTAGTTGAACCGGGGTAGGTCGTTGCGGCAGGGTTCCGGCCATCGGTAGTCGCAGCAGGGTAACGGTTCCAGCCATCCTGGTTCATCGGTGTAGAATAGATGGAGTTCGTACCCATGCCTGTCTGAGTGCCAGGGGCTGTACGCGTGTGAGCCGCTTGATTAACCGTGCCTTGTGTGGTTGGACCTGCATGCGGGCTCGTGCCTCTGCTCATGCCACAACCAGAGAGGGAAGCGATTAGAAGAACACTTGTAAGTGGAATCATCCATTTTTTCATGGTTTGTTTACACCTCCACCTATAGTGTGTGACGGAGCATAAGGAAATACACAGGAAGTCTCAGCCACTGGTATCACGGAAAAAATTAACATAACATTTCCATTTTTTACATGAAGTTACCATTGTGAAGCGGACGTCAACCTGTTATGATGAAGTGTACGCTTTTACAAGGGGGATATTATGAAACGCCTTGACATTCGCAACATCGCTATTATTGCACACGTAGACCATGGAAAAACAACCCTGGTTGACAAGCTATTGATTCAAGCTGGTACCTTCCGCAGCAACCAGCAAGTAGAAGAGCGGATGATGGATTCCAACGACTTGGAACGGGAACGTGGCATTACCATTTTGGCGAAAACCACGTCCGTGAAATACAAAGACAGCACAATCAACATTCTCGACACGCCTGGGCACGCCGATTTTGGCGGTGAGGTGGAGCGGATTATGAGCATGGTTGACGGTGTGTTATTGATTGTCGACGCCTTCGAGGGCTGCATGCCGCAAACGCGTTTTGTCTTGCGCAAGGCACTGGAAGCGAACGTAACGCCGATCGTCGTCGTCAACAAGGTGGATCGCGAGCACGCTCGCCCGCAGGAAGTAATCAACGAGGTGTACGATTTGTTTATCGATCTCGATGCTACCGAGGATCAACTCGAATTTCCAATCGTTTACGCCTCCGGTTTGCAAGGAATCGCCGGTTATGAACCGGATAAACTGGAAGACAACCTGCGACCGCTGTTTGATACGATTATCGAACATATTCCTGCCCCTGACGCAGATGAAAGTGCCCCGCTGCAAATGCAGGTGACGATTCTCGACTACAACGACTTCCTCGGCCGCATCGGCATAGGAAAAGTGTATCATGGCGTAATCAACGTCAATGATCAGGTTTCCGTCTGCAAGCGCGATGGCTCGATCAAGCGCATGCGGGTACAAAAGCTGTTTGGCTTCAACGGCTTGCAGCGCGTTGAGCAAAAGACGGCAAAAGCCGGAGATATCGTTGCCATAGCAGGACTCGAGGACATCAACGTCGGAGAAACGATCTGCGAAGTCGATACACCGAATCCGCTGCCGCTGATCAAAATTGACGAACCTACCCTGCAGATGACGTTTTTGGTCAATAACAGCCCGTTTGCCGGACGCGAAGGCAAGCATGTCACCTCGCGCAAGCTGCGTGAACGCTTAATGGCGGAATTGGAAACAGACGTGTCGCTGCGCGTCGATGAGACGGATTCGCCTGACGCATTTATCGTTTCCGGCCGCGGGGAGCTGCATCTGTCGATTCTCGTTGAGAACATGCGCCGGGAAGGCTACGAGCTGGCTGTTTCCAAGCCGGAAGTTATCATCCGTGAAATCGACGGGCAAAAAATGGAGCCGGCAGAGATGCTGATCATTGACGTTCCGGAGGAGTACACCGGCTCTGTCATGGAGACGCTCGGCATGCGCAAGGCCGAAATGGTCAACATGATCAACAACGGATTTGGCCAGGTTCGCCTGGAATTCATCATTCCATCGCGCGGCTTGATTGGCTATCGTACCGAGTTCTTGACGATTACACGCGGTTACGGAATTTTGAACCACTCCTTTGACAGCTATCGACCGCTGTTCCAGGGAGATGTGGGCGGACGCCATGCCGGCGTGCTGATTTCCAATGAGACCGGAACAGCGACGACGTACGGCTTGATGTCTGTCGAAGACCGTGGTGTTATGTTCATCCACCCGGGTACAGAAGTGTACGAGGGCATGATCGTCGGCGAGCACAACCGCGACAACGATTTGACCGTGAACGTCTGCAAGGAAAAGCACGCGACAAACGTACGTTCCGCGACGAAAGACGAGACCGTCAAAATGAAAACGCCCCGTACGCTGAGCTTGGAAGAAGCGCTTGAGTATTTGAATGATGACGAGCTCTGCGAAGTGACGCCGCATTCGGTTCGCTTGCGCAAGAAGCACTTGAACAAGTCTGACCGCGAGCGCTACGCCAAGCAAAAGCGCTGGGAAGCACAGCCGCAAGCATAATACGAACGACTATTTGGTAGCAGGGCTCCTTTCTTGGGGCCCTGTTTTATCGCTGTCATCATCATGTAACCCGTGGTTTGGTGGAGGCGAGGGGAATCTCCAGGAAGAGAACGCTCCGCAAGTGACATCGCCCGGGACAAGGTCGTTCTAAGATGTGTCGGAAGGGCGGGCCGGACCTCGGCAAAAAGTAGACAAAGTCTCAGCCGATTTCTGCTACTATAGAGGAAGAAACCCTAATGAGGACAGGTGTTGCGCATGATCAGAGCTGCAGACCTTGCTGCTTCTCCAATCATTGTCAGAAAAAACAAAAAGATCAAAGGCATCATTCTTCTTTCCATTTTCCTGTTACTGGCTTTGACCACCGTAAACATCGTTGTCTCCTATTTTTCGACGATCAATGCAGCCGAAGTATCCATTGCCAACCAGAGCATCGAGATGGCCAAGTCGATTGCGGCGGATTTGGACGTAGCGGCGTATCAGCGCTTTCTCGTGCACAAGCAACGAGATGCCGACTTCTGGAAAATTGCCGAGTACTTGAATGACGCGAAGAAAAAAATCGGCGCCACCTATGTGTATATATTGCTGGTAGACAATCCGGAAGTGACGAAAACGATGATTCACGGCATGACGAAAGCCGATCCGATCGACTATTACATCGGCGAGTACTGTACAGTGCCGAAAACGCAGATAGCTCTGGCGCTCCAGAGTAAAACCTACTCGACGGGGATTATCCACGACGCCAAGCTCGGCGACTACATGTCAGTAGGCGCACCGATCAAGGATGCAGCCGGCAAAATGATCGGCTATCTCGGGATTGACATGGGGGCGAGAATGGTCGAGGAAATTGGCGGCGTTGTCATCGCCAACAGCTACTCTACATTTTTCTTCAACGTCGTCTTTGTCCTCGTCATGCTGGTGTTGTTTCTGGTCATCCAGCGATGGTACCAGCGGGAAATGAAAAAAGCCGTCGGCGAGACAGAGTTGACCTATCAGGAGGAGTTCCGGGCGATTCTCACTTCGGTTCGGTCGATTCGCCACGACTTTGTCAATCACATCCAGGTGCTGTATGGATTGCTCGATTTCAAATACTATCAGCGCGCTGTAGAGTACATTGAGTCGCTGTTCAAGGAAATCAAGCTCGTCGACCTGACATTGAAAATCAACAACCCGACCCTGCTTGTGCTGTTTCAGTCGAAGTGGGTGCTGGCGCAAAATAAACAAATCGAGTTGGAATACGACGTCATGCAAGACATGTTTGACCGGATCAAATCGACTGACCTGATCCGGATTTTTTCCAACCTGATCGACAATGCGATTGAAGCCGTCCAGGATATGCCGCAGGAGCAAAGGAAGATTAAAGTGACGTGCAAACGCGTCGGCAATCATTACTGGTTTGAAGTGCAAAACACCGGGCGGTCCATCCCCGAGCATGAAAGGGCGCATTTGTTTGCGGGCGGCTTCACGACTAAACAGCAATCCCCGGATAAGCCCAGAGGCTTCGGATTGTCGATTGTCAAAGCAATTGTTCACCAGTATTCAGGAGAGGTTGACTTTACATCCAACAGTCAACTGACGACGTTCAGAGTGATGATACCGCTAATGGACAGCTAGACGGGAGGACCTATGAAAAATCCGCAAATTAACCTTTTGATTGCTGAAGATGAGCCTGCGCAACAAGAGCTGCTGCTCATGTACCTGCAAGCATTTGATTTCATTCACGTCATGGACATCGTCAAGACAGGCGACGAGCTGATCCAGAAGGTCACGACCAACCCGACAGTCAATGCCCTGCTGCTCGATTTGAAGCTGGGAGAAGGCAGGAGCGGGCTGGACAGCTATTCAACCCTGAGGTTTCGCGGAAAAAACCTGCCGGCGATTCTGGTCACCGGCGTCATTCCGGAGGCCAGCTACACGTATGATCTGGGGATTATCGACATCGTCGAAAAACCGTTTACAGCGTACCGCTTCAAGCAAGCGATCGAAAAACTGGGCAATCATATGAAATATCAAACCTTTATTGAACACGGCGGGCTGTACATTCCGATTTTTCATCACGACATTCAACTGCTGACGCCTGCAGATGTACTCTACATTGAATCGATCAATCGAACGATCCAGGTGCATACGGCGACAGGCACCGTGGAAACGAAGATTCCCTTGAAAGTGTACGAGCAGTATTTGCAGGATCACTATTTTTATCCGACGCACCGCTCCTTTCTTGTCAATTTGAAAAAAATCAGGACGATTGCCAACAGCACGATCTATTTTTACAATGACCAGCGCACGGCCTTGATTGCCGAGGACAGAGCCCAGGAATTTGCGTTTTACTGGGAGGCGCTGATGAAGTAATGGCAATGATCGTCGTCAAGCGCGATTCGTCGTGACGGGCGGGCATTCGTCGTGACGACGTCGGCCATGAAAAAAGCCGATGCTTGGCAAATGCACCGGCTCTGTGTGAAAAGCGTTTTATTTTGCGCTCATCCCGCCATCGACGACGACAGCGCTGCCCGTCATCGCCGATGACTCGTCGGAAGCTAGAAAGACGGCGACGCTGGCGATCTCATCGGGACGAATGACGCGGTTGATCGGTTGAAACTCTCCGATGCTGCTCAATACTTGCTCGATTCCTCCCATCAAGGCAGCATGGGCGTCGTTGATGGTCGTATCGACCCAGCCGGGGCAGATACAGTTGGCGCGAATGTTCTCCTGGGCAAAATCCAAAGCAATTGCTTTTGTAAGCATGAGCACGGCACCTTTGGAGGCGACGTAGGCAGAGAGTTTTGGCTCGGCGACGAGACTGTTGACCGACCCGACATTAATGATGGAGCCGCCGCCTGCCTTTTGCATTTCCGGAATGCCGTATTTGGCCGTGAGAAACATCGATTTCACATTGACGTCGATGGTACGATCCCAGACGTCCTCGGAGACGTCGATGACCGTTCCCGGTATGTTGATGCCAGCGTTGTTGCACAAGACATGAAGACCGCCAAATTGCGCCCGGGCAAATTGAATCAATGCCTGTACCTGCTCGGAGCTCGAGACGTCGATTTGAAAAAAAGCGGCGGAGCCTCCCTGTTCACGAATCTCTTTGGCCACGTCGGCGCCCGCTTCAAGAAAATCGGCGACGATGACGTTGGCTCCTTCCCGGGCAAATCGCTTTGCAATGGCTGCACCAATCCCTCTGCCCGCCCCTGTGACGATTGCGGTTTTTCTTTGTAATCTCATCTGTTTTCCCTCCATCTCTGCATTTTACGCCGGCTCTTTTAGCGCTGGCGGAATTTCCTTGTACCCTTTGGATTTCACTGCACCGACGATGATCCCGACGATCAGCCAGCTAACGCCAGCGATAAACGTCGTAGCGTCAAATCCTGACCATACGTAGCCGACGATGAAAAATCCGATCAGCGGCATGACCAGGTAGGAAAGAAAAGCTTTTCCCCCGCGGCGCTTCTTCTTGATAAAGAAGTAGTAGCAGACGCTCAGATTGAGCAGCATGAATGACGTAACTGCCCCGAAATTGACAAATTTTAAAACGGTTTCAATCGGCAGCGTCAGAACAGTCACGACGCATATCCCGGCCGACAAAAAGGTGGCACTGACAGGTGTCTGGTAGACGGGGTGAACTTTTTTGAACGTGTTGGCGAACGGCAGCAAATTGTCCCGGCTCATCGAGTACAGCACACGTGAAGCAGCGGATTGACAATTGAGATTTACCGCTCCGCCTATCGCGACAACATTGATCAGAATCAGGATGACATAAAAGACGGAGCCGCCCGCTTCCCTGGCGATATGGAAGAAGCCCATTTCCGGATCGAGGTCAGCGTAATTCGGATGAATCAGGTGAGCGGTGTAAGCTTGCGCAATAAAGAAAAAGCCGATGAACACGATTGACAGGACAGTCGCTTTGCCTACAGTCCTCCGCGGGTTATGGGCCTCCTCTGCGAGCGTGCTGATTCCGTCGAAGCCGAGAAAACCGAGGACGGCGATCGTCGTCGCGGTGGCTACGAGACTGAGGGAAAAGTGCTCCGGCTGAAAAAACGGCTCCAGCGTAAAACCACCGACACCATGGCCATCCACAAAGACAAATTTCAGCCCGATCACCAACAATACGGCGATCGTGATGATTTGCATCCAGAACATGACCAGATTGGTTTTGGCCGCTACGGTAATTCCTCTGATGTTGATAAACGTATTAATGGCGATAAACAGGAGTGCCCAGAACTGCGACGGGACCGACGGGAATATGCCGGTCATCCACACGCCGGTCATGGAGTAGAGCAGGGCAGGGATCAGGATGTAATCGGACAGGATGATCCAGCCGGCGAGAAAGCCGATATGCGGGTTGACGGCCCGTTGAATGTACGAATAGACCGACCCGGCGATCGGAAACTCCTTGCTCATGTGACTGTAGCTGAATGCGGTAAAGAGCATGGCGAGAACACCGACGATGTAGACGAGCGCTGACATCCCGTAGCTTTCCTGGGCAACCATGCCGTACACCTGCATGGGCGCGAGCGGAGCCATGAACACCATGCCGTAAATGGTCAGCTCTTTGATCCCCAGCGATCGCTTTAATTCCTGTTTGTAGCCAAATGCGCTGTTTTCATTTGTTTCCGTTTGTGCCATAAAATCCCCTCTCTTCATAAAGTTGAGCAAATAATTGGAAAATAAAGGCCGCTCGCTTGATTCGGTAGCTCCTCCCTCCTTCCCGGCGGGTATGGCGCTATTGTACGATGCTTTGGCAGAGCAGCACCGCAGGTTTTGGTTCCAACCAACGCCTTTTTGTCATGACGAAACAAAACAGCCGCATGCAGGTTTTGACAGCTTGTTTGGCAACTGCTAAAGTAGATATGATGTACACGATCGCGTACATCTGACCTGCTTGAATGCAAACCAGATAACCCCTGGTAGCGTGGGCAGCGGATTGGCGAAATGCAAGCAAGGCCCCCGAGGTGGAGGGCCGAGTTGTCCCGGAAATGACAATTCGTTCAACTCTGGACGAATGTCCAATCTATTTGTAAAAATGACAGCAGGCTGGACAGAGGCGTGGAAGAGGGAGGCTTCACGATGGAATGGTTTCAAATGGTGTCAGACTACGTTCCGGCCAATCCGGATCAATTGAGTGCGTATGACTCAATCCGCATGTGGTTTGACCATTACCGGGCCTACATTATTTTTATTTACTTGATAATCGTGTACTATCTCGGATTTGCCGAGCGATTGCGGATGCCTGTGCTCAAGACGGTGCTTTTGTATGTGCTGCTTTTCATCGGTGCGATTATCTTCAGTATTTTGGACGTTCAACTGCCGGTGCGCAGCGCTTTGTTCGTGGCCATCCTGCTGCTGGTCATTGTCAAAGTCCGCATCAAACCGGATAAAAAGGGGAGACGCTAGCCGTGAAGCTGGATGATGCATTGTTTAATTGGCTGCAAATTCAAGTCGTCGCTGTGGCCCGCCCTGACGATCAATCGGCGATCGATACGACCCAGTTCTTTCTCGATATACTGACAGAGGACCACCATGTATCTGACCTGCGCTTTGCCAAGGATGCGACCATGTACACACTGCATTACACGGTAGCTGACAAGCGCAAGATGCAGATGTATGAGATCGAAGCGGTAGAGCAGCTTCTGCTGGCGATCGAGAATGAGCCTCGCTACAACCAATAGCGCTTCAGCGAACGAATGCAAAAACTCGTCACGATGGTGTGGCGATTTTTTTACTGATGGTCTGCGGCAGTTTTTTTGAAATTAATTTGAAACAGATGCAACCTTTTCAGCAGCGATCCCGTCTGGTGGAATGATCAGGTAAACAAGGTGCCTATCATGACCAACGAGAGGGGAAGATCACGATGAAAAACAAATGGGCAAAACCCGCAGTTGCAGTATTGGCTGCAGCCTTGATCGGAGGAGGACTGACTCCGGTACTGGCCAATTCAGGCAATCTGGGCAAAGTGAGCGGTACAGAGCCGACGAGTGTAAAGGTTCCGGCAGCAGAGCTCGATAAAAATGTTCGCTATCAACTGGAGTATTTGATAAAGGAAGATCCGGCATTACTGAATGCGCTGCTGCGCGACCATCTGAATGACTTGTATATCGTAGTGGAAAGCGAAAACCTGGATGTGAAACTGGCCGATTTTATTCAGGAGAATGGGGCCGAGTGGGAAAAGCTGACCAGAGAATCGCTTTCAGACGTCTATCTGGAAGTGCGGACGGGCGATGAAGCGGGCTTTATCCAAGTCGACCGGCAGACAAAAGGAAGTACAACGTACATACGCGGAAATGTCACAAACGACATTACCAAGGTAGTCATTACCACGCCCAACAATGGCAAGATCGAGATTAGTTCTTTTGTCAATCACACCTTTACCGTCTCGATCCCGGCTGTGAACAGCACCACGCCGCAATACGCATCCTTGCAGGCGTATGTGAATGACAAACTGGTCGATACGAAGAAGCTGCAGATAAACACAGGAACCGTGGCGGAAGACGATGTGATCGTCAGGACGGCTGCAGTCTATGAGCAATCGAAAAAACGGGTAAAAGTAAATGGAGTCGTGCTGTCCGACGTTGATAAAGTCGTCGTGCGGTACGGCAGTGGACAAAAAGATGCAAAACTGAACAAGCTGTGGAATGGCGTGCGCGTATTTTCTGTAAATCTTGCACCAGGCAAGGATGAATTGCCGGAAGAGGTAACTGTCGACATCTATAAAGCCGGACAAAAGCTGCAGAGCCAGACTGTCAAAGTTGAAAACATCAAGAAACCAGACACGGTAAACTCGTCAGCGACCATTTCGGGTACAGCCTCCATCATCGCCAACAAGAAGACGGTTCAAATCAAAGGAAAGATTAACGTGTTGACTGCTGAAAAAAATGACAAATGGAAGCTGTACGCAGTCGGACCAGACGGCAAAAAACACGAGGTTGATGTAAAAAAAGACAACAGCTTTGAGCTTTCGTTTAACTACCAGAATCGCTCATTCAGTTCCAAAGCCGTTCATCTGGAGCTATACAGCGGCAATGTGCTGATTGCTTCGACGGATATTGAACACGGGGTACCCGTAAATCAGTCGCCGAGTAAAATCGATCCGAAAGACAAGGCATGGGAATGGGACAAGAAAGCCAAAGAGGATGACAAGGATAAAGACAAGGACAAAAACAAAAACAAAGACAAAAAGCATGAGTCTAAAGGAAAGCACAACGACCGTGATGAGGATTGATTTAGTCAAGGTGTCCGGTACGTATTTAAATAATTTATGATTTGCTGAATGTAGTCGCCGATAATCGGAACAGACTCCACCTGGGCAAACAGCCAGCCGAGTATGGCGAGGATGATTGCCGTTCCAATCGTTAACCCCAAGCCCCGAGCGAGCCCTGCGAGGAAGTTGATAAACAGCAGCTTGCGCGGGGCCGTATAATTTTGAATGACGTCAGCGAGGCGAATGTCCTCCAGAAACATGGCGATTTTGTCCATCCGCTCGTTCACTTGGCGAACCTGTTGCAGTTCATCCAACAGTCGGTCGATCTTGGTCAATAGCTCATCAGTGGGTGAAGAACTTCGAGACATGAGTCCAGCCTCCTTTGTCATTATTTTTCTAGTTTAGGTAAAACCATCCAAATAAGCAAGCCGGTGGAATGGTTTGCCTATTTTGCAGGGGATAGGTACAATAGACTTACGATCAAGATTGGAGGAGTCATCATGCCTGAAACAGTTGCTCATTCTTTATCCGAAGAACTATTCAGCCTGCTGCAAAACGAACGCTTTGTCACCCTGGGAACGATTGACCACGAGTCGGAATCGCCAGCACTCAGCTCTCTTTCCTGGGTTTTCGCGTATAATCATCAGAAAATCCGCTTTGCTGTCGACAATCGTTCACGGATTATTGCCAATATAAACAAGACACCAAAGGTCGTGTTGCAAGTCATCGGCGCCGGTTCCTCTTTTGCCATTTACGGCAATGCTGCAGTAACCGTCGAGCAGCTTGAAGACGTTCCCCTCAAGCTGGCCATGGTCGAGATTGACATCGAGACGGTCAGAGATATTATGTTCTACGGATCGCGTATTTCCGTGGAGCCGGAATACGAGAAAACCTATAACAAAAATGCCGCGGAGAAGCTGGACAAGCAAGTGATGGCCGCACTGCGAAAATAGCGCTAACACGTAAGAAGCCCGGATTTCCGCGAGAGATCCGGGCTTCTCTGATGCACGGGCCGCCACATTTGGCAAGCGAGCAGCAAGCTGCTGGCGGGAAGATCGGTGGTGATCGTCAAGGTCAGAAAGTTGAAGTGAGCGCTCATTTCTTGTATAATGTCGTTTAATGCCAAAAAGTGTAGAAAAATTTGGAAACCATGCTCGATTGTGAATGTGCAAAAGAAAGAATGGATTTCGTCTTCGGTTCGATCCGCTATTTTTTGACAGAAAGGACAAAGGCTAATGGTATCACGACTAAAATACATCGGACTTGCTGTGTGCGCAGCCTGCTTGTTTGCTCCTGTACCGTCCGCCTCTGCGGCCACTCACGTTATGGTGACGGCCGACACTTTAAATATTCGCGCCAATCCTGGAACGAATTCCCAAATTGTTACTACTATTCCGAAAGAGACAAAACTCCCGATCATTTCCCAACAGAAAGACTGGATACAAGTGAAGCTGTCTAACGGCAAGACAGGTTGGGTACTGAACAAGTATGTGAAAGCAATCGACATCCCGCAAATCAAATACGTCAAAAGCTCGGTAGATATGTTGAATGTACGGTCCGCTCCCAATGCGAATGGGCAAATCATTCAAGTCATTGACAAAAACAGTACATACCAGCAAATGAGCAAGCAAGGTGAGTGGGTGCAGATCAAACTGTCTGGCAATGCGAACGGATGGGTTCATACCAAGTACATCGCCGAAGCGGCTGCGGAACCGGCGAAACCTGCACCACCGCCTGCTGCAATTACGGCCTTGCCGCAATCTGTCACTGTGATAGGGGACAACGTAAATGTCAGAAGCCAGGCAACGACGAACAGTCAAATTATCACCACCCTGAAAAAAGGGACAAGCCTTCCCGTATCCTCGCAGCAAGGCGATTGGTACCAGGTTAGAACGGCAGACGGGAAAACGGGTTGGATCGCAAATTGGCTGGTCAGCAAGTCGAATGCAGGTACAGTTGTGACGGCGCCGCCGACGCCAGTAAGCGATCCTGTGATTGACAACAGCATCCCGATCGACATCCTGCAACCCTCTCCTTCGCCGGAATCTGTCATCAAAGTTCTTGCCCCCAATACGCCGCTGTGGTATGGACCGGGCGTAGAGCATGGGCAGGCAGGAGTCGTTCAGCCGGGGGAAACGTACCCGATCGTCAATGCGGAAGGCCAATGGTATCTGATCCGCCTTAATAACGGGGGAACGGCTTATATCGACAGTTCGACGGTAGAGAGACAGGAAGTCATCCCGCAGAGTCCTGGGGGTATCTTGCCTACGGGTGAACAGCAGGTCTTTATCTACCATACGCACAATCGCGAATCGTGGAGAGGCGTCGCCAGCAATACGAGCGGAACTTCTGTCGACGATCCGGTCAACAACATTTCACAAGTAGGAAAATACCTCGGACAGCTGTTGCAGGCGAAAGGAGTCAATACACTTGTGAACCAGGACGATTTCGCGCAGCGGCTTGCGGAGCAAAAAAAGACCTTCGCCCAATCGTATTCAGAGTCATACAAGGCAGTCAGTGCGGCGGCAATGGAGAATCCGGGCTTAAAGTTTTTCTTTGATATCCACCGTGACAGCGACGAACCACGCAGCAAGGTCGCCTTGACGATCAACGACAAAACGTACGCCCGCATCCTTTTTGTGATTGGCACAGCCAACCCGAATTATGCCGAGAACAAGAAGCTGGCCGAATATTTGCATATGCTGCTCGAAAGTGAATATCCAGGCTTGTCCCGCGGTGTGCTGCTGAAAGACGCAAGCCAAGGAAACGGGGAATACAACCAGTCGATCTCCACGGGCAGCTTGCTGCTGGAATTCGGGGGGACGAATAATACACCTCAGGAATGCTTCAATACGGCAGAAGCGTTTGCCAATGTGTTTATGAAGTACGTAACGCAGTCCCGGCAAAATCCGAGCCAGCCATTGTAGCTGAGGAAATGCTGCCTTGCGAATCGCTCAGAACCATTTGCAAGGGCAAACAAAAAGCGGGCCAGTCACTCTTGTGACGGCGCCGCTTTTTGTATTGACCCGTGGGCCAAAGAGGCATGAGTTGAATTACACAGTCAAAACAGGTGTCGGTTTCGTTTGTGAGTTGGACATATGCTGTTTCAGGCGTTCGTTGTAGCCATTTACCCAAAGGGCTTCAATCACTGCAAATTCCGCGTCGGAGAGCGGGGTCACTTCCGAAGCGAGCGCAAATTCTTTCAAATTCGCTTCTGTCGTGATGTTAGGCAGTACAGTGACAACGGATGGGTGGTAGAGCGAGAACTGAATGGCCAGTTGACCAATCGTCCGCTCCTTGCCGTCAAACAGGCCTTGGGCTTTCATTTCCTGGACGACCTCGACTCCCGCTTTCATCCACTCGACTGGACGATGGCTGCGGTGGTCGCTCTTGTCGAAGTGCTTTTCCGGATCATAGGAGCCGTCGAGCAGACCGGAAGCGTGGGGGACGCGTACGATCAACGCTTTTTTCACGCGATCCGCGATCGGGAACAACGCTCGGGCCGGATCTTGTTCGACGATGTTGTTGATGATTTGGATACCGGCATAATCCGGGTGATTGAGTGCGGCGACAGATTCATCCGCCCAGCCGATGTCAGGACCCATGGCAGCGCCGAACTCGCGGATTTTGCCTGCTTTTTTCAACTCCTTCAGCGTATCGATAATTTCTTCGCTCAGTACGGATTCCATCCGCGGGTTATGTAGCTGATAGAAGTCGATGTAATCGGTGCCCAAGCGTTTTAAGCTTTGCTCGCAAGCATAGCGGATGTTTTCTTTCGACCAATTTTGCGGAAGCTCCGAGTGCCCTTTCCGTTCGCCTGGGAGATTGTATATGTCATAGCCAAACTTTGTTGCCACGACAACTTTGTCGCGAATCCCGGCCAATGCATCTTTCAGGATGGTTTCGCCCAACCCGTTGCCGTATACGTCGCCTGTATCGAAAAAAGTAACCCCATAGTCGTCATAAGCTGAACGAAGCAGACGTTTGCCCAACTTTTCATCGGTTACGCCCCACCATTTTGTCGCTACTGACCATACGCCGAAACCTACTTCGGAGACTGTTAACTCCGTACCTGGAAGGGTTCTGTATTTCATCTTCCACCTCTCCTTATAATAAAATGGCTTGCACTCATCTTACCATTTTCAAAGCGGGCGATGAAATAACAGGTTTGTGAAGGATGGCGAATTTAGCGTGCAGTGGGAGACAGTCGATGGGCGGAGTCGGCTTTCCCGATGAGGGGGGCAGTAATTTCTCAGTCCGAAAGTCTTGGGACCGCTGCTATACATGCAATGCTTGACATACCTGCACAATCAACGGCCCGCTTTTTTGACAATCGCCCGTTACCCGAACGACAAATACATGTTTACGGTAAGTATGCCGAGAAAGATGGAGTGATCTTGTGAAAAAACCTTCTACCCACTTAGTCGAATAGAAGGTTTTTTGCAGTTGGAACCTACCTGTTGATCTTGTTGTACTCTACACCTGAGCGGTTCGGCTGGCTCGGGTTGCTCGTTTTATTCAGCTTTTCGTGGCGCTGGTTGCTCGGCAGGCTTTCTTTATTGCGGACGCTTTGCGGCATTTGTGGAATGATTCGTCCGACGATGTCGGCCAGCTCTTCCGTAATCCCCATCAGCGGTCGGCCCCCGCGAATATCTTCAGACATTTCGCGAAGTCGCTGGACAATGCCGGGGTCTGCCGTGACGATGGCAGTCGCGCCTTGTGGATCGTGCTTGAGCGCCTCAGCGACGCTGTATTTGATCACTCCCACATCAGGCCTGTCCAAAGCAGGATCGATGCTGATGCCGACGACAGACATGTTGCCGAGAACGACGGCTGTCGCCCCCTTCACTTTTTTGACACGCGTAGCGAGCTGGACGAGGCGGTCAGCTTTTGCTTGCGGAGATTCGTTGTAGGCTGGCTGCGGTGCAGTCTGCGGTGCCCGCTGAACCTGTGCTCCTCCCGGGGCATTATGGCGATGGACATTCCCCTGATACGCAGTTCCATGAGTGGTGCCTGGCGTGGCCGCGCCTTGATTTGCCGTACCTTGATTCGGTGCCGGCTGGTTCGGTACAGCCTGGTTGGTCCTGTTGCAGGCAGAGAGCAGTAGAGAAAGTGACACAAGGAAAATCATGATGCGTAACATAGCTGACATCCTTTCCTTCCAGTAGTTTGGCATAGGTGTATTGTTTGTTAATCCGCTCCGTTTCATTCTCATCTAAACCGTCTATCTCGTTCCGTTCGCTCATAAACTGTTTAAAAAACCACAGAGCGAAGCCCGGTGAGGGGCAAGCTGCTGGGGGAGGTCACCAAATAGAGTAGATCGTGATGTTTTTTCAGCGAATATCGCCTTTTGGCAAACAGAGCAACCTTTCTATGCTTGCATAAGCTATACAAGATGATGGGTAATTGGAGGCGAGATCCTTGAAAAAAATCTACGTACTGGACACGAACGTACTCCTGCAAGATCCACTGGCGATTTTTTCCTTCCAGGATAACGAAATTATTGTTCCGGCAGTCGTGTTGGAAGAAATCGACTCAAAAAAGCGCTATATGGATGAAATTGGCAGAAATGCCAGGCATGTCTCCCGTCTGCTTGACAGCTTTCGGCAGCTCGGCCAGCTGCACCAAGGGGTTATTTTGGAGACGGGAGGGCTGTTCAAGGTAGAGCTGAACCACTCTTCTACCAGCAAACTGCTGAAAAATTTTCATGAAGTGACGAATGATAACCGCATTTTGGCCGTAGCGCTTAATTTGCAGGAGGAGGAGAATGTAGCGTCTGAGCCACGCCCCGTCATTCTCGTGAGCAAGGACGCATTGGTGCGGGTAAAAGCAGATGCGCTTGGCCTGCATGCAGAGGATTTCCTCTCCGATCGGGTCGTGCGCGAATTTTCCAGCATTTACCGGGGCTATGAAAAATTCGCTGTCCCGTCAGAAGTCATTAAAGCCTTTTACGCGGGACGGAAGCTGCAGCTTGCCGTTCACTTGCCCAAATATCGCTTCTTTCCCCATCAATTTTTGATTTTGAAGGACGAAATGAATCCGTCCGCATCGGCTATCGGCAAAGTAG
>CAMIVR010000070.1 GCA_946402065.1 uncultured Brevibacillus sp. | reverse complement strand
TAAGAATTTTTATAAATTCTTATCGACTAAAAAAATGGCCTTCAGTTGCAAGACCATTTTTCCGAATGAGTTACTGTTTGTTGGATATTACGTTATCAAGAAACTGATCTGCGTCGCTATTAAATTTCCAGTTAACTCCAAATTTATCAACTAGCATTCCAAAGCACGAAGACCAAGGAGTATTGGATAACGGCATGATCACATTGCCGCCAACAGACAAATGATTAAAGTATTCTTCCAGTTTTTGCTTATCATCCATGACCAGACTAATCAGAACATTATTCCCTTTCACCAGCTCGCCTGTTATCGCCTTCATTGAAGGCAAAATGTCCGACATCATGATTTTCCCTCCTGCGAATTCTATGGAGGACTCCATGATCATATTTAACTCATTTTCCGGCATTGGGTAGTTTGGATCTTGCGGGATATCCCCAAATTTCACTTTTTTTACTTCCATTGCGCTTAAAGCTTCCGAATAAAATTCAATCGCTTGTTCTGCATTTCCATCAAAGTTTACATATACAATAGCCGCCATAAAGCAATACCTCCTTCTTGTTATAAATGGAGTATAATTTATAAGAGGTGACAGCTGTATGTCACCGTTTCATACTGAAGTAGAAAAAAAGAGGGGAACCTATGGAAAAAGTTGAGAGATTAATCTCTATCATTATGATCTTGCTGAAAAAGGATGTCGTTTCCACCAAAGAATTCGCGCAATTATTTAACGTTTCCAAAAGAACGATTCTTCGTGATATGGAAACCTTGAGTTTATCAAACATCCCGATCTATTCGGTCAATGGAGTTCATGGCGGCTACGGCATTATGGATGAATACAAGGTTGATAAACGTCTTTTAAGCAGCTCCGACTTAGAGAATATATTGACTGCGCTCGGCGGATTGGAACAAATTCTACTTAGTGAAGAAGTTGAACTAACGATCAAAAAAATAGAAGCCATGGTTAGCCCATTGGCTCCGAAAGGTTCAATTCAACTGTCTTTTTATGATTGGGAGGGTCGGTCTGAGATTCGTCAAACCTTGAAGACATGTCAGGAAGCCATATTAAAGAGAAGATTAGTTTCATTTGACTATATCGATAAAAATGGCACTGCGATGAAAAGAACTGTCGAGCCCTATCAGCTTCATTTTAGCGAAACGAGTTGGTATCTGAAAGGATTCTGCTTACATCGCATGAGATATAGAACGTTCAAATTATCTCGGATCGATGATCTTAATATGAATGAACAAACGTTTAGCCCTAGAGATGATTTGTTGGAACAAGAGCAGGAAGCAAATTATCAACCGGAACTAGTCGCAGTCAAGGCGTTGATTTCGCCTGGCATAAAAGATCAATTCATTGAACGGTACGGTCGAAAGAGCATTGAAAATTATAGCTCTGATTATTTATTTGCAACAATCCATGTTCCTCAAAACAGTATTGGTTTTCAATTTTTAGCGAGTTTCGGGACAAATCTCGAAATAGTAGAGCCGAAAACCTATGTTGAGGAATTTCGAGATTATTTGAATAAAATGGTGGAGAAGTATACTTCAAAAGGCTCTCATTAACCCCATAAGGTTCTGAAGAAATATCGGCAGCGCGTGTCGACGGAGGATCTACGTGAACTACGCCGTCACCCCAACCACATTCGGTATACGCTACAGTCTGCTTTCTTCTGGCTTCGTAGCTTTGAAATATCGGACAACCTGATCGATCTTCTTATTCAGATCATTCATCGTATCGGGGTACGAGCTGAACGTAAGGTTGAAAAGGAAATCCTGAAAGATTTACGGCGAGTCAGCAATAAATATGGTATTTTATTCAATTTACGTCACTTTCTGTTGACCTGGTTGAAAAAACAGGGAATCGATGACGCATTGATTCAGCCATATTCAGGCCATGAAAGCCGTAAATCGCTAGAAGTATATTCGAAGCTGGCGATCACTGATGCTCAGTATGAATATAACGAGGTTATTAATAGGTTCCCCATTTAATGCCGGCTACTTTGCGGGTGGTGTCAGCGACGTTGGTACTACCCCTTATACCAGGGATACGGATTCCATTGCGACAGCTTTGACGTAAGCTGCGATATTTCCTGCAAAAGAATTGTTTGATTCGATGATGGACGCATCATGATTCCCTCCACATGGTTACACGAAGCGATTTCGTCCACTCGTGTACGCCCCTTTTCCTTTGTAGTATGTTGTTATGGATACTATTTCAACCATCTTTACGCTTCGAATCCATAATCGGGCTTCTCTGGGCAATTTTTTTGAGTCCATCCTGCTTACCGGTTGTCGACAGGTAGCCAGCCTGACAAGATTGCGCCTCCGTCCGGGTGATTGGCTGCAGCAAGCTCGCCTCCATGCTGTCGAAAGATTCGCTGTGATATGGTCAGCCCCAATCCGGCACCTCCCGTCGCGCGGTTTCTCGATTGCTCCCCCCGATAGAGCGGCTCGAAGATGCGTGTTAGCTCCTCTGGCGCAAACCCCGGACCCGAATCGCGGATCGTGAACGCCACTCGGTCACCTTCACGGCGGCATTGCACGACGATTCGGCCATGAGCAGGGGTGTACCGCACAGCATTATCCAGCAAATTGCTCATCGCCCGTTCCAATAAATGTGAATCTGCTCGAATCACACAGCCACCCGGCGGGTAATGGGCGACGATCGAGATGATCTTCTGCTGGGCTTGCGGTTCCAGACTGTCGATCGATTTCTGCACAATATCGGTAAAGTCAACCGTGTTCCCGCTTAACGCTGTTTCCAAATACTCCATCCTCGTAAAGGTGAAAAGATCCTCGACCAACCGGTCCAATTGCGCCGATTTCTCCTTGCAAACGGACACATACTTCGCGACTTGATCCGGTGTTTGGGCAATGCCTTGCTCGAGCCCGTCCAAATAACCGCGCAAGGCAAATAGCGGTGTCCGCAAGTCATGCGCGACGGCAGCGATAACGAATCGTCGTTGCTCCTCCAGCTCCGCTTGCTTGCGCTGCGAGCGTTGAAGTCCGTTCACCATGACCTCAAACCCGTCCCGAACCTCGGCGAGCTCTCTGATGGGCGAGTGGGGGAGCTGCACGTCCCAATTACCTGCAGCAATTTGCCGAACGGCCTGGCTCATCCGCTCGAGGGGCACGAGAAGGAGCCTGCGGATTCGAATGCCTACGATAAAGAAAGCGAGTAGCAGCCCCGCGAACCCAGCAACCATAAGCACCCCATACGGTTTTGTCCGAACCGCTCCAATATGCAACGATTGGGTCGTGATCAGATGTGCCACCACATAAAAAATCCATGGCAGCAGCAGAAGGAGCACCAAACTGAGCAAGGAATACGTACGAATACGAAGCTTCTTCATGTTGCCACACCCTCAAAGCGATAACCGATGCCCCATACGTTGGTCAAGTATTGCGGCTGATTTGGATCGAGCTCGATTTTCTCGCGAAGGCGGCTCAAATGGACGCGAATCGTCTGCTTATCGCCGATGCCATCCCAGAGCTTTGCGAGCAATTGATCATAGGTAAACACCTGTCTCGGATGCTCCGCAAACAATCGCAGCAGCTCATATTCCTTCGGTGTAAGCAAGACGTTCGTTCCGGCGACGAAAACTTCTCTCGTGGACAAATCGAGCTTGATCCGGCCATAGTCCAGCACATGGACCGTGTTTGACTGCTGCGTTCCGGTGCGTCGTAAAACTGCCTTTACGCGGGCAACGATCTCACTGGCTGAAGCGGTTTTGACGATATAATCATCACCGCCGAGCGTCAACCCGCGAATCTTGTCGACATCTTCGCTGCGGGCACTCAGGAACAGGATAGGAACGTTGCTCTCTGTCCGAATGCGCCGGCAGAAATCAAATCCGTTTTGACCCGGCATCATAATGTCCAGGATGATGCAATCAATCGTGTTCATCTGAAATGCTGTCCATGCTTGTGTCGCGTCATTAGCCGTTACGACCTGAAAATGATCATTCTCCAAAAAGTCTCTCAATAGTTCAACGATGCTCTGGTCATCGTCCACGACCAGGATCACAGGTCTTTCATTCATGTATATCCCGCCTTCATTCCAAGGGTTCACCCGTGCCATATAACTCTAAGTGTAACATCTCTTTTGCAAAAACAAACGAGCTCGGCACATATTGTGAGGGTTTGTTTATTGTTTTGTAACCTTTTTGGCGCTTTGTTTGAGAGATTCTCTTGCTATCCTTCTTATCAGTGGAGTGAATAGAAGGAGGCAATATAGATGTTGACTGTACAAATCGTGCTGTTCGATGGCTTCGATCTTCTCGATGCCATTGCACCTTACGAAGTATTTTGCGCGGCCGGAATGATGGCCGATCGTGCGTTACGTGTGGAGTTCGTCACAGCGGAAGGAGCAAGGCTCGTCCCAAGCGGCGTCAACGGGTTGAAAATGGAAGCGAGCAGCAGGCTGAACCCAGATTTGAAGGGCATTATCCTGGTGCCTGGCGCGTCTGGAGAAGTGGACGGAGATGGCTCATCTTCCATCCCAGCCATTCTGACCCGAGCCATGAACACGGAATTGACTGGCATGCTCGAGCAAGCACTTGGGAATCCGGATAGCGTGGTGGCCACCGTATGCGGGGGGTCTCTGGTGTTGGCCATGGGAGGGCTGCTGGAAGGCAGGCCTGCAGTAACGCACCACTTAGGGATGGATCTGCTTGGGGCGACGGGTGCCATACCTGTTATGGCCCGCGTAGTCGATGACGGCAACCTCGTGAGCGGAGGCGGTGTAACCTCGGGGCTCGATGTCGCGCTCCATCTGGTAGAACGCGAACTGGGGCCACGGATTGCCCATGCCGTAGAGCAATTGTTCGAATTTGAGCGGAGAGGGACGGTCTGGCGCAACTTCGGCTTCGCCCCGCGTAATGGTGCGGCGACTATGGACCCAAACACTGCGGCGGATCCCGCTGGTGGTCAAGACACATTAGAGAATGCCATCGCGCGGGCGTCAGTTTTCGACGGGGAATGGGATACGACCATCGCTACTCCAGTTGGCAAACAAGCGGTCAAGCTCCATATCGCAACGGTTAATGGGGTCATTCAAGGGACGGCAATGCAAGGGGATGAGGTGAGCGCGTTTATCGATCCTGATCTGCAAGGCAATACACTTCGCTGGTCGCAGCGAATCACGAAGCCGATGCATCTGAATTTGAAATTTGAAGTAACGGTCGATGGCGACGTTATGACTGGTATCGCCAAAGCCGGTGTATTGCCCGCCTCCAAATTAAAAGGGAAGCGGAGATAAGCGGGGTGGGGGAAAGCATGGATAGAGGCCAGTTCGTCTACAAGCTGATCGCGTGCATCAGTATTATATTCATCCTCTATGCCTTGGTCTACAATTTCGTTATCGATCCTGGCGCCGAAACGTTCCTGAGTCATAAAGTAGATCTCGTGCGTGAGCTGAAGCCGCAGATCTGGCTACCGGTCATGTACGTTCATGTCGGGTTCGCCTGCGTCGCGATGGCATCGGGGCTGATTAATTTTTCAAGTCGCATTTATGAAAAGCATCGCCGTTTTCATCGGCTGAACGGCTACGTATATGTATCGTCCGTACTTTTTGTCGTGCTGACTTCCGGATACATGGCTCCTTACGCCACGGGAGGAAAAATCAACAGCATGGGCTTCAATCTACTCAATATTCTCTGGCTGCTCATAACCGTGACAGCGCTGGTCCACATTTTCAAAAAACAGATTCAAAAGCACCGTCGATGGATGATCCAAAGCTATGCCTTCTGCTTTACGAATATGCTGATCCATCTGTTCACCTTCGTGTTTCACCAGGTGTTCGGGATCGCTTACGTGACCAGCTATACAATCGGACTATACAGTTCGATCGCGTTATTGCTGATAGTGCCGCAAGTGCTTTTGCGGGCTCTGAAGCCGATCGGGATTGATCCCGATAAAGGTGAAAAACGGCGGCCGGTGTTATGAATGCCGCATTCGCTAAGGAAATCGACCATTCTAAGGTTGCCTGATTGATAGTCATCAAGCGTTCGTCTCGAAAAAACAGTCGCAGAGTTCCGGCGGTCTGCCGATGCCCTGCGACTTTTCGGCGCGTCTTCGTTCATTTGCCTTCCTCATCGGCAGAAGGACCGTAGTGGCCCGGCACCGGAATATCAAGAAGCCGCAAATAAACCCCGAGCTGCGCCCGGTGGTGGACCATGTGGCTTAGTCCAAAGGTGCGAAGCGCGATCGCTCGCGGTTGGCGGAGGATAACATGGTCGCCGTTCCGCAAGGTCCATTCCTCGCCGAGCGTTTTCTCGTCGCATTCGGCAAACAGCTTTTCAAGCTTGACGACGTTCGCGTCGAATTCCTCCAGCACATCCTCGCGTCTTTCCAAAGCTTCCCGCCGAAGCGGCACGGTCGAAAGATCGAATTCCGGGTAAAGAAAAATCGCCACTTGCCAGTTCAGCAAGTTGATCAGGTGCGTGGCCAGCCCGCCCAAGGTCATTGATTTCACGTGCGGTTTCCACGTCATATGCTCCTCAGGTAAGCGCTCCAGGATGCGGCGCGTAGTGGCCAGCTCATGCATGGCGTCGCCAATAATCAGTTGTTTCACCATAGATTCCCTCTCCTTCCTTATATGGCTAACATACTATATATCAAGTCGAGTGGAAAGGCTCGTCTCGGTCGTCCGGCATCGGATGACGGTGCGACGTACAGGGCCCACTGGTAAGCCACCGGAGGTTCATGTGCCCATGCAACTACAGGGCGGACCTGAATATCATGGGGATCGGCCCCCTCCCAGCGACACGCAAAAGCCAGTCTTACGCTGGACGATATCGCTCCAAAAATTATGGAGTTACGATTGCTGCCCATAAATGGGAGGCTGATTTAATCAATGCCTGTGACTCTGAGCTTGCAGTGCAGAATGGTTAGATCAGCCAGTAGAACCGTATCGAGTGGATAGGAAGCTCTCTGATAACGAAGAAATTATTGCAGGAAGACATACGTTAGGGCATATATCTTTATACGAACCTTGCGGGGACCTCTTTCAAAAAAATGATGTAGGAGTGGATGAATAAACGCTGGATTGCCAAATTCAAACTTAAAGTGAAGCCTTCTTAATAATGTCAAATTTGCCCCTTGAATTAGAAGGACAAATCTTATATATTTGATGTTAATTAAATATTTTCTTACTTCAAACATTTTGAAGTGAGGATAGAGGCGCAAAGACCATTAGTACGCAGTTGGAGGATAATGAGGTCCTGGGATGATTGTGGAAAGGGGAATTTGCCGAAGCTTTTAAGACTCTCATTTGTCTTAGGGCTGGTTCTGCTATTGAATAAATACAGAACTGTCATATAGGAAACTATATGGAGGGCTATCTCACGCACGGGAACTTGATTTTGCTTATGTTTCTATTGCAGCAGCGAGCCTTCGTTGCTGCTTTTTTGCGTTGACTTGAAATGCCCTTAGTCACCTCTAATTTATATAAAATAATTGTAAGGGTGAGGAAAAATGTATTTTGGCCAAGTTTTAACCGCTATGGTAACACCGTTTGATCAAAATGGTGATGTTGATTTTAACGCGACGAGAACGTTAGTAAATTATTTAATTGAGAATGGCACAGATGGCTTAGTAGTCGCAGGTACAACAGGTGAATCTCCTACCTTATCAACAGAGGAAAAGGTAGAGCTTTTTACATTTGTAGCAGATGTTGTAGGCGGCAGAATACCTGTTATTGCCGGAACAGGTTCGAATAATACCAGGGCTTCCATCAGTTTAACAAAACAGGCTGAAGCAACTGGTGTTGATGGAATTATGCTCGTGGCTCCATACTACAACAAGCCATCCCAAGAAGGTATGTATCAGCACTTTAAAGCAATTGCTGAGTCAACATCATTACCCGTTATGCTTTATAATATCCCTGGGCGCAGCGTGGTTAATTTGTCCGTTGAGACAATTGTTCGCCTTTCCCGGATTCCAAATATTGTCGCGATAAAAGAAGCAAACGGCAATTTGGATGCCATGGCAGAAGTGATCAGCCATACACCAAGTGATTTCACTTTATACAGCGGTGATGATAGTTTAACATTGCCTGTCTTAGGCATCGGCGGTGCAGGAATTGTTTCCGTTGCCTCTCATATCATTGGAAATGAGATGCAGGAAATGATCGACCTCTTTAAAAACGGAAATACCCAAGAGGCAGCTGCGGCTCATCGCAAACTGCTTCCAATCATGAATGCGCTATTTGCTGCCCCAAGCCCATCACCAGTGAAAGCAGCCCTAAATCTGAAAGGAATCAACGTCGGCGGCGTCCGCCTTCCAATGGTTCCGCTAACCGCTGAAGAAACAAACACACTACAAAACGTACTGCAACAGCCTGTATAATTGTTACACAAAAAGAGTCTAAAACTGTTTGTAAATACCTTGGCGATTAAAATGACCGGGATTCCTTGAGAGATAAGGAGTGCCGGTCTACAATTTTTTTATCACTAAAGCTATAGTAGTTTCATCAATTTTTAAGTTAACATAATATATATTATCGGACTCAAAAATAACTTGCCGAAGACCATGGTGAGGAGACTTTCTTCAGATAATGAACCTGATTATCATAATACATTTGGGTAACTCTTTACGTTAATTGACACACGATCGAACATACTATCCTAATACTTTCCTCATACTTTCGCGAAACCATACCGGAAACAGATCACCTGCAAGCTTTTCTCCTTGCAGGTTTTTCTAATCGTAGCTAAAGCCAAATAAATCGAATCTCTTTTTTCAGACCCAAAATTTATGTAAGCATCTATCAATCACATCAATACTCTCAAAAATTTAATACAACAAAAATAATTTTAAAAATATCAAAAATTATATTTACATTCTATATATTATCTACTACTATATAGTTAGAACAGTATTTCATCAGGAGGTTTGGAAAATTGAAACTGCAACTCCCTATTCTAAAGAAAATCTCAATCCCACCGAATAAGAAAAAACATGAAGATACACTAGATCGCCTGGCAAGATTCCTTGAGCAATCTAAAACACAAGTAACCTCATAGACAGCGGCCTTACATAAGGAAAGGCCGCCGATTCTGCCGGCAGCCATAATTGCGCATTCGTAAATTTGTTCCCGTAGCCATGCTAAGAAATTACGAATCCCATACATTACGAAAGTGGATTTGATGATTTCATCAAGTATCTCCCCGTGATCGACTGCTCTGCATGAATAATCTGCGTCGGTGTACCCTCGAACACTACCTGACCACCCTTGCTGCCCCCGTCCGGTCCCATATCGATGATCCAATCCGCCTGGCTGATCACATCGAGGTTGTGCTCGATGACGATCACCGTATTGCCGGCATCCACGAGGCGGTTCATGATCCCCAGCAGATGACCGATATCTGACATATGCAGGCCAGTCGTCGGCTCGTCCATTACGTAGATGCTCCCGTGCTTATGCAGCTCGCTGGCCAGCTTGATGCGCTGGCATTCCCCGCCCGAGAGTGTGCTGAGCGGCTGGCCGAGTGTAAGGTAGCTCAGCCCCACATCACTCATCGCCCGAAGCTTGCGGACAACCTCTTTTTGCTGGAAAAAATCCAACGCCTGCTCGACCGTCATCTCCAGCACTTCGGCAATTGACTTGCCGTTCAGTTTGTACGCGAGCACTTCTTCCTTGAACCGTTTCCCTCCGCATACTTCGCACGGCAGCTTCACGCTGTCGAGGTATGCAAGATCCGTATACACAACTCCCAGGCCTTGGCAGTTCTCGCAAGCACCCTTGGAGTTGAAGCTGAACAAACCTTGGTTGACCTTGTTCGCGGAAGCAAACGCCTTGCGCACATCATCCATAATGCCCGTGTAAGTCGCGGGATTCGAGCGTGTCGACACTCCGACCGCCGATTGGTCGATGACGATCGCATCCGGATGCTGACTGAGGAATACTTCGTTAATCAGCGTACTTTTGCCCGAGCCGGCGACACCCGTAACGACTGTCAGCACTCCGGTTGGAATATCTACACTCACGTTTTGCAGATTGTGCAGTGTGGCGTCCTTGATGGACAGCTTATCGGACGGCTGTCTGCTATCGTGCTTCAGCTGGAGCGGCCGCTTCATATGGGTGCCTGTGAGCGTATCTGCCTCCAGCAGGCCCTGGAAGCTGCCTTCATACACGATGGTGCCGCCGCGACTGCCGGCGTAAGGCCCGACGTCGACGATATGATCCGCCACCTTGATCACATCGGGATCGTGTTCGACCACAATTACAGTATTGCCCTTGTCGCGCAGCTTCTGAAGCAATTCATTTAACCGGTGTACATCACGGGGGTGCAAGCCTACGCTGGGCTCATCAAAGATGTACGTGACATCCACCAGACTGCCGCTGAGGTGCTTCACCATCTTGACGCGCTGCGACTCCCCGCCGGACAGCGTATCTGTCTCACGGTCCAGCGTCAAGTAGTCAAGTCCGATATCCACCAGATGCTGCAACCGCTCCGTCAAAGACTTGGCGATCGGCGCAGCTACGGGATCGTCAATCTCCCGAATGATGCGGATGAGCTCTCCTACCTCCATGGCGGACATCTCCGCGATGTTGAGTCCATTGATTCTGCAATTGAGCGCGGCCTGACTGAGTCTCGCGCCGTGGCAGCTGGAGCACGTACCCTCGGAGATGTACGGCGCAACCGTTTGTTGTGTGCGCTCAGACATCGTCTTCACATCGCGCTTGACGTACTTGTTGGTGAACTTCTCGATGAAGCCTTCCACCGTGATGTTCACAGTCTTCCCGCCGAACTGCGTCGCCACTTTCCTCGCCTTGCCGTACAGCAGTTGTTCCAGCTCTTCCTCCGAAAAATCGCTCAGCTTCTTGTCGGGATCGTATGGCCCCGACTGCACAAGCATCGTCCAATCGAAGCCGTTCACCGCATAGCCCGGCAGCATGATGGCCCCTTCATGGAGCGACTTTGACTTATCCAGTGCCTTGCTCATGTCTATACACAGACTGCGTCCGATCCCGTTACACTCGGGACACATGCCTTGGGGATCGTTAAACGAGAACATGCTCGCTTGTCCAACATAGGGCTGGCCCACTCGGGAGAAAAGAAGACGAAGTATGGGAGAGATATCGGTAATCGTGCCCATCGTGGAATGGGAACCGCCGCCCAGCCGCTTCTGGTCCACAATAACAGCCATGCTCAAGTTCTCGATCCCGTCCGTATCCGGCTGCGGATAGCGGGGCAGGAAAGTGCGTACGAACATGCTGAAGTTCTCATTCAGCAATCTCGTGGATTCTGCGGCGATCGTATCGAAGACGATCGATGACTTGCCGGATCCCGATACCCCGGTGAAGATCGTGATCTTCCGTTTGGGAATGCGCAAGGATACGTTCTTGAGATTGTTTTCCCTCGCACCCGAGATGACGATATACTCCTGATTCGATTCGCCCATGCTTTCACCCTTCCGATCGTGTTTATTTCTACTTCTATTCACATTGTACCATTCCTCGAGCATAGTAAGACGGTTCGTGCGAACTTGAAGCGAATCGACGGGAACCTGTCAGAATGTCCGAAGTGGACATAAACCGGCTGCAAAATGCATGCAGCCGGTTTATCTTGATTCGGGTCAAGCAGCGTTCTGGATTATACCCAATCGTTTAGCCAGATGTTTAAGTACCGAATGCGGTTATTGTTCCAACACCTTTTCAAGCTCGCCGCACCATTTACCCCAGCCGTACTTAGCGCCTTCGAGTCCTTGCACATTTGAGAATCCGGTTTGATCGAGATGAAGGTTAACCTTTCCATCCCCTAAATCCTGCAGCGTCCAGGTGACCGTGTGCTTCTCCCCTCCGCTGGCCCAAGTATAGGACAACCGGTTTGGGGGGTCCACGATAAGCACTTCACCTTTAATAATTCCATCCCACCATTCGCTCGGCTGAGTGCGAAACTGAAAGCAGTGTCCTACCACGGGCTTAAAGTCATTTTCCATCGGCTGACCGTTGTGAATATTGACCACCCACCTGGCAAGCTTGCTTGAATCGGTTAAGGCAGACCAAAGCTTCTCGATCGATGTCGTGTACTGAAAATCCAACGATAATGATAAACTCATTCTTCTTCCTCCTCTAATAGTTGGTTCAAGCGCAACATATTCGCACTCCAGAACTTGCTGTAGAAAGCTACCCAATCTTGAATTTCTCTGAGTGGAGAGGCATTTAGCCGAAATCGCGTTTCTCTGCCGACTTTTCGGTCAAGTACGAGTCCAGCCTCTTTCAGAATGGTCAAGTGCTTGGATACCGCTGTCCGACCCATTTGGAACTGTGCCGTTAACTCATGAAGCGGCATCTCCTCTGCCTCTGCTAACAGACGAATCAGTCGGCGCCTGGTTGGATCTGCAATCGCGTCAAACACATCCCGCAACTGGTTGTTCTCGCTCACAACACCCTCTCCTAAAAATGATTGCCAAGAGACAGCGGAAGGATCATATGAAACCCGTAATCGTTGCCGAACACATGGGATAAAGCCGCCCCCCGTTATTGAGAGGAAGATACCAGCGTGAACTCAAATGTTCCCTCCTCATCATCGTTTCAAATAAACCCTATCCAGGTTCCAAGTTTTCAAATGTCAAAAATATAATCGGACACCATTTAGTGTCATTTAGATTATACGCCACCATTTGGTGTCATGTCAACAGCATCTCTAAACTCCACATGATAACTGTCAATCTGCTATGCGTGTCAACTATTTGATTTTGTCATTTGACTCCTTGCCAACATGTTAAACGGCCTTCGTGTCATAATACCGAGGCTTTATGCTCAAAACTCGGTTTTGTTGGGTCGCCGTTTCCCATTTCATGGCTTCTGATTGCGGGTGTTGTCAGCTTCGCTGGTATTTCCCCTGATTGAGATACGCCTATGTATATACCAATGCGTTGACATGTTGATTAATTCCGACTTTTCCTGATCCTGGTGGCTGCAGGCACCCTTGGGCAACGCGCTCATATCCCCCTTTGAATGCTCGCTATGTCATACGTCCGGCACTTTACTCTACGGCCTAATCTGTTCCTCCACTGGAAACCGTCGTAGCTGGTACGATCTGATGTTTCACAGTAAGCAACGTAATGGCCATTAGCAACACAAACGCAGCTACAACCACAAAGGGAAGATGTTTATTCAGTTGATATAGACTTGTGCTGAGTATGGGAGCGATCACAGCAGCAATGCCTTGGACTGATGCCACTAGCCCCGCTACGCCTCCTTGTTGCTCACGAGCAACCGCAAGAGATGCCCCCGCCATAAAGCCCGGCATCATCAGCCCGGCTCCGACCCCAAACAAGAAGAAGGCAACGTAAAACCCGATTGAGCTAATGACGAACAGAAAGAGCGCCATGCTGATAATCAGTAGCAGCGATCCGACGAGAATCAGGGGCTTCGGCTGCCATTTCGGCTTTTTCATTTGCACCCCTTGTGTGACGATCATCGCGACTCCACTAAGCATCAGACCCATGGAGATCATCCGTGCAGTCTCCTTCGTAGTCAAAGCCAATTGGTCCTGAAAATAAAACCCTCCGACTACTTGCAAGGTGACAATGCTGAGCATCGTTGTCAGCCCGGCGAACAAATAAAGGCCGAGGCCTTTTTGAAATGGGTTTACCTTCGGAGGCTTTGCCTGAATAACCGGTTTTTGTGACGGGATCAGCAGCAGTACGACGACAAATGCAACGAGCGGTAACAGCGCGCCAATATAAAGCGGCCAGATCAGACCGATGAGCGCAAACCCTCCGGCAATCGCAGGGCCAAGTACAAGACCCATCCCATTGGCGGCACCGATTAAAGCCATCCCTGCCGATCTGCCTTTTTCATCCGTGACGTCCGCCATATATGCCTGCGCCGACGACGGTACGGCCGGAATACACAAACCGACCAAGCCGCGTGCCAAAATGAGCAGTACAACCAAAAGTCCGCCGCTGATGAGCTTCGTCAGTCCGGCATACATCGTCGCTGTGAACAGAACATAACTCACAAACATCCCCAGGAAGCCCATCAATATAACAGGCTTTCTTCCTTTTATATCGCTCCACCTTCCCCACACCGGTGCCATCACCGCCATCGCAACCGAGCCCAAAGAAATGATTAAGCCTGAGTGGGTTTCACTCAGCCCCAATTCGCGTATCAGCGGAGGCATGACGGGAGCGATGATCATCAATCCGACCATCGCGACAAATACGCTAAAAAAAATGCTGAATCGTACTCGCACCATCTTCACATTTATCTCCTTTCGCAGCAGCCTTCCTATTTCATCGAAAACACCGAAATTTCTCTGCCAAATTTCTAATCCGGCAGACTGAAGCGATGTGTTGAGATTTATTATCAATGAAATCGTAATGCTGCGCCGCCTGCGAACGGATTATCCTTACCGTTAAACGGATTTTTTTGTTTCGCAAGCTTGATCGAAGGTGGAGATACTGGCTTTTCCAATTTCACTGGGATTGTAACCATAGGTTTTACGGAACAGTGTGGAGAAGTGACTTAGATTGTGATATCCGACCATCATGGCCGCTTCACTCACATTGGCTTTTCCTTGCTCCAGTATTTTACGCGCTTCATTCATTCGTAGTCCGCGCACATAACCAAAGACGGTCGTGCCGAACAATGCTTTGAATCCGAGTTTTAGCTTGTAATCATTGAGGCCGACCAATCTGGAAAGTTCAAGCAAACCGGGAGGCTGATTCCACATGCGGGATAAAATCTCTTTTGCTTGGTGAAGGCAGCGGATATCATCTGCTTTCAGTTTTGATGCCGCTTGAACTCGTACCTCTTCCTTTTCCGCCCCGTCCAAATGATAGGCCAGCAGTTCGAATGCTTTCCCTTCCAGATAAAGCTTCTGGAGAATGCCGCTATACGGACACTGTTTCATTTGTTCCACGATGAGGGAAATATGGGGTGAACCGGCCAATTGTCTACAGAAGTGTGGTTCATTCGACATACGGGCAAGTTCAGGAAGCAGCTCTCTGAAATGCCGGATATCGATGCGAAGTTCCATATGGAACATTGGCCCATCAGGCGAAAGCTCAGCATGCAGTTTTTGATCGTGAATATAGAGAAGAGTAGAAACGCCCTCAGATAAATCGTAGCTTCGGGAATGGCCGGTCGTTTCCCAGCAGCCTCTTCCTTCTACTGTATAAGCGATCTCCAGGTGAGGGTACTGAATGCCGATATCGAATGTCACAGGTTCACGAAATTTCGCATCGAACCAATTGATCTCCATCCCATTTCTCAAGCAAATTCGTTGTATATGACCCGTCCCACTCTGTAGCGGAATGGAGTATTTTTTATGATATGGCTCCTGTTGATGAGATGTCTGAGTGATATCGCTAAATGTGTCAAAAATACAATCCAAATTTTGGGTATTCGATCGCAGCTTCAAATCAGTTCTCCCCTTTGCTTCGTCTAACGAATGCGGGCCCGAACATGGCATAAACATAGGTTTATACTATTCCGGACCCTATTTCTTCCATATAAAGTTACAGTTCATCATTGTGAGTTTATTATAGATCGAGGCAACTTTTTTGTAAATACACAAAAATTTTTTCCGAATGAAAAATAACTTTCCTCCGCCAAACCATTTTTCCACTGGAACGGTTTCCCTTTTTGTTTGACTGCTTTGGATCGATAACGGTTCATTGTCGGACTACATTAAGTCATTAGGCGCATGATTTAGGGATTCATCTTTGCGTAACTTTGACTGTTCTGCAAAAAGAATAGGGCAAACAGAAGCACCGTAATGTTGCCTCCTAAAATTAGATAAACGCCTGTAATCGTAATGAAGGACAGAACTGTTTGCAGAAAGGCAATCGCCACCAAAAAGAAGGGGAACAGCTCGCCGAACGGCCACTGGGAGAGCTTTTGGCTCACCCGCCGCGACCGCTTTTTCCTGGGGTTCCGCTGAACCCCATCAGGATTTCCGATGCACAAGGTCTGAATCCCCTGTTCCAAACACCACACAATGGCCTGCGAATGCAGGACACACCCCTCGATCTCTAACGCGATCTTTCGAGTATTCAACTCTAGCCAAGGATAGTGCATCATCCTTGACTCCTTCCTTTTTCATTTTCTCTCCGGACAGACTAACCAGCTTGGTTAACTTGAGGATAGACAACGTACGATGCATTCTACTCTATCGCATAATTTACTTTCAACAACATGAAACCGCTCCGCACCTGCTTGAAAAATTGGAAAGACACGTACCCGATAGTGGACGTGTCTTATGCTTGCTCAAGAAATAAACTGCGGATCTCCAGACTTTTGGACAAGCTTCTTTATGCGATCCTTGCGTAGGCCGACCACCAACACACTAATCCCCGTAGCAAGGACGATGAACGCAAGTAGACTTACCGCCGAAGCGCCGATCCCAGTTCCACCAAAGAGAATGTTCATGCTCCCCTCAACCGCATAGAAAGCTGGCAGCGATTCGCCCAACTGCAGATAGAAAGCTGACAGCAGCTCACGAGGCATCATCGCGCCGGATGTGACGAGCTGAATCGACAGCAGCAGTATATTCATCAGCATGCCGCCCATACCGAACAGAAGCAGGAACAGCTGAGACAAAAGGATGAAAGACAGCACGAACAAGGACTGAAATCCCCAAAGCATCAGGAACCCATGCTCTGCTTGCCCCCCAAGTATGATCAGGAGCGAAGAGCCGACCAGCGACACGAGTATGGCCGCCGCCACATTGATGATATTCCGGGCAGCGAACAACCGCCAGCGACCAATCCCCGCTGCAGCAAGCGCCATTGACGATTGTGCCATGTTCATGCTCATAATCATCGTGCCGACATACGAGGCGAGCAGCAGCATCATGGGCGCCATTTGGTTGTTCATCCCCCGAACGACATTCGTATTCGCAAATTCGGACGTCACCCGTTCAGACAGGGACTTCGCAGTGGCTACCGACTGCCCTTCCGGCAGTTTCGCCGGCAGCAACGCGGATTGCAGGCTCTGTCCGACCGCTTCTTTGTTTGCCATGGCTGTCACCTGTGCCGCAATCGCACGCATCAGATTCGCCGTCAATACCGGATTCGATTCATTGATGCTATATCGAATAGCAGCAGTTCGGTTCGCATCCTTCAACGAATCGCTATAGCCCTCGGGAATCGTGATGACCATCTGCAGCTTCCGCTCATTCAGCAGTTGCTCCGCTTCTGGTTGGGTGGCAATCAGCCGGGTACGGACGGGTAGCTCTCCGGCCAATTTTGCTGCAATCGCCTGACCTTCCGCTTGGTCGGTCACGACAATGCCCACTTCCAACTGCTTCAGCCTGTCCACCCCCGTAACCCCATCATAAGCTGTCATCCAGACAACAGCAAAAATAATTTGGAACATCACCGCCGTAACCATTCCGACGATCGTAGACGGCTTCTTCAAGTAAGCCTGTAACGCGTGGACCATTTCTAATCACTCCTTTATCCGGGTTGCTACCCAGGCATCAATGAGATAAGAACCGAAGTAAGAAGTGGTCTGCTCAAAGCCCGCCTCTTTCAACCGTTCCGGATTCTGCTCCGCGGGAACAGGATCGTACACGGAGCCAAAGCATAAACCATCCAATCCGGAAGCGACGATAGAAAGCCAATAAACCCAACATCCTCTTCCCAACTCCCTACTTTTTGTTTATAATGAGAATCATTATCAATTATATAGGGATTCACCAAGAGTACCATCCCTCAAATCTGGGATTTGTTGCTGCAACCAGAGAGACGAGAGGCTTGAGGAGGCCGAATATGTATACAAACATGGAACCCGTCAGAACCAAACTGTTGAAGCTTTCTGAGGGCAAGGGCTGTTCGCATACTTATAGGAGAGGACTTGTGGAGCTGCTGCAGCAGGCTGTCCCCTTCGATGCCGCATGCTGTACTACCGTCGATCCTGAAACGTTGCTGTCCACAGGATCTGTCACGGATGAGGAGGTAGAGCTTATTCACGACAGCTTGTTCGAATACGATTATGTGAGAACAGATTATATTCCTTATCATCAATTGGTAAAGTCAGACGATTCGACCGCGACATTAAGCGGCGCGACGGGAGGCAGGCTGACGAGTAGCGCACGTTACAGGAATGTGCTGTCTCCGGCCGGCTTCAGCGATGAATTGAGGGCGGCACTGATGTACAAAGGAGTGTGCTGGGGATATTTGACGTTGTTCCGCCGCTTCGGGCAACCATTCTTCAGCGAACAAGAGCGTGCCTTCATCGCTTCTCTCGTGCCAGTCATTGCTTTGCGTTTACGCAGATCCAGCTTTGCTATGCCGGAGGAGGTTAAAGCGGAACCGGAAATGGAGCCCGGCATTCTGGTGCTGGATGAAAGACTTGGCACTTTATCGGCCAACGAAACCGCATACCGCTGGTTGTCCCGCCTTCGGGAATGGGAAGGCATCGATGGCGCCGCGCTTCCCAGACCTGTCAGAACGGCCTGCTTTCGAGCCTTGTCAACATTGCCAGCGGCTTCGCCTCCAGTGCTGTCTCCTGCAAAATCTTGTGTTCATCTTCCCGGTTATCCCTATTTGACAATTCGCGCAAGTAAAATGCACGGACCGGGAGACGGTCCTCAGCTTGCCGTATCGTTCGAGCCGGCCGGACCGGCAGACACGCTGCGCCTTATGGCCGAAGCCTGCGAACTGAGCGAGCGCGAGAAGCAAATACTCGATGCACTCATCAGGGGCATGTCCACCAAGGAGCTTGCGCTTTCACTACACATTTCCGCCTATACTGTGCAGGATCACATCAAATCGATTTTTGTCAAAACGGGTGTATCAAGCCGTAGGGATCTTGTTTGGCGCTTATTCTCCCGTTTTGGCGTCATTTGACTTTTCGTTTCCAAGAGGTTTCATACGCAAACCTTTGGAGGGTTCAAGCAGATAGGGAGGCATCTTCCTGAGAATGGGGCGAACGCAAATGCCATTCGTTTTGACAAGTTGATGATGGTAATAAGCTACTTGGAGGATTTGTAATGTGGGTTCTTTACGCTTTTTGTTCGGCGCTGTTTGCCGGTATCACTTCAATTCTTGCGAAGATCGGAATTCAAAAAATAGATTCCAACCTAGCTACTGCTCTTCGGACCGGAATAGTTGTCGTATTTGCTTGGATCATTGTATTTGCGGGAAATATTCAGTACAGCCTGTTTGATATCAGTCTTAAATCGCTTCTCTTCCTGATTTTATCAGGAGTAACGACTGGCGCTTCCTGGATTTTCTACTTCAGAGCGCTTCAACTGGGAAATGTGAATGTCGTCGTTCCGATTGATAAATCAAGCACCGTTCTTACGATGCTCTTTGCGATCACCATTCTGGGCGAGTCGGTTACAATCGTAAAAATGATCAGCATTGCCACGATCGGTATTGGCACGTATTTGATGATACCAAAACAAGATGTTGAACAACCCGCTTCTAAGATCAGCCACTCGATTTTGTACGCTGGACTATCCGCATTTTTCGCGGCAATAACCGCCATTTTGGGAAAAGTCGGGATCGATGATGTTGATTCCAATTTAGGCACCGCCATACGAACTATTGTCGTACTGATCATGGCTTGGTTGATTGTTTTTGCTACAAAAAAGCAGGGTGATATAAAAGAAATTGATAAAAAATGTTGGCTGTTTATTACCTTGTCTGGTTTGGCAACCGGATTGTCCTGGCTGTTTTATTTTCGAGCCTTGCAAGAAGGGCAGGCTAGTATCGTGGTGCCCATCGACAAGTTGAGTATAATCGTGACGATTATCTTTGCTTATTTTGTATGTAAAGAAAAATTGTCAATAAACGCTTGTATCGGTTTGATCTTGCTTACTTCCGGAACTTTACTCTTAGTGATGTGAATATTATGACTGAAAGCCGAGCTTTAGAATGATTATGTCTATCGCTCGGCTTTGATGATGAACAGTAAAATTCTTTTCTTCAGCTGATATTCACTCAGGACGATATTTTCCAACCGCCTGTTTGCTGCTGCAAATTCCATAACCGGGCGTACAGGCCCCCTTCTGCAAGCAGTTCGTGATGGCGGCCCTGCTCGGCCACCCGGCCGTTGTCCAGAACAACGATGTTATCTGCGTTTCTCACCGTCTTCAGCCGATGGGCAATCGCAACCACGGTTCTGCCGCGCACCAGCCGATCGATCGCCTGCTGAATATCTGCCTCGTTCTCCGGATCGAGCGACGCGGTGGCCTCGTCGAGCAACACAATCGGCGCATCCTTCAGGATCGCCCGGGCAATGGAAATCCGCTGCTTTTCACCACCCGACAGCGTGCATCCTCCCTCTCCGACAAGCGTATCGTACCCATTCGGAAGCTTCATGATGAAATCGTGGCAGCAGGCCTGCCGCGCAGCCTCCTCAATCTCCTGCTGCGTCGCATCGCTTCGGCCAAATCGGATATTACCGGCAATCGTGTCCTGAAACAGATACACGTCCTGAAATGCCATCGACACCTTCCGCAGCAGCGCCTCTGGCTCTATCTTTCGCACATCCTCACCACCCAGCAGAACTTGTCCCTCACCGGGATCGTAGAAACGGGCGATCAGCCGCAGCACGGTACTCTTGCCGCTGCCCGACGGACCGACGAGCGCCGTGAACGAGCCGACAGGCATGCGCAAGCTCACGTCTTTTAGCACCGCTTGATTCTGATAGCCGAATGTAACCCGCTTCAATTCGATATCGTGTCCTTCGGGAGGCTGCCGATTGCCCATCATGACGGGTTCTTGCAGCAATTGCACGATACGTTCACCAGCTTGTTCATGATAGCGGAATTCGGCATAATTAACGAGCGCCGTCGACAGCGGATCGAAAACTCGCGTACCTACAATCAGAAATGTGACGAATACGATGAGATCGAGACTGCCGCCGAGCAGCAAATGGACCCCGACCATGACCATTAAGGTAAGGCCGGCACGAATGCAGGCAATCGCGCTTAACACAATAGGACCGAGCAATCCTTCAATGCGAATGCTTTGCCGCATCAGCTCCTTGAAGGAGCGTTCCAGACGGACAAAACGCTCTCCGGTCAAATTGTACGCCTTGATGATGCGAATGCCGTTCAAATATTCCTGCAAGCGGTTGGCGGCGTCAAGTTTCGCCTGGATATGGCGACGGCCGAGCTTGCGCTGGATGCCGGATGTGAACAGCACCAGCGCGACAACGAGTGGAAGCGCGGCGAACAGCGCCAGCGCCATGCGCCAATCGAGAAACGACAAGCCGACTAAAGCAAGAACTGGCATCACAAGCGCGCCAATCATTTGCGGCAGGAGGTGGGAAATGCCATGCTCGACCATCGTGAAATCGCCCATCATCATATTGGCGAGATCGCCCGGATCGCGTTTGTTAAGAAAGCCGAGCGGCAGCTTGCGCAAATGCTCGGCCAGACGGGACCGGCCGTCCGCCGCCGCGCTGTACGCGCCGCGAAATTGGGAGCGGTATGCAGGAATCTCGCAGAGAAACACCAGAATGAGGGAAGCTGCCATTCCGCCGCACACCCACCAGAGCCGCATCGTATCGAGCGTCGTGCCGGGATGGGCAAACGGTTCGAAGATCAGCCTGGCCGCTTCCACCAGCAACGCAAACGGAATAATCCCGGCGAGATTGGCCAGCGTCGTATACAATACCGGCTTGATTAAGATGCGGGGGTTGCCCGCGTAATGTTGCGCAGCATACTCATCATCTTGCCGCCTCCTCCCGCTCCATGCGGATTTGCCATCGTTCTGCGTCCGTATAGGTGCGCCACATTCGGGCGTACAAACCGTCAGCAGCGATCAATTCCCCATGCCTTCCCCGCTCGATGAGATGCCCTTCGTCCAGCACGACAATTTGATCGGCATCCCGAATGGTAGACAAACGATGTGCGATGACAATGACGGTCTTCTTCTTCATCAGTTCTTTCAGCGCAAGCTGCATTTCGTATTCGTTCTCGGGATCGGCGAAAGCGGTCGCCTCGTCCAGCACGAGAACAGGGGCGTTCTTCAGAATCGCCCGCGCCACGGCAATTCGCTGCTCTTCGCCGCCGGACAAGTATATGCCTGCTTCCCCGATAAGCGTTTGGTATCCTTGCGGCAGTCTTTCAATAAACTCATGGCACTGTGCGGCCTTCGCTGCAGCATACACGGCCTCTGGCGCAGCGTCCGGCCGCCCAACCGCGATATTGTTGTACACTGTATCGTAGAACAGGAACGTCTCTTGAAATACAAAGGCGACAGTATCCATCAGGTCAGGGACGGTCATCTCCCGTACGTCCACACCGCCGATGCGAATCGCCCCTTCCGACACATCCCAGAAGCGCGGCACCAGATTCGCCACCGTCGATTTGCCCGCTCCCGAAGGTCCGACCAGGGCCGTTACTTGCTCCTGCATCGCTGTGAACGAAATGCCTGAAAGTGCTTTATTGCTTTCCCCCTCCTCGCCGTAGGAAAAAGAAACGTTGTCGAAGCAAACCTCGAACGTATTCGGCCTTTGCGGATGCTCCGGTTCCGGCACTGGTTTCTCCGCAAATATGCGGTCGATGCGCTCGACCCCTTCATTAATATCCCGCAGCGTCGACATCAGAAACATGATTTTAAACATTGGGGTGGAAACACCCGGGGCCATGACGAGGAAAAACAGCAGGACGGCGGCGAATGCGACGCTGCCCGGATCGCGGCTTAGCAGAAAGACGCCGACCGGCAGCACGAACGCCGCAAATGAGCCGAGAATGACCTTGAAGAGCACAAAACCGTTTTGAAACTGATCGGTATACGTGACGCAATAATCCCGATAATGAATCATGTCGGCATAGAACTTGCGGAAAGAGTGCACCGTTTGCCCAAACACCTTGACCGCCGGCATCCCGCGTACGTATTGGACAGCCGATCCGTTTAACCTCTCCAGCGCATCGTGATATTTCTTTACGCTCTCCTTCGTTTTCGATCCACTCATCATCAGCATTTGCACGCCGAATCCGAGCAGGATCGGCACGACGCAGGCAAGCGCCAGCCATCCGTTCAAAGAAAACATAACCGCCATCATCAGCACCGTCGTTACGGCGACATGAACCAAATCTGGCAATTGGTGGGCGACGAATGTCTCCACCTTCTCCACGTTTTGCTGCAGCGTCTTCTTGACCGCTCCGGTGGCTGTGCCGTTCAACCAGCCCAGGGAAAGCTTTCCGATATGGGACGACAGCTTGACGCGCAAACCGTAGAGAATACGGAAGGCCGCCACGTGCGAAGCCATGCCCCCCGCATACATCATGAGCAAGCTGGCGAGCAATCCGAGCAGGGCAACAACGCCCCAGCGGATCATCAAACCGCCGTCCGCCGCGGCCGGGTTGGCTGCATGCTCAAGCAGTTCTTTCAAAATAAAGTAGACGGATACATAGGGTATCAGCATGCAAATTGCGCTAAGCGAAGAGAGCACGTCGGAGACGATCAGCAGCCCGCGCTTCTCCCCGGCAATTTCCAGCAATCGGGCCACACCCGTTTTATTGTTCATACATGTTCCCCTCTCTCCGGAATAATCTGTTTCCGGCATTTCCGGTTGATTCACCTATTAAACCTTATAAGCCCTTCCTCCCCAGTCTGCCGCTTAACGGAGAAAACCCGCAGTTCAACGGACTTTTTAAAAAAGTTAAATGATAATCATTCTCATTTAAAACCAGAGTACCAAACTTTCGGAAACGCCGCTATATGACCACGGATCATTTTTAACGTTTGACGGATTTTCTAATTTCGCGTATCCATTTTCTAATGAGGCTCATTTCCAACTGTACCGTGCAAGCCATAGTGATCAGGTAATCCTATCCAAAGCCCGGATAACAGTCAAAAGCTTCCACACACAACCAATCTGCCATTTGAAACGTCATTTTACGATAATTCGCCTAGAACACCAAGCGCTCACGTAACAGCTCCAGCGGCGAGCATATATGGTTACCGCCGATTGCCGGAGAATCGTTGCCACTGGAAGGAGAATGCTACAAAAAAACAACGTCCCTTTATTGGAACGCTGCATGAACTGGATTATCGGTTATTGTTTCTTCCGTATAGACCGAGATTGAAGCTATAGGAGCATTTCGCTGTAATCAAGCTCCCAGCCTTCCCGCAAGCAAACATGGCGATGACAGCCGGTTCCCCAGTGTGGGGAAGGACTGCAACGCTCTGGGTTGGTTCGTCCGCATGACCCGAGCGGCACAAGGAATCTGAAATATCGGTAAAGTAATCGGAGTATTGTCTGGAAATCGTTTGCCTTTTCATATTCACACCTTCCCGTCCCCTTGCTCCTTATAATAACGAGAGAGGATGAAGCGACATGATGGCTTTGGGGATGAGGATTTTTTAAAGCCGATGATCGGCATCGCAAGTACGTGGAGCGAAGCGACTCCCTGCAACATGCATATTGACCAACTGGGCATTAAGGTCAAGCAAGGTACACAGCAGCACGGGGGAGCGCCGCTGCGCTTTAATACAATCACCATATCCGACGGGATCGACCTGCTGCAGGATGGCGATGTGATTACGATTGACAGTGATCTGCAAACGATCACGTTTGACGTTGCACCCGAAGAGATCGAGGCCAGGCGTTGTCTCAATACATAATCGATGAACCTGAGAAAATCCGGAGCTTGGGTTTGCGATTTGCTTAGTGAATGCGATGATATTAAATTTTGAAATATTGCGTACCAATGAGGTGAAACGAGATGCCGATTCCATCCGATTTTTCCACACCGCTCCGTATATCCGCTAAAGACAGGGCTTTGCACAACTTCAGAAATGGATCATCGAAGGAACCCTACTGCCGGATGAAAAATTGAACGATGCCGAATTAGCCGCCGCTCTCGGCGTAAGCAGAACACCTGTTAGAGAGGCATTGCAAATACTGGAAATGCAAGGGCTTGTCCAGATGTTTCCCGGCAAAGACACGCGCGTTACCAAAGTGGACCAAGAAAATATCATGAAGCTGTACGCTCCGCTTGCCGCCCTGCATTCGCTAGCTGCTGAAACCGCCGCCCTGCTTATTCAACCGGAGCACATACAGCACTTGCACGAAATAAACGAGGCGTTTGCCAAGAGCGTTGAGGAACAGGATCTGTATCAGGCGATCGAATACGACGAGAACTTTCATAATATGATTATCGATATTTCGGATAATCCATATATCGCGTCCTTCAGTTCTTCCTTGCAAATGCACATCCGCCGTTATAAATACCTTTTCTTTCAAAAACTTCCCCTGGAAGAATCGCAATCAGCTGCCCAGGAACACAGAGAGATTATTCACGCTTTGGAAGCGCATGATTCGGAAAATGCTGCACGGTTAATGAAAAGCAATTTATTAAGATCTCTCGAGCAATTTCAGCAGAGCCGCTAATCATGTCACTGGCGAAGCAATCGTCTTGTTGCTTCGCCGTTTTTTTGCTGCGTTTCGTCTTCTATCGGTTTATCCCGAAATCTGTCAGCTGATGATAAACCTTGCGCTGCTGCGGCAATTGTTCCATCGACACTGATTATCAAAATACAGAAAGCAGATTATCTGTCCTACGATTTCGATGGCATGTACGACGAAATAATCTCAGCCAGACTATGCACGCTTAACGAATGCAGCAGCACTTTGCCAGGCCCGGTTACTTTTAGCAAAAAGATCCCGTCCCCGCTTAAAAACATGTTTTTAAATCCGATTTGGCGCTGCAGCTCCACACGAACCCCCGCCTCATACGCGGCAAGATGTCCCGGATGAATCAGCAATGACTCGTTAGCGCGCAGCTCCTCTGTTACCGTTTCTCCGTCAACGGAAATAAATGCTGTGCCATAGCCAGACAATTTGTTGTACACCAATCCGTTCCCGCCAAACAAGCCTACTCCGTTAAGCGCCATTTGCGGCTCCAGCCCAACCCGTTCCTCTGCGCAGAGAAAGCTATGGCGCTGTACATAGATGTCTCTTCCCGATAATTGAAACGGAATGATATGACCAGGGAAGCGCGTGGTGAATGCGACCTTGCCCTCATTGCCAGACTGCAAATGAAAGTGGTTTAAAAATACGCTGTTTCCGGTGATCAAGCGCTTGAACATTCCCCCAATACCGCCTGTGCCGCTAGTCTGCAGCCGAATATTTGGCGTCATGTAAAGCAGACAGCCGGATTCGCTGTAAATGCCTTTACTTCCCTCCGTCAATTCGATATACAGTGTTTGCATTGTTTCCCCGACAATTTTGTATTGCATCATGCGTTGAGTGCCTCCTAAATTTGCGTTTATCATTCATACTATACGTACGAACAAACGAAAACATTTGTTTCAATGAAAGTGTTAGGAGCGTGACGTTGGCTCCCGAATTTACTCATAGCTGGCATGAAAACAGACATGCGGTCCATTCAGATCTCGAGGAGGAGAGCATGAAAGAACATTGGGAACGCACGCAGCCCCCGTTTACCCTGACATTAGCGCAAATAGATGAGCTTGTCCGGCCCGCCTTTCCTGACTCATGGGTTAGATCTGCTCAGTTGATTGGCGATGGATTGAGCAATACCAACTATTTCATCCAGCTCAACGATTTGCCCGCTCCCTATCTGCTGCGGCTTTACCGCGGTGGCAAAGACATTGCAGAAAAAGAGCATGCGCTTGCTCACTTACTGGGAAAACGCATTCCGATCCCCAGCATTTACTTTACGGACTGGAGCTGTACACAAATCGATCAACCTTGGGCTATTGTTGAGTGGAAAGACGGCTCGCTGTTGCGAGATATACGGAAATCGAAAGACCCTGAAGTGATCACTGCAGCGGCTGCGTCCGTCGGAAAAACACTTGCCCACATCCACTCCTACCGCTTTCAAGTTGCCGGTTTTTTCGGCAAAGACTTGCAAATCAAAGAGCCCATTGCGATGGACCCGCACTTTTTCCTCGCATTCGTCGAAGACAGTCTTTTTGCCAAACAGACCGCGATCCTTCTTGGCGAGCCACTTGCACATGCTCTGTGGACATTTTGCCAGCATTACGCGCCTCTTCTAGGACAGCATCAGGATTCCCCCGTTCTCGTTCACTCAGACTTTAACGGGTTGAATATTCTGCTTGAGGAGAACCAAACCTGCAGTGTTTCGGCTGTGCTGGATTGGGAGTTCGCCTTTGCTGGCAGCCGTCTGATCGATATCGGCAACCTGCTGCGGTATGAAGAGCATGACTCGCTTTTTGCCACGTACTTTATCCACTCGTATCTGCAAGCAAGAGGAACCCTTCCGGAAGATTGGCAGCTGCGATCCAGACTGGAAGACGTGATTGCTCTATGTGATCTTTTGAATCACTCAACAATGAAAATGCCCAATCGTGTAAACGATCTGAAACGGTTGATCAACAGGACAGTTCAGTCTTATCCTGTCAGGTAAAACAAACGCAGCTTGCCAATTACCATTAATCTACAGATGTTAAAATTCGTTCCGTACATTTATACTAATTCAGGAATAAGTTGCTTGAACACGAACGAATTGTCCGAGTATTGGAGAGATACATATTGTTTGGAAGAAAATACGCACAACGATTACTCCCATTGTTCTTCCTCGTCCTCCTCATGTCCATCCTGACGAGTGCCATGGCCGCAGCACAACCATTCCGCGACATCTCCACCAGCTACGCGAAAGAGCAGATTCTCAAGCTGTACGCGAAAGGCATCGTCGTAGGAGACAATGGAATGTTTTACCCGACCAAATCGATTACACGGGCGGAGTTCGTCACAATGCTGGATCGAACGCTGGGCATCGCACAGCTGCCAAGCCAGCTCCCGATCTTCCAGGACGTGACGAAAACATCGTGGGCATTCGGATGGGTCCAGGCTGGAGCATCGCTTGGCATCATCAACGGTAAAAGCGAGAAACAGTTTCAGCCGAATCAGTCGATCAGTCGACAGGAAGCGGCTGCTTTGCTTGTGCGGGCACTGATTGGCGAGCCTGTGCAGGTTCCGTCCGTTTCACTGACAGATTCGAGCCAAATCGCTTCCTGGGCGCTGCCATACGTGAAAAAAGCGGTTCAATTCGGCTTAATGACAGGGTACCAAGGCAGTTTTCGCCCGACTGCTTCCC
>CAMIVR010000069.1 GCA_946402065.1 uncultured Brevibacillus sp. | reverse complement strand
TCACCCAGAGCGCCATCAAAAGCCCGGCAAGCGTGAAGCGAAAGCCGACCAAAAGCAGCGGCGACACGTACCCCAAGCCGATTTTGCCGATCGCAAAGGAAGAGCCCATCAACGAGGTTGTCAGCACGACCAATAAACCGAATACAACGGGATTCATCAGGTCATCTCCTATCTACTGAATGAATGAAGCTGCTTTGCTTTTCCCCAGTATAAGTGAGAATGATTTCGATGAACGGCGAATCATGCGTGTAGCGGAACTGCTTCGATGCATCGTTGCGTTTAGCGATGCTCGCCCTTGTATGCGTTCACAGCCTGCTCGATTCGCTTGAGCCCCTCTGCCAGAATGGAGCGCGGACACGCGATGTTAATCCGGACAAACCCTGCCCCGCCCTCACCGAAAATATATCCTTCATCCAGCGCTACCTTGGCCTGTTTTTGATTCAGCTGCTCAAGCGCTTTGGCATCCAGCCCCAATTCGCGGCAATCGAGCCAGACGAGATACGTTCCTTCCGGCTGAATGACCTTGATTTCCTTGATGTGCCGAGCGAGGTAATCGGTCATGAACGCGAGATTTTCCTCGAGATAGGCGAGCAGCTGGTCCAGCCATTCATCGCCGAAACGGTACGCGCTTTCGGTGGCAACCAGGCCAAACGTGTTGGTCCTGCGAATCGAAAGCGTGTCCAGTCTGGTCGTAAAGGCCTCCCGCCATTTTTCATTCGGGATGATAATATTGGAGGTTTGCAGTCCGGCCAGGTTGAACGTTTTGCTCGGTGCCGTACAGATGACGGAGTTTTGCGCAAACGCTTCCGATAGTTGTGCAAACGGCACGTGGACATGGCCGTTCAACAGCAGATCGCAGTGGATTTCATCGGCTATGACCAGCACATTGTGTTCGAGACAAATGTTCCCCAGCTCGGTCAGCTCTTCTTTTGTCCACACCCGTCCCACCGGGTTGTGCGGATTGCATAAAATCAACAGCTTTACAGCGGGATCAAGCTTGCTGCGCAAATCAGCGAAGTCCATCGTATAGCGTCCGTCCTCGAAGCGGAGCGGATTGTGGACGATCTGGCGATCATTCGCGACGGCGACATTCGTAAACGGATAATAAACCGGCGGCTGGATGACGATCTTGTCGCCAGGCTGGGTGAATGCCTGAACCATATACGTCAAGGCAGGGACAACGCCAGGGCTGTGGCAAATCCACTCCTTCTGCACTTCCCAGTTGTGGCGGCGCTTAAACCAGCCGATCACCGCTTCGTAGTAGGAATCCGGCCGTGACGTGTAGCCAAAAATGCCGTGCTCCGCTTTCTGCTTGATCGCCTCAATAACCGGTGCCGGCGCCTTAAAATCCATATCGGCCACCCACATCGGCAGCAGATCCTTGTCGCCGAACAAATTTCCGACTTCGTCCCATTTAACCGAGGACGTGTTGTAGCGATCGATCACCGTATCAAAATCGTATAGCATGTCATTCTCCCCCGTTTCATTGTGAATTGCTCGTAGCCGACAAGCTCTTTCCAATCGTACTCTTCACGAGCATTCATCTGCTTTTGCCTTCTGTCATCAATCTACGATACATTCCCCTGACTGTATTTGGAAATGTACCACCATCATATAAGAGTGGAAAAGTAGTTTCAATATTCGATATTTTTCATAGACAGATAAATAAAAACAGGGGCCATGCCTCCTGTTTTTATCGTCAGACTTATTTGATTCAAATCAATCATGCTTGCAAAACTACCGTTAAAGCTTTTGGAATCCAAACGACGAAAGCCCTACCTCTCTTCCATCCTTACGGCTCCAATGACCGTGCCAGTTGTGATATACGGAAAACAAAAACTTATCGTAACGATGAACCTTTATATATTGTGTACAGCAATAGTATGTGAAATCGTGAAAAGGTTTCTTGTTCATGAAGCAACAGGGTTACGTTGATTTGATAAGCCTATCATTTGATTATACAGAAACAACTCCTTCAATGCAATAAGCAATTTCGCAGGAAGTGGTTGATTGTTGTCATACTTGACGGACAACACCATCGGCTATGCTTCACTGAGCACATTCCGTGAGAAACCTGCCTATCAGCAAACAGCCGAAGTTTCCATCTACATTCACAAAGATCACTACCGCAAAGGACTGGGCAGGCTGTTGACGACAGAGCTGATCGAACGTTCCAGACAACTTGGCTATCACGTGCTGATCGCCGGCATTACCGGCGGCAAAGAAGCCAGTACAAAGCTTTTCCTGCAGCTGGGCTTCGAACCGGTAGGTACGTTCCGCGAAGTCGGGTTCAAATTCAATCAATATCGGGATGTAACGTTTTATCAGCTCATCCTGTAAACGCAAGGAATCTGGACGACCTCGTATTGACCGGATGCATCAATCGCGACGAGCTTGATGTCATCCTGGTCGGCTTTGAAATGTATCAAGCCGTAAACCCTCTTTATCCGTTTCCAGTTCTTCAATCTCGACCCTCACCCATTTCCGCTTCCTGCGATCAACGGGGCACCGCTTGCTGCCGCCCTTATCCCAGACAGAAGGCGTCATGCAGGCTGCGAACCGCTGTCTCCGTATTAGCGGCGGGAATGTAGCAGGAAATCCTTCGCCCGCTCTGGTGCAGGTGGTGCACCGCGACGCGTTTCTGCCGCAGGACCTCGCTGATTCGTCTGGCCAGATGCGCTTTCCCCGGCTGTTTCACGCCTACGATGGAAATGCTCGCCAGACGCGGTTTGCCTTTCACTTCAGACAAGCGCAGTTTGGCTTTGTTGGCTTCCAGGACAGCGAGCGCTTTCGGCAGTTTTTCACCCGTGAGGACAAACGAGAGCGCATGTGTCTCATCCTGCAGCGGGAGCGGCTCCAGCTCGATCCCCTCATCGGCAAGCGTGCCGACAATCTTATCAGCTCCGACGTCCGCCTGCTCCCCGCACGCTGAAATGACTGCGACATTGTGCTGATGGGCAATTCCGCGAACGGGCAAATCTTGCATGTCATTCGCTGCCGCTTCGATCAGGGTCCCTTCTTCATCGCTGAAGCTGGAGCGCACAATGAGCGGCACATTGCCTTCGCGGGCCGTTTCCACGGATCGCGGGTGCAGCACACCAGCACCGAGACGGGCCAGCTCAAGCATATCGTGGTAGGAAATGCGCGATAGCTTGCGGGCCGTCGGGACGATGCGCGGGTCAGCCGTATACACGCCGGTGACATCGGTATAGATCTCGCAGCGCTGTGCCTGCAGATGCGCCGCCAACGCGACGGCGGTCGTATCCGAGCCGCCCCGTCCCAAGGTGGTAATCTCGCCTGCCGCCGTCACCCCCTGGTAGCCGGCGACGACAACGACGCTTCCCCTGGCCAAATGCTTGCGGATCGGCGACGTATCCACGGATACAATCCGGGCGTTGCCGTGAACGGCATCCGTCCGAATACCTGCCTGCCAGCCGGTAAGCGAGACGGCGTCCACTCCTTTTTGCTGCAGAGCCATGCACAAGAGTGCGATGGAAATCTGCTCGCCAGTGGAGAGCAGCATGTCTTCCTCGCGAGGGTCAGGCGTGTCTGCCAAGCTTCTCGCCATTTGGGCCAATGCGTCCGTCGTCTTGCCCATGGCCGACAGGACGACGACCAGACTGTGGCCAGCCGCTCTCGCCCGGATCACTTTATCCGCGATTCGTGCAATCCGCTCGACCGAGCCGACAGAAGTACCGCCGTACTTTTGTACGAGTATTGCCATCGAATCCCTCCTCTTTTCGTTGGGTGACAGGGGGAAGCAGCAGCGCTTCTCCCCTGCCGTCAGTGTGCGAGCAGATCTTGCTGGTGCTGTGCCGCTCGTGTGCCGCTCACTGCAGCTCATCTTGTACTGCACCTCTCGCACAGACGCTCAGTCGCGTGTGGCGATGTACTCCGGACGCGGCTTTTGTCCGGAAAAAGGCGCTTTTAAACGGTTTTCCACGCTGTTGTAGACGATGAACACATTGCTCCGCGGATGCGGCGTGATGTTGCCGTTGGAGCCGTGCATGATGTTGCAGTCGAACAGTGTGACCGTCCCGGCCGGGCCGACAGCAGCATCGATGCCATGCTGCTCGACTAAGGCCTGTAGGCTGTCTTGATCGGGAACGCCGTACTCCTGTTTGCGCAGCGACTGTTCGTAGTGGTCCTCCGGCGTTTCCCCGACGCAGGCGACGAATTTCTTGTGCGAGCCGGGGATCAACAAGAGCGGTCCGTTGTAATGGTAGTTGTCCTCCAGGGCTATCGAGCAGCTGAGCGCTCTCATCCGCGGCATGCCATCCTCCACGTGCCACGTCTCAAAATCCGAATGCCAGTAAAATTCTTTTCCCGAGAAACCTTTTTTATAGTTGATCCGGGACTGGTGGATATACACGTCGCTGCCCAAAATTTGTTTGACCAGCGCAAGCAGCCGGGGGTGCTGCGAGAGCCGCTGAAACACCTGGTTATCGCGGTGCACGGCAAAAATCGAGCGAATCTCCCTGCTGGCCGGCTCGCGAATGACCTCCTTGCGCTCGGAGTCCCGGTTCTCGGCCCACAGCTTGCTCAGTTCGTCGCGCATGTCCTGAACCTCTGCCGGTGAAAAAAAGTTTTTCAGCGAGACGTAGCCGTTTTTTTCATAGGAGGCGAGGAGCTCGCCACTCACCTGCACGTGTTCGCCGAATGCGCTCGGATAGACGACGGGATCGCGCCGCTCCAAAATTGCCGGCTTCTGACTGACTCGCGATGGGTACAGATCTTCCACAACCGATTTCATCTGGTTCATGTAAAACGCTCCCTTCCTGCGTTCATGTGATTGACCATCGTACAGCTATTCGTCGAGTACGGGATACACCCCGCGCTCATCGTGAACCTCGCTACCAGTCAGCGGCGGATTGAACACGCACACCATGCGCATATGCGTCGACGCCGCGGCCCGCAGGTAGTGCTTTTCGTGTCCGTCCAGGGCGTAGATCATGCCTGGCTTGATCGGATACGTCTTGCCGCCGACCACCTCGATCTCGCCCTCGCCTTCGATACAATAGACCGCCTCTACGTGATTTTGGTACCAGATCAGCGTCTCCGTCCCGGCTTTGATCACCGTATCGTTTAAGGCAAAGCCCATGCCGTCCTTTTTCAGCAGCAATCTCCTGCTGTTCCACGTCGGCGTATCGACGTCGTCTGACGTTCCGATGATGTCCTCCAAATGTTTTACGATCATGCTTGCTCTCTCCCTTCTCTGCCTGCTTGGTTGCTTGCTTGCGCTTTGCTGCTTGCCTGGATGCTCGCTGCGAGAATGCGCAGCCCTTGTTCCAGTGCCTCGTCATCGATCGTCAGCGGCGGCATGATTTTGATGACCTCACTGCGCGGCCCGGATGTCTCGACGATCAGTCCGCGTTCAAAGGCGTGGGCGCAAATCCGCTCGGCCAGACCGTCCACGCCGATGGCCAGCCCTTGCAGCATGCCACGCCCGCGCACTTCTGCGGCGAGCTGCGGCCACATGTCGGCCAGCTCGGCCAACACTTCGCGAATCCGCTGGCCCTTGGCGTAGACGCCCCGGCTCAAACGGTCGTCTTCCCAATGGCTCAACGCTTCCGTCGCCGCGACAAAGCCGAGGTTGTTGCCGCGGAACGTCCCGTTGTGCTCGCCGGGCTTCCATACATCCAGCTCCGGCTTGAACAGCGTCAAGGCCAGCGGCAGGCCGTAGCCGCCGATCGATTTGGACAGGCAGACGATGTCAGGGTAAATCCCGGCCTGCTCGAAGCTGAAGAAGGAACCGGTCCGGCCGCAGCCGGCCTGAATGTCGTCGGCGATCAGCAGGATCCCGTATTTGCGGCACAGCGCGGCAATGCGTTGCAGCCAGTCGACGCTGGCTGCCTTGAGGCCACCCTCGCCCTGAACGGTTTCGAGGATCATGGCTGCGGGGAGAGAGACTCCACTGCCATCGTCTTCGAGCAGTCGTTCGATGTAGCCAACCGTATCGATGTCGTCTCCCAGATAGCGGTCGTACGGCATCGCGACGGTATTGGTGAGCGGCACGCCGGCTCCGCTGCGCTTCATCCGGTTGCCCGTGGCAGCCAGCGCCCCGAGCGTCATGCCGTGAAATCCGTTCGTAAAGCTGAAGATCGTCTCCCGGCCCGTCACTTTGCGGGCCAGCTTGAGTGCGCTCTCGACGGCATTCGTCCCCGTCGGACCGGGAAACATCACCTTGTAGTCGAGACCGCGCGGCTGCAAAATCACCCGCTGGAACGTCTGCAGGAAGCTTTCCTTCGCCTCCGTGGCCATATCCAGACTGTGCACGATGCCGTCTTTGCTCAAGTAATCGACGATTTTCCGTTTGATCGCCGGGTTGTTGTGCCCGTAGTTGAGCGCCCCCGCTCCGGCAAAAAAGTCGATGTACGCCTTGCCATCCCGATCCCACAGCGTATGTCCCTGCGCTTTCGTAAACACGACAGGGAAACTGCGGCAATAGCTCCTTACCTCTGATTCCAACTGATCAAATACGTATAGTGGTGTTCTCTCTTGCGCAATCGTATTCATGCGTAACCTCCTATCGTTTTGCGTTCATTGGCCCAATCCGGTACGTCCATTCCGCTTCATGGTCAGTCTTCGGAAACAAATGCTCGGGAAAGCACGCCTTGACCTCGCAGCGCGTTTTCAATTTGGCGGCCATTCCCTGAAACAGCGAGCGCGACGCCGCGTTCGTGTCCGTCACCGTCGCCTCCAGAAAGCGTACATCGCGGCACGCCTCGCGCTTGATCAGCGATTCGATCATCCTGCCGGCCACCCGCTTGCCGCGATGCTTGGCACGGACGCCGATTTGCCAGATAAACAGCGTGCTGGCGTCAGACGGCAGGCGGAAGCCGGCGATGAAGCCGATCGGCTCGCCTGCTGCTTCGGCAATGACGCACGTATCGGCAAAATACTTGCAGAGCATCAGGTAGGCATAGGGCGAGTTTCCGTCAAGCGTGCTCGTTTCTTCGACCATCTGCCACATGGCCGCCCCGTCATGCTCCGTCGGCTTGCGCATGACGACCTGCGTCGCTGCCATCGTTTTCATCGTTTCCATCGTTTTCATCTGCATCACCTCCTTTCCCTAGCCCGCGCGAAAGCGGCTCAGAAATGCCTGCAAGCGCGGACTTTGCGGATCGTGAAAAATCTGCTCAGGCGTCCCTTGCTCGACGATGCTGCCGCCGTCGGTGAAGATGACGCGATCCGCCACATCCCTGGCGAAGTCCATCTCATGGGTGATCAACAGCATCGCCATCTCCCCCTCGCTGGCAATCTCCTTGATGACCGCCAGCACCTCGCCGACCAGCTCCGGGTCGAGTGCCGAAGTCACCTCGTCGAAGAGCATGACTTTTGGCCGCATGACGAGCGCCCGGGCAATCGCCACGCGCTGCTTTTGCCCGCCGGACAGCTGTGCCGGATACACGTCCAGCTTGTGGTCCAGACCGACTTTCTGCAGGATGGCAACGGCCCGCTCCTCGGCTTCCGCTCGCGACAGCCCGAGGACATGAACCGGCGCTTCGGTGACATTGCGCAGGATCGTCATGTGCGGAAACAGATTGAAATGCTGAAACACCATGCCGATTTTCCCGCGCAGCTTGTGCAGGTGCCGCTCGTCGGCCCGCACGAGCCGGCCGTTGACGTGCTTGTGCCAGAGCAGCTCCCCGTCTACTTCAATCGTCCCGGTCGTCGGCTCTTCAAGTGTCATCAACAGCCGGGCCAGCGTCGTTTTGCCGGAGCCGCTCGGGCCGATCACCGCCACTTTTTCCCCTGGCGCGATATCCAGATCGATGTCGCGCAAAATCGTCTGCTCGCCGAATGTCTTGCCGATGTTGCGGTAGCGGACCATCGGCCGGGCGCTTGCAGCTTGCTCGGACGTTGCCGTCTGCATTGTTGTTCTCCTCCTTTTTGCCTGTTATCGGTTACCGTTGATTCAGCCTGATTTCCACTCGCCTGACAAGCAGGGACGACGTATAGCTCAAGAGCAGGAACAGTGCGCCGACGATCGTGAAGGCCTCGACGTAGCGGAACGACTCCGCTCCGATCATTTTCGCCGTCAGCAGCATTTCGACCAGCGTGATCGCCGACAGAACCGGCGTCTCCTTGAACATGACGATCAAGTAGTTGCCCAGCACCGGAATGATCGGCCGGATCGCCTGGGGAATGATAACCAGCCGCCACTTCTGCCATTTGCTGAAATTCAGCGCTGTCGTTGCCTCCCACTGGCCTTTGGGCACGGCCTCGATCCCCGAGCGATACACCTCGGACAGATACGCGCTGTAGTGAATCCCCAAGCCCAGTACACCTGATGCGAATACCGGGAGCGAGATGCCGATGGTCGGCAACCCGTAAAACAGAAAGTACAGTTGCACCAGGAGCGGCGTGCTGCGAACGAACTCGATGAATGCTGTGGAAAGCAGCGACAGCCACTTGAAGGGCGCTCTGCGTCCGAGCATCAGGACGAATCCGCCGACGAGCGCGATGGCAAAGCCGACGAGCGTCGCGTAGATGGTCATCTGGATCGAGCGCAAAATCTCAGGCAAGATGCTCCAGGCAAATTCCCAGCTCCACATGGTTACACCCTCCCCGCTGACATGCGCTTCTCCAGCCAACGCATCGCGAGCGTCAACGGATAAGCCATGATAAAGTACAGCACCAGAATCAGACCGAAGATTTCAAATGTTCTGGATGCGTCAAATGTCCGCAAGAGATTGCCCTGATACGTCAGATCAGCCAGCGTGATCAGCGAGATCAGTGATGTGCCTTTGAGCAGTTCGATGAGCAGGTTGCCGAAGGGCGGCAGCATCATGACAAACGCTTGCGGCAAGAGCACCTTGAACATCCGCTGGCGGGGCGTCAGATTCAGCGCAATCGCCGCTTCTATCTGCCCGCGCGGGATCGCGGCAAGCGAGCTTCTGACCACCTCGGAGCCATACGCCCCGTAGTTGAGTCCCAGGGCCAGCGTTCCCGCTGCCAACGGTGCCAGCTCCAGCCCCAGCAGCGGCAAGGCGTAGAACAGCCAGAACAGCTGCACCAACAGCGAGGTGCCGCGAAACACTTCCACGTAAACAGTCGATACGGCACGGACGATCCAGCGTTTGGACAATCGGGCAAAGCCGGCGACAAACGCCAGCACAAACGCGACGATGACGGACAGTGCTGCGACTTCCAGAGTGATGACGACGCCTTTCCACAGAGCCGGAAGCAAGTCAAACGGATGTGTGCCCAAAATGGCCATCAAGACCTGGACAACTCCTCAGCCGTCATATCGCCCGGCAGCTCTTGCTCGGTAAACCCGAACGGCTTCAGTATTTTCAGCAGCTCCCCGGACTGCTTCAGCTTCTCCAGCTCTTGGTTGTAGGCGTCGATAAAATCCTGGTCGGCCTTGCGGAACGCGGCAGCACCGTAGCCGCGGATGCTCTTCCCGTCAATTTCCGGCTGGACAAAATCCTGCACCCGCTCCAACGACGCATCTTTGGCGCTGTCAAGCACGGCTTGCAAGGACGGTCCCGTCATCGTGATCGCATCGGCCCGACCGGCCTGCAAGGCGGCGACTCCTGACGGCTGATCCGGGACGATGACCATTTGCTCTTTTTTCACGCCTGACTTTTCCAGGTATTCGATCTCGATCGCTCCGCTCATGACGGCGATTTTGGCCTTGGCATTGTCGGCGATGTCCTTGTAGCTGTGCAGCTTCAACGGGTTGCCCTGTTTGACGGCGATCGCCTCGCCGATGCTGTAGTCGGGATTGGCAAACGCGACCTCCATCGCCCGCTTGGGTGTGATGTACATGCCCGCGGTAATCATGTCAAAGCGCCCTGCCTTCAGTCCCGGAATCAGCGAACCGAATTCCGTCAGCACCCCGTTCATCTCCTTGATGCCCATGTTTTGCAAAATCACCCGGGCGACTTCGACCGCTTCTCCGGTCAGCTTGCCATCCGGCGTCGCATAGGCATACGGGATTTCATTGGCAAAGCCGACGGTGATAAAGCCTTGTTTCTTCGCCTTTTCCAATGTCGATTCGGCTGTCGCCGGTTTGTCTCCCGTCTGCGGCCCTGCCGCTTGTTCGGAAGAGCAGCCGGCAAACAACAGCGTCGACATCAGCCCTACGATACAAGCCAGTCTGCCAAGTTTTGCTTTGTTCATCGCATGTACCTCCCCTGAAAAATAGATAAAAAAAGCCGACACACTGCATCCGTCCTAGAGGGCCAGCCCTTACGGAAAGCAGTGAGTCGACTGTTTGCGCGATAAAAGACACAGGGAATCCACCCATGCAGACGCTGGTTTTCGCTTACAGAGCGACACAGCCTGCTGCACAGTTTCCCGGGTATGATGAATGGTCTGCTTTAGCCGACGAGGTTAGCTGACGGGTAGGATGGCAGAATGGCATCCCTTCTGTTTGCACAGAATTAACCCCTGGAAGTGGTTCCCCCGTTTCCGTATGGAACTAGGCCCGCTATTGGATTAACTGCCGATAGATAATCTCCTTTTTTCACCGGATTGACAACGTGTTCGGGTTAAACATGGGTTATATGTTATCACAGATGTTTGGGGCAGACACCCTTGATAATCGCCGATATTTTTCCCTCTCGCCTGCCTCCGCACGCTCAGCCGCCATGAACCGGGACATCCAAAAAGATCCTCCCATATCCTCCCAGATGCTCCCGGAAGCGGACATCCGCGCACAGGTCCATGCGCTTGCGAATGTCTGTTATCAGTGTGTACCGACCGCACATCCGATCACCTCTTTCCCGTATTGTACCGGGAATGGGATTTCACCAAAAAACCAACGATTTGCCAAACAATGCGTGACGCGGCTTTATTTTTTTGTCAAAACGTGTAGAATTGGGGGTGTTGCCGTATCTTGGCCGCATTTGTCGGATTGAAATGCGAAGACACGGTGCAGCACGTTCATGAACCAACGATCCCGCCGGATTCAATCGCCAGCAATTGACTTTTACATATACTTGCATGACAGTCCCCCTGTACTGAAATCCCAAAGAAAAGGAGGCGTTTACGAGTGAGCGAGCAGCTATTCCTTCGCAGCTTTCCCTTTTTCCAGGACCTGGATGAAGAGGATCTGGACAAGCTATCCCCTCTGTTTCTTACGCGCACCTATAAAAAAGGCGTCGAAATATTCAAAGAAGGTGAACCAGGAGAAGAACTGTTCATTATAAAATCGGGCATCGTAAAAATTTACCGTGACGATGAAGTCCGGGATATTATTCTCGCCGTTTTTCGCAATGGCGATTTTTTTGGGGAAATGGCTGTCTTGGAAAACGAGCAGGTCCGCTCCGCTTCAGCCAAGACGATGGAAAAGACAGTCGTTTACGTGTTGAAACGCCGCGACTTTGTCTCCCTTTTAAACCATGAGCCGAAAATTTCGCTGCGGATATTGGAATCAGCACTCGACCGCCTGCGGAAGGCAAACGAGTTGATCACGGACCTGACAATACTGGACGCCCGCTCACGGATCATCAGAATGCTGGTGCGCCTGAGCGAAAAACACGGCGTTCACGACCAGACAGGCGTATTGATCGATCTCAAACTGACCCATCAACAAATTGCCGATATGACCGGGACGGTCCGGGAAACCGTGACAAAAGTATTGCTTGAGCTGCAAAATCAGCAAGCGATCCATGTCAGAGAAAAGAAAATTTTTATCGATATGGAAAATTTCAAAAACCTCACCGAAGCTCTGTAGACCAGTGCAGCTGGATGTGTGAATCGAACAGGCCCTCATTCTGTGTGAGGGCCTGTTCTCTGCGATTTGCTGACTTGGAGTAAGATGTGGCAGTGGAGCCTCCGCAGCCGCAATAGGCAGCGGGCCGCCTGCTCCCGCAAGAACAGCTGTGGAGCCGTGTACAGTCCAGGCGTTCCACCCGTATGCAGAAACAGCACATGCTGCTTCTTGCCAAACTGACCGCTGAGCATTTTTCCTTGTTCTTTGATTCAGGCAGTTCCTTCAGCTGATGCAGATCATCCATGATTCGTCACCCGTCCCTTATTGCAGCACATTCAACAAAAGCGTCAGCGTCCCCACACTGATCACGGTCGTAATCAACACGCTGCTGGATACGAACTGGGGTCTCGTATCGAACTGAATCGCATACATGGCCGTAGTGGCCGCCGACGGCATTGCGGCGAGGATCACGAGCACCTTTTGCAGCAGCGGATCGATCGGGAAGAACAGACAGATCACGTAGGCCAAAACAGGCGAGGCGACCAGCCGGATCACGCTGGCTGTGCTGAGTTCACGCCACTCAAACGATTTCAGCGTTACGTTGGCCAGCTGCATGCCAAGAATCAGCATGACTGTCGGGATCGAGGCCTGGGCGACGAGATTGATCGCCTGGTAGTAGCTGTCCGGAATGACGATGTGCAGCTGTTGGAACAGCACAGCGACGATCACGGCGTAATTCGCCGGCTGCTTCAGTACGGCCTTGATCGCCGCACTTGCCCCGGCCTTGCCGCGCGAAGCGTAGTAGACTCCGAATACGCCCATGATGATGGAATGAAACACCATGATTTGCACGGCATAGGCAAAGCCTGTTTCCCCAAAGGCAAAGAGGATGATCGGTGTCCCGTAATTGCCGCTGTTCATGAATGCGGTCGAAAGCATCATGGCGCTTTCCTGCTGCCGGTCAAACTTGAACCAGCGTGAAGCGAGCTGGGTCAGCAGGATCAGTCCGACCAACAGCAGCATGGAAATGGCGACAATATAGAACAATTGCATGTCAAGCGCGGTTTTATAAAATGTTCGGAATACAAGTGCCGTCTGCAGTACGTAAATGGAGAGTGTCGAGATTGGCTTGAGATCCAGCTTGAACTTGCGCTGCACCAAGTAGCCGCTCAAAAAAATAAGCAACACCGGAAGAATCACTTGGAAAAAAATCATCGGCTTATACCTCTTCCCTGTCTGTCGAGTCATTATACAGATGATTATACCGCATTCCGGCAAAAACGGCTGTCATCAGTTCATCCGCAAAATGGATGGACAAATGACAGCCGTATGTACACGATACTGGTTTTTTTACGCGGTAGGACGTCTGGCGGAGTCTGTTCTCGTCAGCTGCTGACTGCCGTACCGCTGTGTTTTGCGCTTCGGCCAAAAAGGGGTTTTCCGCAGGACAAGCATCCCGATTGCCGGCCTCTTCTTTCCTTTACTCCCTTCCTGACCAAAAGCCGCCGTATTCCGCCTGCAAAAAATCATGCAGCAAGCCAACGCCCCGAGCGATTTCCTCCGGTTCCAAATGCCCGTAGCCAAACAGCAGCTTGTCGGCATGCTGGCCCTTGCGAATGGTGTGGTATTCCACGGGAGTAATGCGTATCTTGCTGTCCATCGCCTTTTTTGCAAACGCATCGTCAAAGCTCATGCCCGGAAACGCGACGGCAAGATGCAGTCCCGCTGCATCTCCCCAGGAGCGCCATGTATCCCCGAAGCACGCTTTCAGCGCTGTCAGCAGCGCCTGTCGACGCTCTCCGTACAGCTTTCGCATTTTCCCCAGATGCCGATCAAACTTTCTTGTCCGCAATAGCTCAGCCAGCGCTGCCTGCTCGAACGGCGGATTCTGCACATCCGTATGGGTGCGCAAATAGCGCCAGCGCTTGTGCAGCCTGCCGGGAAGAATCACGTAGCCGATGCGCAGTGCCGGAAACAGGACTTTGCTGAACGTGCCGACGTAAATAACCCGCTGCGGATCGAGCGCATACAGCGGTGCAACCGGGTCGCCGTAATAGCGGAACTCGCTGTCGTAATCATCCTCGACTATAAAGCTGTCGGTTTCGCGGGCAAAGCGGATTAACGCAGCGCGCCGGCCCGCAGGCAGGATCGCTCCCAGCGGAAATTGATGGGACGGAGTCACGTAGACAGCGCAAGCGTGTTTTCCATGCAGGCAGTCCGTCTGCAGCCCGTGTGCATCAACGGGAATCGGCGCAATCGGATACCCTTTGTTGACGAGCGTCTGCAGCATCCCGTGGTTGCAGGGATCCTCCACGAGAATCTCCTTGCCTTCCCGGTACAACAAATCGGCGACCAGATGCAAGGCGTGAGTCGCGCCCGCCGTGATGAAAAGATCGCCGGGAGCTACTGCAAGCCCCTTGCTGCGCAACAGCCATGCGGCAATTTCTTCGCGCAGCGCGGGCAACCCATCGGGGCCGGTATAACCGAACAGCTTTGCCGGCAGCTCCTGCAGCGTCTTCCCGGCGATCTGCTGCCAGAGATAGCGTGGAAACTGGCGCAGATCCGGCTGTCCGGTGCGGAAATCGGCTGCAAAGGAGCGCGTCACGAGCTCCGGCTTCACCGCTCCGCCATCCGGCCTGTCGTCTGGCAACCGCAGCCCTTCAGCCACCCGTGTCGGTGCCCCCTGACGGCTGATGACGAAGCCCTCGACAATGAGCATATCGTACGCTTCATTCACTGTATTGCGCGATACGTTCAGCTCGCTTGCCAGGTCACGGGTGGATGGCAGCGTTTCGCCCGCTTTTAGTCTGCCGTGCAATATCTGCTCTCTCAGTGCTTGATAAATCTGGCGTTTCAGCGATACTTCACTCTGTCGCTGCAGCTCAATCCCCCACATATGCCCTCCAACTGGTCTGTATTTATTCGGGCTGTACCGGCCCTTTACCCGTACCAGTTTCTTTTCTACGATTGTACCATACTGCTTGAACAGATGAGGGGTGTGTTTTTTTGGAGCGAATGAAAGGTATGTTCTACCTGTTGGGCGCATTTTCACTTGCGGGCACCTCGGTGATTGCCGCGCGCTTTGTTCACGGGCGTTTGGGAATCTTTACAATCACTGCCGTCAGTTTGTTCTTCTCTCTTGTCTGTCTGCTCCCGCTGTGTCGGGGAAAACTCGCGCAAACAGTCCGCCGGCTCTCGCCCAGGCACTGGATTTTGCTGAGCTTTCAGGCGCTCTTTGGCGTATTTTTGTTTCGCCTGTTTTTGCTCTACGGCCTGTCGCGTACGAGTGCCGCAGAAGCCGGAATCTTAACGGGCGCGACGCCTGCTGTCACTGCGCTGCTGGCCGTGCTGCTGTTGAAAGAGGCGATCAACCGGGCGGCGATGCTCGGAATTCTCTGTACCGTCAGCGGCATTCTCCTGATTCAGGGACTGCTCGCACCTGGATCGGGCAGTTCCTTTTCCCTGAGTCATTTTGTCGGCAATGTACTGGTACTGTGCGCTGCCGTCAGCGAGTCCCTGTTTGCGATCCTTTCACGCAGCGCCGTAGTAGCAACGAACGACAACAGTGTCCCGCTTCCTCCGATCGTGCAAACTACGCTTGTATCGGCCATGGCATTGATGCTTTGCCTGATTCCCTCACTCGTTGAGGCCCCCTTCTCCGCTCTTTCCGCAATCGGTTGGAGCGAATGGCTGACACTTGTGTGGTACGGTCCGTTTGTCACGGCACTGGCATTCATCTTCTGGTATGCCGGGATTAGTCGCTGTCATGCCTCGACGGCTGCCTCGCTATCCGGTATGATGCCGTTTACTGCGTTGCTGCTGTCCGTGATCGTGTTGGGGGAGCATGCCGGATGGCAGCAATGGTCGGGCGGGGCGCTGATTATCGCCGGGATGGTTCTGATCGGGAGAAACCAAGCGCCAGAGCGGAAAGCGCATCTGCAGCAAGCTGCTGAATAGAGCGTAGTTCAACATTTTCCTGTGCTGGGGCAAAACCCCGGGTTTGCGGTGCGTATGGCTTTGGAAAAAACGGGATTCTTTTTGCTTACATGATGAAAATAGCATTCAATCTTATGATTAAACGGTATAAAAAAGAGCCGAACCTTTCTCTGTACATGTCGATAAACCAACCCTTTCTTTGTAAATGGGAGGATATATAGAGGATTTACAAAGTAAAAAGGAATTGGGTCATGAACATTGTATATGCGGACACTGTTTTTTACCTTGCTGTTAAACCGTGAGACAAAGGCCGGGTTCCCTACGCGGAAACTGGCCAGGGTATACACAATAGGTTTTTTAAACTTTGTATTGACTGCAACGTCCAAAGCAAACAGCGTTGCCAAAGCACCGCCTAAGCTATGTCCAGTAATAAATAGTTTTTTTCGGGTGGAGAGTTTTTGTACTTCCTTGATTAATCTGTTTCTTGTTGTTTCATATATGCTTGTGACTCCACGATGAGTTTTGCCAGCACGTTCAACAAAAGGATACCGCACTTGAAAGACGTTCACATCCGAAACCAAGTCCTGGAGCGAATCGCTGCCTCTAAAAGCTACAACGACTCTATCTTTTGACTCCGCAATGAATCCGAATACCTCTTTTTTTTCCTCTGCTGCGCCAGCACGAATCGTATGTCGAAGTTTAAAGCCTTTTGGTAAAACAAGCTTGCTCTTCTCATATAACTGGTATGTTTGAAAACACATAGCTGCGAGTACTATCGCATCTTTACTGTTGAAAATCCTTTTTCTGCGAGAAACAGCCAAACGGGCCACTCCCTTCATCCCCCGAACGATGAGTTTTGTCTACATCAGGATATGAAAGAAGCTTGCGATTGTTATGGTTATTCATGGAAAAGCTCTTGTGTTTCTCACATGTATTTTTGCTATTGTCCGATTATCATGAAAGCTCGATAGCCTTGAGAATAGCTAATCTTACTTATGCGTTTCTCGCCGTATCGAATCCATGCGAAGCTTTTCTGCTCTGAAACCAGACATCCTTAAACGGCACCCAGCCAAGCGCATTCAGCGTCACGCCGTTCAACGCGGGATGATACGTCGCCCGCTCATGCCGGTGGTACAAGAACAGGACGGCATTCTCCCGTTTGAGTTGATCCTCCAGGGCAAGCAGGCGGGCAATCCGCTTCTCCGCTGTCGCCTCCTGCATGATCTCAGGCATCTGCCGGCCGACATCTTCACTCAGTGGCGCTGACAAGTACCGGCTTAAGAGACTCTGCGGCGAGAGATACATCTCATGCAGGAACAGCTCCCGGTTCTCATCGGTAACCTGGTAGTATAAAATCAGGTCAGCCTGCTCCACATACGCGTTGGAACTAAACGCTTGAACGGGCAGAACCGTCACCTCTACCTTGACGCCCAGCTTTGCCCACGTCCGGGCAAGCAAGTGCGCTTCCTGTTCATTCTGTTGAAACACGTATGTATACAGCTGCAATGCTTCGCCATCGTACCCGAGTTCCCGAAGCTCAGCTGCTGCATCGCGGGACTTTTCCGGTGCGCTGCCTTCCTCATGCTCGCCGAGAATGCTCGCTGCCGGGCTCAACTCTCCGCTTCCGACCGCATCGATGAACGCCGCCTTATCGATAGCCGAACAGAGCGCATGGCGTGCCGCACGATTTTGCATCCAGCCCGCTTTCTTCAGGTTAAACAACAGCATCTTGCACCCGACCGCCACCCTGGTGACAGACTTCCAGTCCGGCTCTTCCGCAGTCTTTGGCCCCCAGCGAAGATCATATCCGTCCAGCTGGACTGTTTTCCCCTCGATTTCCTTTTCCGCTACCACCCATAGCTCGACTTGATCCAGATGGGCCCGCCCTTGGAAGTACATGTGATGTGCACGTAGAACGAGCAGCTGGCATTCGTTGCGCTCCACGAGAAACGGGCCGGTTCCCAGCGGCTCAAGCTCAAACCGCTCGTTCATTTCCTCGCAAATCCCCGCCGGAATAACGGAGGCGCGCTCTGACGTCAAATAGTGAATGAATCCGTGATTGGGCGCATCCAGAATGAGCTCAACCGCATACTCGTCTGTAGGCGTAACTGTCCGTATTTGCTGAAACATCCACAATTCTGGAATAGTCCGGGATAGCTGGTTCAACCGGAGCAGCGTGTAGGCCGCATCATGGGCATTCATTTCCTTTCCGTGATGGAAGAAAACGCCTTTTCGCAAATAAAATCGCCAAATGACGCCGTCACTGCTCACTTCCCAGTAGTGGGCCAGGGAGGGTTCGATCCGCTGTTTCTCACTATTGAAGGAAACGAGCCCGTCAAACAGTTGTCTGACAATGTGCTTCTGGAACGAATACTGAATCCGGGCGGGATCGAGGCAAAAGAACGGATAGGGAAAGAACAGGCGCAATGTCTCTACCCGTTGATTATTGATAAAAAGCGGCTGGTAGCCGAATTGTTTGCCCAGCCAGTCGTGGAACCGAGCCTTCTCCCAAGAGGAGGCCGCATATGCCTCAACGAAGCTGATCGCTTCTTTCAGTTCTCCTTTATCGACGAGGTTCTTGCCCACCAGCAAGAGAATGTCTTCCCTGCTCGCCGCAAAAGACAGCAGAGAACGATTCCCTCTGCCCCGCCCCGGTGTCCAGGTAATCCACCCTGCATGGACAAGCTTCTGGAGCAAAATTTGACAATTCCGGTTCGTGCAGACAAAGATTTCGGCGAGCTGCGACAACGTTACAGGGACTTCCTCTCCATCCGGCACATGCTCCAAAGCGGAACGCAATCGCATGTAATGCTCGGCAAGCTGCATACATTCCACCCCCCTATGTAAAAGACGAAATATTTATAAAAAATGTACTCTTTTTCCAGCAGCTTTTCCAGATGAAAATGGAATAATGGTATCGATGAAAAAGGGGGAATTCCAAATGAAAAAGCTGCGTACACTTCTCGTCACCTGCTGTTTGGCAAGCAGCCTCGCAACTGCGGCCTGCGGGACGAATGTGGAGACAACCGCTTCCCAACCAGCTCCACAGCCCGAAGCTCAGCCTTCACAACCCGTCAATCCGCCGCCATCAACCACCGCTCCAGCGCAGCCGACGACCGATCAGCCAGCAAAACCAAAGCTGCCGAACAGCATCGTGTATACCATCGACGGGATGGAACGAGCGCAGGTGAAAGAGGATCAGGTCTACAAGACGTTGCCGAATGGAGAACAGCTCAAGCTCGACGTCTATTTGCCCGAGGATGCGGTACAAGAGAAAAAGTATCCGGCCGTCATCATCGTTCATGGACGCGCGCGCAATCCGGTCAATTTGAAGAGCCGCGGCCAATACATTACCTGGGGCCAGCTGCTGGCCAAGTCGGGAATGGCTGCCGTTACGTTCAACTACCGGCTGTCCACGTATGAAAACACCGCGGAGTCGTATGAGGATATCAAGGATCTGGTGTCCTATGTCCGCAGCAATGCCGATTCTCTCCAGATTGACAAAGACCGCATGGCGATCATTACGTATTCGGCTGCCGGAGTGGCGGGTCTGTACATGCCGTTAAAAGAACGGCCGCCTTTCATCAAAGCGATGGTTTCCTATTACAACTGGCTCGATTTGGAGCATATGCGCTCCTTTATGGAACCGGAAGACTTTGACAAGCTTAATGCGTATGCTCCTGTCACCCAGCTTCAGCGGGAGCCGGAAACGATTGCTCCCATGCTGGTCGTCAAAGCGGGAAAGGATAGCGAGCAAATCAATACTTCGATAGACAACTTTATGAAACTCGCGAAGGAAAAAAAGGCAAACGTGGCGTTTCTTGAACATCCGGATGGCGATCACGGCTTTGATTTCGAGAATGACAACGATACCTCCCGGGACATTATCAAACAAACCGTAGCATTTCTTACGCAGCATTTATTGGGGAAGTAAACCCGGAAGAGATTGTGACCTGCCCGCCCTACCTCGCGCTCCCGGTGGTTCACTTAGAAAACAGCTGCTCGACCTTATCGGTCAGAGCAGCTGTTTTGTTTTTATTGCCCGCCGCTTATTTTGGCAGGTACTGTCAGCCCAACCGTCACACTCGATCATGATTCCTGCTTCCAGGCGTCGATATGTCGATGAATCCATCGCTTGCACATCTGCAACCAGCGGTTGACAAACTGCAAGGCATGTTTGGAAGCTATGCAACCGGGGGATTTGCTATGATAATACACAAGAGGGGAGCGTTAGTTATGACCATATCAGACAGGATACAAAAATTGAGAAAGGCAAAAGGGATGTCTCAAGAAGATCTCGCAGACAAAATAGGCGTATCGCGACAGGCCGTTTCAAAATGGGAAAGCCAACAATCCACTCCCGATTTGGATAAAATCATTCTGTTGAGCGATTTCTTTGGAGTGACCACCGATTATCTTCTGAAAGGGATCGAACCCGAATGTACCGAACATGAAAACCGCCACAAGAACAAGATGAATGCCCATATCTTTACAGCGGCAGCGACGACGCTTCATTTTTTGGGATTCATCGCCGCATGCTACATTTGGTATGAAAAACAGTATGCAATGGCGGCAATTGCAACGGGGCTGATTTTGATCGCACTCGGTCTGATGATTTTTGCAATCGGCATGTGTGTTTCCGCAAAAGGCACGAAGAGAGCAGCAAAGCAAAGCTTTTGGCTCATGAATATATGGCTTATCAGCTTTATTCCGGTTTCACTCATCTACAACATCTTGTTTCGGCACATGCCTGCTTCATCCCTGATGTCAACCAAGTCCTATATGTTCGACATGCCATTTTGGATTGTGTACATCGTGGTATGCTTATCGGTTTTGTTTGTTCAAAAGATCCGCCCCCAACAAAATGAGCCTCAATAGCCAAACCGCCTTGCGGACTTTACCAGTCAGCAAGGCGGTTCATCGTTTAGCGCTCCGCTTCGACATCCGGAGCGGTTTCGTTTTAAGCATCTACTGCTTTACCTATTCATTCACCCAGCTATCCTGAAAGAGCAGAATGCCCAACGGGTTCATCTTGACGCCCTGGACCCGATTATTGATGACTGTGAATTGTTTATCGGTGTATATCGGAATCCAGTAGGCTTGCTCGACGGCCAGCTTTTGGACGTCTGCATATACGTTTACTCGTTCCTCGTTGCTGACAGTCATCCGCCCTTTTTCCAGCAGGGCATCCAGCTGTTTATTGTTGATACCGGAATGGTTGACCCCGCCGATTTGACTGGAATGCATTAGTCGATAAAGAAGATCGGGATCGTCAGTGGAAAAGCCCATGCTCGTCATATCAAAATCACCGTTACCGGCGATTTGGAGCAGAGTTCCAAACTCCATGGTGTCGATTATCACCTCTACTCCGATCTCTTTCAGCATACTTTGAACCAACTGAGCTTCATCTGATTGTACTTCCTCGACATTTAAATGCACACTGAACAGCTTCCCGTCTTTTTCCCTGACGCCTTGTTCGTTCAGCTTCCAGCCCGAAGCTTCCAATAGCCTCCTGGCCTCCTCTTGATCAAACTTGTAGGCATAGTCCTTGATCGATTTATCGTAGCCAAAGTTAGATTCAGCCAACGGACCATCTGCTACTACACCTTCTCCCTGCAAAACCGATTTGACAAATACTTCCTTATTAATCGCCATGTTCAAAGCCTTCCGAACATTGATATCCTGAAAGATCGGTTTCCGCAGGTTTAGCTCGATAAAAAACCCAAGTCCGCTCTTTAATTGCTCCAGAACCGTATATTTATTGTTGCTCTTGTATTTTTTTACCTCTTTGGCCGGCACACCAGCGATATCAATGGAACCGCTCTCCAAAGCAGCCATCAATGTATGGTTATCTTTAATGAACTTGATGACAAGCTTATCCGGTCTGACCGGCCCCTGATTTTCTGCCGATGCATCGGCCCATGCAAAAGCGTCATTTCGAACCAGGGTTATCGACTCACCCGTTTTCCAGCTCTCGAATTTCCACGGTCCCACCCCAACCGGATTCCTTCCGTATTGATCCCCAAACTTTTTGATCGCCTCCATTGACAACGGCTGTTGCCGCCCCTGCCTGGCCAGACTGGAAATCAGGGGAGCTGACGGCTCCTTCAATTCCAGAATCAACGTTTTATCATCGGGAGCCGTAATCGATTTGACGTCGGAAAGCTGGGCTCCGGAAGCTTGTGCGACAAACTCTTTTGATAATGCCCGTTCAAAGGTTGCCTTAAAGGCTTGGGCAGTGAGCGGCGTCCCATCATGGAAGGTGACGCCGGAACGCAAGGTGAATGTCCACGTTTTGCCGTCGTCAGAGACCGTGTACTTTTCCGCCAAATATGGCTTTCTTTCCTGTGTCAGCGGGTCAATGTACAGGAGCCCGCCCCCTAAAAATGCCACAACACTGTCAGATGCCGCCATCGACGACTTCTGCGCATCCAATGTGTCCGGTTCTTCCGGCATGGCCATCGTGATCGTTCCGCCCTTTTTGGGCGTTGTCGGGTCCGTTTTCATGCCATCCACCTTCTGGTCATTTGAACTTCCTTGAACACAGCCGGTTGCTACGCTCATAAACACGGCGATGAGCAGAAGAAAGACAACCTGGCGAAAGCTCGCTTTGTAGATGATCATCGTAGTTCCCCTTTCTTTGAGGTAGTTACTCCTCGTATGAGTCAGTCATCCGTATGCCCCTTACGCCTCAACTCCTATCATCTTTTTTGTTTCTTCACGGGACTCTCGTCCACATGCGGTAACCGAAAAAGGCTGCCCATGCTCGTCCCCTCTCTTTGAACAAGAAGCGGATCGGATATTCACCTTTTTCGAAGACTAGCGTGTCGCTGCCACTTGCTCTCAAGACATGTACCGTATTTTGAACTTCTGCTTTTGGCGTCCCCTGTTCAAGATAAATTGTTAGATTCCCGCCCTCTGCCGATTGATAGTTGCCAACCAGCCTTTGCAACTCTTCTTCGGAAGCCTCATACTGCGGCTCGACTGTGCATTTTTGCTCCACTGGAAAGCCCAGGGCGGTGTTTACAGTCGCAAGCCACATTTCCTCGGCAGGGGCGCTGGAGACGTTGGTCAGCACAGCAGCCACAAGCCCCTGTTCGGGAACGAATCCAAAATGGGCGGAGACGCCCGGATGAGCGCCGCCGTGTCCGACTAACGTCACTCCCGAATATCCGGGTTTGATTTCCAGACCATATCCATAGAAGGCGTTTCTGCCGATTTTATGGACAGGCTGTCTCATTTTTGACACATACCGCTCGCTTGCAATGGATTGACCGGCGTTGACAAATACTTGTCCGTACCGTAACAAGTCCAGGACGTTGGAGCGAATGCCTCCGCCAACCTCGTAATTTCCCAACGTCAGCCAGGCGGCTTCAGTCAGCATGCCCGTCTCGCTATCTTGCAAATAAGGGACGGAGACATTTGACAATTTCGCCACTTCTTCCAAACTGAAAGTCGACCGATACATCTGCAGCGGCTGCAAAATCCGCTCGGTAACAAACCTGCGGAACAACTGGCCAGTGAGCTGTTCAATTATTCCGCCCAGCAAGAGAAATGCATCGTTACTGTAGCTGAAATACTCTCCCGGTTGTCCCAGCAATTCGTACTCTTCATTTCCGATATACGTCAGGTGGTCGCGGAATTGATTTAGCTCCTCTTTCCGCCGCATGGGCGGCAATCCGGTAGTATGGGAAAGCAAATGATGGACTTTCACGCTGTTTCGATCATGCAGCCCTCGCAAGCTGAACTCAGGAAGGTATTTGACGACAGGAGCGTCTACTGACAGTTTGCCTTCCTCCGCCAACATCATGACGGCAAGTGCTGTAAAGCTTTTAGTAACAGACGCGATGCCAAAGACTGTTTCTGGGGTAACCGGTTGCTTTGTCTCAATGTTCGTTACACCGAACCCCTTCTGGTAGATGGTGTTCCCGTGTTGGGACACTGCGATAGCAGCCCCGGCAATGTTTTCTTTGTTCATTCGCTGCTCAACATATGCTTCGAATCCTGACCATTTTTCTCCTGACATGATTAGTCCTCCACGTTACAATATCAATTCTCTTATTGAATGGTATCCGCTTTTTTCAGGACCCGTCGCTAGAGGGCGGAGCATTGGAAAGAGTAACGATCATCGTTGTCCCCTTTCCGATTGTGCTCTTCACTTCGATGCTTCCATGATGAAGGGAGACCACTTTCTTGACGATGGCAAGCCCGAGACCGTTGCCGCTGGAATTACGCGACCTGTCCGCTTGATAAAATCGCTCGAAAATGTTGTTCAGCTCTTCCGGAGAAATACCGATGCCGGTATCGGTGATCGCTACCGTAATCTCATTTCGGGTCTGACTGACACGGATCAGGATCTGTCCGCCGCCCGGCGTAAATTTGATACTGTTGCCAAGCAAATTCAACCATATTTGCTTGAGTTGATCCGCGTCGGCCGTTATTTTCACGGCAACAGGTGAATCCAGCTCGATGCGAAGGTTCTTGGCCGACCATTGCGGCTCGCAAGTAACGACGACTTGTCTGATTTGCTCGTCAAGATTGAACGTTGCTGCCTCAAAGGGATGCAGCTCCGAGTCCAGGGAAGCGAGCTTGAGCAAATTGTCGCTGAGCTTGGACAATCGCTCGCTTTCCGCAATAATGATGTCCAGATAATAGCTGCGGTCGCCTTCTGCAACTAAGTTGTCGTCCTTCAACGCCTTGGCAAATCCGGATATGGATGTAAGCGGCGTCTGGATTTCGTGAGAGACGTTCGAAACAAAATCCTGCCGCATCTGCTCCATCTGCTTGAGTTCGCTTGCCATCTCATGAAAGCTCTTCGCCAAACCTCCGATTTCGTCTGTACGAGACATTTTCAGGTCGACGTCAAAATCGCCTTTGGCCAGTCGTTTGGTCGCTTGCGTCAATGATTTCAGAGGCTTCACCAAATACCTTGCGACAATGAGAATGCATAGGCTGCCAAGCAACAGGGTGAGCAGCAAAACAACCAGCACAAAACGATTGATAATCATTTCGTTCTCAGGGGAAAACTGCAAAAACATCGCATGCCGCTTTCCATCGTATGAGAAGGGGATACCGATATAAGTCTCTTCCCTGGGAGTCGAGCGGTAGTATTCGCCGCGCAGCACTTGTTGAATCGCTTCCGGTGCGATTTCGACGGCAGGATTATCGTTAAAGCCGTATAACGTCGCTTCTTTGGCGTCAGTGAACATCTGGATCGGATAGGCGGAGAGCTTTACCATACTCGTTAAGAACGCATCCGTACTCTCAGGTCGTGTCTGTTCATAGAGATGAATGATTTCCTCTCCTACGGCAATCAAGTCGCTTTGACCGATTGTATCGATTTCTTTTTGAAAGAAAGCTAGTACCGCGAAAAAGGACGCAAGCAAACAGAAGACAATTACTACCAAAAAGGCAACCACGATACGGACGTATAACGTTTTCATCACGTGGCCGCCATTAGCCTGTACCCGATGCTGCGAACCGTTTCGATGCGAAAATGCTGGGTGTCGTCAGAAAATTTTTCTCTTAGCCGCTTGATGTGGACATCGACGGTTCGATCATCGCCTTCGTAATTCATCCCCCATATTTGCGTGATCAGCTGCTCCCTGGTGAATATATTGCCCGGCTGGCTGGCAAGTGCAAACAGCAGCTCGAACTCCTTTAACGGCAGGTTCAGCACTTCGTCTCCGCGAGTGACCTGGAAGCTCCGGCGATTCAGCACGATTTTGCCCAGCTGAATGATCTGGGAGGAGATAATCGAAGAGCGTTTCAGCAAAGCTTTTACTCTCATTACAAGCTCCAGCGGATCGAACGGCTTCGTCAGGTAATCGTCCGTCCCAAGCCGGAAGCCCTTGATCTTCTGTGTCGATTCCGCTTTGACCGTCACCATCAAAAGAGGGATGTTCGAGTCTCTGTACCTGATCTCCCGGCACAGATCCCAACCGTTCATTTGTGGCATCATAATATCGAGAATAACCAGATCAATCCGCGAATTCTCCACAATCGAGAGCGCTTCAGTACCGTCTTTTGCCTCCACGAGATCAAATCCATCATTCCGCAAAAACAAGGACATCAGCTCGCGAATGCGAACGTCATCATCCACGATAAGAATTTTGGCCATGGGCATGGTCCCTCCTTCAAATATTCATCGCATGAAGACATGCGGAAGATGGCTTTCCCGGACAATCCTGATAGACACCTCTGATGTTTTTTGTGCGCGGGGATCGTGATTTCAGCCAAACTGCCATCCGATCAAGTTCCAGTGAAAGTAAAACAGGCTCACGGCCACCGCCGAAAAAGCCACGAGCGTGTAATGTACGCGCTTGAAGACCGTCCAGTACTTGTTTTTCCAAGCCATCAGAGCCGATAAAAGCGTGGCTGCTGTCAATCCGACAAGAATAATCGGCATTAGCAGAAACAAAATCAGTGTAGGAGAAATGCGGCTGAGCCGATCCAGCATATCCATACTCATAACCACGCCAAACGTCATGACACAGGTTGCCAACGCCAAACCGGCGGTAGCTGCCGAGAGCCAAACGGCCCACTTTTGCGGCCTGGCCATCGCGTTGACCACCCGCCAGCGAAAGGCGAGCCAGATGAAAACGGAAATGAATAGCACGGCAGCGATACCGAGCACGGCAATCCAAAAATACGCTTGATCGAAGAGCGGGGCCCGCTCTAGCGGCATGTAAGGAAAAAAATCAAGGAACAGATGAGTGACCTTTCCTGACGCATCGGTACGGAATCCGAGCTGATGAAGGCCTCCGACTTGCTGGAATAAATCGGGCCCGATCGGAGTGAAGAGCAATTGTTCATCTCCCTCTCCAATGGCCAGTCCTTTATCGGAAACGGAAACGTTGATCTGTGAGCCGAAACTGAAAAATTTGTCTATCTTGCTGAAGTTGCGGCGAGTGAATTCATAGGTGCCGGCATATTTCTGTCCCGTTTCCGCGAAATTGGCGGGCAGAGGCGGCAGGTTTACTACCGGAGCCGGGAAGTACTGGTCGAAAAAGGCGTTTGCCAGCCCTTCCGCCGCCTCAGATCCTTGCCCTCCGCTATAAGAGACAAAAATGCCGAGCTGCTTGTCGGGGACGAGGTACATTTCCGTATTGAACAATGGATCGGAGCCTCCATGGCAAATCGCACGCAGCCCATTGAACCGTTGCTCGTAAAAGCCAAGATCCATAGCCGGCAAACGTTCGTCGAACCGGAACGCCGGGGAATGCATCAGTCTGGCTGTTTCCGGCTTCAGAATTCGCTTGTCTTCATAGCGTCCGTCCTGGAGATGGGCGATCATGAAACGGGCCATGTCGAGCGCCGACACTGACCCCGATCCGGCTGGACGGAAGCCGCCCTCGAACGTAAGCGGCTTCGTAACAAAGCTGCCGTTTTCAAACGCATAGCCAAGCACCTTATACGGTTCCAACGACGCCGGCACTGGCTCTTGGACTGTCGCATACTTCATGTCGAGCGGTTCGAAAATATGCTTCTGAATGTATTCGTCGTAAGGGATGCCGCTGACCTCTTCGACAATCAATCCCGCCAATGCCGCTCCGTAGTTGGAATAGGCAATCATTTCGCCCGGCGGACGTACACGTGCCGGCATATGCTTGGCAAGCGTTGCAGAAATCGACACCGGCAGTTTCCGGGGATCCGTGGTAATCTGGTAGCCGACGCCTCCTTCTTCGAACCCCGCCGTATGGGTCAAGAGGTGACGCATCGTGATCGGCTGCGGATAGGTATCCGGTATTTTCACCGTTTTCAAATAGGTGTTGACGTCTGTGTCGAGGTCGATTTTGCCCTGCTCGACCAATTGCATCACCGCCGTCCAGGTAAACAGCTTCGTTGTCGAAGCGATTCGGAACAGGCTGGTCTTTGGGTCGACCGGAGCGCCGGTTTCGCGGTTGGCGTGGCCATATCCTTTGGCGTACAGCACCTTGCCGTCCTTCACGATTGAAATGACCGCCCCGGGAAGATGGAATTGGTCCATCTGCGTGCTCATCACCTCGTCAATGAACGTCCCAACCGCGACGGGGTCGTTCAGATCCGCAGGCGTACCATTCCCGCCAGTCGGATTGACCAATTGCTCAGCGGGCTTGGGAGCTGTTGCCGAGGCGGATTGTAGAGGACAAAATAAACCCGCACCTATTCCGATTGCCAGAAACACCAACAAAATCAGCCCGGGAGCAAGCTTCGCACTCGCCTTCGATCGCTTTTTAAATTTCCAATATTCAGCATATTTCCGCTTGTCTTTTCTCTCTTCACCCAATATCTGCATGCAAACCCCTCCAAACTAGAGTACGATATCGGACAGTTCTTTCGTATACGTCTCTGGTCCAAACTTTTTCCGGCCTTTAGAAGAGTTTACCAGAACAATATGAACGGAGAGTGAACAAACAGGAATAGATGCCACACTGAAAAATTGAAAAAAACCACTTCAAAAGTGGTTTCCGGCACTGCTGTATTCAACGTTCCGGCTTCCTCCATCGCTTCAAAAATTTCATCATCCACATTCAGATTGGGAAAATGCTCCGACAGTTCCACGCGGTCCCAGTAAGCCGCATCTGGCAGGTTGACGACGCATTCCCCGCAGCGGCGCAGATTGGCTAATCCCTGACTGCCTCCGACAAGCCCGAGTACGATGCGATTTCCCAATGCCCATGCTGATGACATCGGCGTGAGGTTTGTGGTTCCATCCTCATTGAGTGTTGAGAGCAGCACGACGGGTGTGCCAAAGTAAAGGATTTTGGGCTGAATGACCCGACTTGCCGGTTTCGTTTGCTTTATCATGCTTGATCACCTCATCAAGCATGATAGCACGAAAAAAATTCGTCCCCCATCGAATGATGAAAGGAATGGACCGCTTTCTGTAACAC
>CAMIVR010000068.1 GCA_946402065.1 uncultured Brevibacillus sp. | reverse complement strand
CCGGTTGACGACTTTTGGCAAAGTGTTTTTGCAGCGGGTGGATCGGATTTTCCATGAATTAGAAGAAGGGGAGCGTCAGGTCAAAGAGATGGCTGGCCTGGATGGCGGGAGAATCACAGTCTCCATGGTCCTTCCGTCCAATATCCTGCCGGTGTTTATCGAGGAGTTCCTCAAGCAGCATCCACGTGTACGGATCAAGCAGCTCATCGCTTCATCAGCCAGGATGATGAGCCAGCTGGAAAATGCCGAGGTCGATCTATGTATCTCGACATGTCCGATCACCGGACCGGAGATCGAGTGGATTCCCTTGATGGAAGAAGAGATCTTTTTATCCGTCCCGAAAAGCCATCCGCTGGCAGGGCGGGAATCAATCGCCTTGCGCGAGGCCGCGAATGAGACATTTATCAGTTCTGTCTCCGGCTATGGCTTTCGCGATATTACCGACCAGTTTTGCATTCAAGCCGGCTTTACGCCCCATACGCCGTTTGAATTTGAAGAGACAGGTACGATTTTGCGGCTGGTGGAAATGGGCATGGGCGTTTCGTTTACACCGTCGCTGTCGCTGCGGCAGCCGCTTCCGGCGGTCGTTCACCTGCGTATTCACGACCCTGTCTGTACGCGGACGATCGGCATCGCCTGGAACCGCAACCACTACATGTCGCAGGCGGCCGAGCTGTTTTGCCAGCATGCGATTCATTTCTTTTCGAGCGAGACATGGCTGCACAAAGACAACAAATAACGCCCGGGATGTCCCAGGCGTTTTGCTGTCTGCCTCTTACCGCTGATAGCTCTCTTTTTTCAACGATTGGCGGGAGCCCGTGAGCAGCCCGAACAGCTGCTCCGTTTTTTGCATCAGGTACACCAACAGGATGGAAAAAAGGCCGCTGCACACGTACACGACGACAAAATACAGCAGGGAGTACCACGTATTCGTATACACCCAGGCCAGATCGCCAAACAGCCCTTTGATCATCTCGTTAAAGAGGATGAGGATCGCTGAATGGAAGAGAAAGATAAAGTAGGTCAATCCCTTGCGAAAGCGAATCCGGATGACGTCCACCAGCTCCAGCATGAACACGAGCAGCACCAGAAAAGAGACGAACGTGGCAAAGACGAACGTCAAGTGAACCGCCACGTACAGCTTGCTGGAAAGCACGAAAAAGATCGCACTGGTCGTAGCCAGCCCTGTACAGAGGATCAGAACAGAGCGGCGGTTTTGCAAAAAGCTGACGATCCTGCCGCGATACCAGTAGATCATGTGTCCGAGGTAGAGCGTGAAGATCCAGCTAGGCAGCAGATGGCGCGTTGTCAGGCCAAACCAGCCCTGATGGAGGTAGTTGATATAAATGTACTGGATGGCCATGAACACCCAGATCAAATACGCAATGTTTTGCCTGGTGATGATATTGCGGAACAGATACGCAAAGATGTAATACTGGCAAATCATGAAAATGAAGTACAAATGCCCCCCGGTTTTCCCGAGCAGGATGTTGGCATAGTCGTCGAACGTACGCGGGAGACTGTCGATCAGCAAGTAGTGGTACAGCACTCCGGAAAGCAAAAACGGGATGTATATGTAAATCAGCTTGCCGGAAAAGTAAGTACGGAAACCGGGTTGCTTCTTTTCAAATGTATACGCCGTCAAATAGCCGGTCGCAATCGTTAACAAAACAGTGCCGTAGCGGCTGAGCTGGTTCCATGCTTCCACCCAGAAGACGCTGGTGAAATTCAGAACGGACGCTGTAAAATGACCGCCGACCACTAAAAAGGAAGAGATCAGCTGAATCAAAAACAGCGATTTAAGCAGCTTCGCTTCCGTGTACATAGAGGCATTCCCCATTTAGGCATCGCGAGCCCTTACTCGTGAAATCACCCAACAACTTGCTTTCAGTAGATAAACGTTGAATGTTGGTTCTATTATACGTAACCTTTCTTAGAGGATTATTAGAATTAGACCGTTAGTAATTGGTAATCGACGGTTCGGTTCATCGGTACCTCCCGGCAAATGCCACATATACTAACAAAAACCAACCAACAGGAGAGTCAGGAAATGTGGGATCAGCATCAGGGGATGAGTATGGGCTGGATCGATCCGGGCCAGACGGGGTGGTACAGATACGGGCAGTGGCAGCAGGTTCAGTATCAGCCTGCGCTGTACCCTGCCCCAGCAAGGACGACAAGAGGCACGTTGTGGGGATATATCGATGACGCTGGCCGCTTTGCGATTTTGCCGGTCTATCAATACGCGGAGGATTTTCAGCAGAACGGTTTGGCAGTGGTACAGGTTCACAACCACAGCGGATTGATTAACCGGGTGGGTCAGTACGTACTGCCGCCGCAATACAACTCGATTTCTCCTTTTTCCGAAGGACGGTCCGCCGTCATTGACGATCGCGGGTTCTGGCTGATCGACGAGAGTGGCAAGCGGCTGACGGCAAAGCCCTATCAATATATCGGTTCGATGACGGATGGCCGGGCCCTGTTCGCGATCACGAACGCGCAGAATCAATACGTCTATGGATATGTGGACCGGGACGGTCGGGAAGCGATTGCCGCTCAGTACCTGACGGGGAATGACTTTCACAGCGGGAAAGCTGTCGTCCAAATCAAGGCGGGCGAGTTTGCTTTGATCGGAAAGAACGGAGAGCGGCTGCAAACCTACCCGTACGCATTCGTCGGCCCGCAAAGCGAAGGACTGATGACCTTTCGAGAGACCGAAAACGGTCCGTTCGGCTATATCGATGAACAGGGGAAGGTCGAGCTCGCGCCGCAATTCAGCACTGCCCTGCCGTTTGAAGCGGGGCGGGCCGTTGTCAACACGTCCACGGATCCACTGACCAACAAATACGGCTTGATTACCCGCCAGGGGACATTTGTCATCAAGCCGGAGTACAACGATATTCAAATGCTGGCACCGGATCGTCTGGCAGTAGGCCGGGCAGTGGACAAGGCAAAGCCCTACATCGGTTCTATATACGCCATTGTGGATCAAAACGGCCGGTTTCTGACGGACTTTCGCTACAACCAGGTCTTGCCTTACGCAAACGGGCTGGCATCTGCGTCTGATGGGCGGCATACGTTTTTTCTCGATCGAAACGGTCGGATCGTGCAAAACCTGCCGATTGTTCCCGGGAATGGCTCGCTCACATGGGAAGGCAATCTGATCAAGGCAAACGTAAATCAGCGCATCTCCTATTACGACCGGCAAGGACGCCTGGTTTGGCAGGAGAATTCGGTGATCCCGCTGTCCAATCAATACCTTGTACGGCAAGAGACTTACGCACCCAACAAAGATTACCTCGTGTATTACCCGCAAATCGCAGGGATGGCCGACCCGACTGCACAGCAGCGGCTCAACCGGCAGCTCAAGGAGCTCTCGCAAGTGAAGCCGATCAAGCCGGATGTGCAGCTGGACTACAGCTATACAGGGGATTTTGCCGTAGAGTTCTTCCGCAAGCAATTGGTCGTGCTGGAGCTCGACGGCTATCAGTATTACTTCGGGGCCGCGCACGGCATACCGACCAGAATCTACGCCAATGCCGACCTGAAAACGGGCAAAATCTACGCGCTGAAGGACTTGTTCAAGCCGGGCAGCAATTACGTCAAGGTGCTCAGCGACATCATCGGCAACCAGATCAAGACCGACCCGCAATACTCGTATGTGTTTCCCGACGCCTATAAGGGGATAGCGGCAGATCAACCCTTTTACGTCAATGAAGAGAAGCTGTTCATCTACTTTAATCCCTATGACATCGCTCCGTACGCAGCCGGGTTCCCTACCTTTGCGATTCCGTATTCGCAACTGCTCGACATCATTGATTTTGGCGGAGCGTTTTGGCAGTCTTTTCACTACGGCGCAGCGTGAGCAACAGAGCGCGGCGGCACGGCGCTAATACAGGCTGCGCCACAAGTAAAACGTCGCATACGCTTCCCAGCCCTGCCAGCTTTCGGCAAGCTGCTGGATTTCAGGAATCGTCGGTTTCCGCTCCAGGTTCAGGCAGACCTTGAGTGCGTTGTGCAAGCCGACGTCAGCGATCGGAAAGGCTGCCGGATCGCGCAGGCAGCGCATCATCACGTAGTTGGCCGTCCATGGGCCGATGCCGCGGATGCTGACCAGCGCCCGCTCGGCTTCCTTGTAATCGCCGGATGCCAGCAAAGCTTGCCTGGAGAGCGTGCCGGCTGTAATCTGCCTGGCTACCTCCAGCACGTACTCCGCTTTTTTGCCGGTAAACTGGAGGGCTGTCAAATCTGCCGGCGATAGGGCGGCGATCGTCTGGGGAGCGGGGAAGAGCGGATAGGTGCGATCCTGCCATGTCAGGTGCTCGCCAAATGCCGCGACAAACCGCCGCTTGAGCTCATAGGCAAAGGCGAGGTTGATTTGCTGGCCGATGATGCCCCAGACGAGTGCTTCAAACAGATCGGGAATCCCCATGATGCGCAAGCCGTATAGCTGGTTGACGAGCGGGGACAGCAGGGGGTCGGCTCCTGCCAGCCGGTAAAACGGCGCCAAATCTGTGTCCAGGTCAAACCAATCCCAGACGTAGCGGGCAACCGCGACCCGTGTGGACTTTTTCAGGCGGGCGGGAGCATGGACGAAGCGAATCAGCATGCTCCCTTCGTGTTCGCTGCTGATCTGGACAAGCACGGCTTGATCATGGGCTTGAATCAACCGGGTAATCTGGTTGTTCTCCACCTGAAACATGCATTCATTCGTTGAACGCGTCAGGTAGCCGAGGTTGGCAGTGAAACTGAATTCCTTTGGCGTCATTAGCTCGATGGCGGTCTTGTGGTCGCGCCACTTGCCGGCAGGGAGTGCGGAATAGCAGGATTTGCACGGGCGATAGCCCGCTTGCTCCGCCGCTTGGCGGGACGGAAAGGAGACGATGTTCTCCGGCTTGGGTCTGCCGTTGCACCAGGGAAAGCAGTAAATGTTCGTCGTCTTTACACCGATAAAGGCAGGCGGGTCTGATAGCGGCGGAACGTCCCGGGCGACACGAACACGATCCGGTACGAAGTCTGTCGCGATACCGTTTGCTGATCGAGCTGTTTTCTTGCTCATCCTTATGACCTCCCTATGGCTTTGATCCAAATTGTGCATTTCCGTGCGGATTATCTCAGTTGTACCACGAACAGCGCCATCCTCCTTCTCATATCTTGCTGTTTCATTCCCGTTCGGTTACGCTGGCTCTTTTTGCAGGGTATACTAAGGGCAAAACGCTGAGCAAAAAGGGAGTGGGATGATGGATACAGCAGTAGCCGAGCGGATTGAGTCTCTGGACAAACCCGCGATCCGCGAGCAGCTCAATCAGGTAGGATATGCCAAAATTCCGGCTGTCCTGCAGGCGCGGGAGTGTGACGAACTCATCGCCATGTATGCAGAGGAACGCTGCTACCGCAAGACGATCAATATGAAGCGGCACAATTTTGGCATAGGCGAGTACAAGTACTTCGCCGCCCCATTGCCGCCGCTCGTCAACAACCTGCGGACGTCCCTGTATCCGCTGTTGGCAGAGACGGCCAATGAGTGGCTGCAGTTGACGGGCAAAGATGGGCAGTACCCGCCTGAATTATCAGAGTATCTGAAGATCTGCCATCGCCACGGTCAGACGGAGCCGACACCATTGATTTTGCGCTATGAGGCAGGCGGATACAACTGTCTGCATCAGGATCTGTACGGGACGGTTGCCTTTCCGTTTCAGGTGGTCTTCGTCCTGAACCAGCGCGAGGTTGACTATACGGGCGGTGAATTCCTCCTGGTGGAGCAGCGGCCACGGGCGCAGTCGCGCGGGCATGTGGTCACGCCCGAACGGGGAGACGGGTTGATTTTTCCGACCCGCCAACGGCCTGTTGCCGGCACGCGGGGCTACTACCAAACGACGATACGCCACGGAGTGAGCACGATTACCGCAGGCGTCCGGTACAGCCTGGGGATTATCTTTCATGAAGCGTAACGTGCAGGCAGCCGTTGACCAAACAAGACGCAGGAAGCCAAAGGGTTTCCCTTTTTCATATTCGGGGCGGAGCGGAGCCGGTCATCCCTGCTTCCTGCAAGCGTCTCACCAGACGTAGCCATTCTTTTTTTCTCTCCTCGCCACGACCGCCGGTGACAATTTATCATCCGCGCAAAAAAGCAAGGCGGAACAGGTTGCTGCAAAGAACACCTGGGGCCTGACTTGGAATAGCAAGATATGGTAAACTACATGGGTAAATGCCCACATCTTCCAGAGGCGTTGGAGCAAAAAGAAACGGATGTGGTAGAATGGCTTGGACGAATCATGTCGTAACCTTCCTTTTTGTTATCAATCTCGGTCTGGCAGGTGTGCTGATTTTTCTGGAGCGGCGCAATATCGCGGCGACCTGGGCCTGGCTGATGATCTTGTTGTTTTTACCGGGTGTAGGGTTTGTCTTCTATTTAATTCTCGGGCAAAAATTGACGCGGCGAAAGCTGTACAAGCTGAAAGAGGGAGATTTTTCCCGTTCGCTCGAGCTCGTATCCAGGCAGAAGGGGATGCTGGAGAAAGGGACAATGACCTTTCACGATCCCGTCATGTCCGCCCACGAGGACATGATCTACATGAACCTGATCAGTGACGCGGCGTTGTTCACCCAGGACAACGCTGTGGAGATCTTTACGGAAGGCCAGAGCAAATTTGACTCGCTGCTGCAGTGCATACGCGGGGCGAAGACCTACGTTCACCTGCTCTACTACATCGTCCGCGATGACGATTTGGGCAGGAAACTGATTCACGAGCTGACGGAAAAGGCAAAGCAAGGGGTCGAGATCAAGCTGCTCTACGATGATATCGGTTCGTCTGCCCTGTCCTCGCGGATGTTGGGTCCCTTGGTGCAGGCAGGGGGAGCGGTAGCTGCTTTTTTCCCGTCGCGGATTCCGTATCTCAACATGTGGGTCAACTTTCGCAATCACCGAAAGCTGGCGATCATCGATGGGCAGACCGGATATATTGGCGGCTTTAATATCGGGAATGAGTACGTGGGGCTGGACAAGAAATTCGGCTTTTGGCGCGATACGCATCTGAAGGTTCAAGGAAGCGCGGTCCATATGCTGCAGACCCGCTTTATCCTCGACTGGAACATCTCATCCCCGATCAGGCTGGACGGGTCAGCCCGCTATTTTCCCAGGCCGTCGGCGGTTGGCAATGTCGGCATCCAGATCGTCTCCAGCGGCCCGAACTCGGAAAAACAGCAAATCAAGCACGGCTATTTGAAAATGATCTACAAGGCGAGAAAGCGCATCTATTTGCAATCACCGTATTTTATCCCGGATGACAGCCTGCTTACGGCGTTGAAAATGGCGGCGATGTCTGGAGTAGACGTGCGGGTGATGGTGCCGGCAAAAGCTGATCATAAGCTGGTCTACTGGGCATCCCACTCCTACATCGGCGAGCTGCTCAAAAGCGGCATTCGCGTCTTTCAATACGAAAACGGGTTTCTCCATGCCAAGACGATGGTGATCGACAGCGCGATTGCTTCGGTCGGGACGGCCAACATCGATATTCGCAGCTTTAAGCTGAACTTTGAAACCAATGCGTTTCTGTTCGATACGCAAACGGCGTCTCACATTGAACACATATTTGAGCAGGACCTGGCTGTATGCCGGGAAGTCACCATGGACGTGTATGTAAGACGACCGTGGCCGGACAAATTTCTTGAATCGATAACCCGCTTGGTGTCGCCGATTTTGTAAAAGATGCGGCAGCGCTAGCAAAGGAGTGGTCTATTCGTGGAAAGCGGATTAGCAAAAAAGCTGCGAATGCAAAGCGGACAGCGCGTGATTATCATGAACGCCCCCGATGATTACATGGATGAGCTTGGCCAACTGCCGAGCGGAGTGACTATTGAAACGAAGCCGGAGGGCGAGTTTGACTTCGTGCATCTCTTTGCGGCCAATCAGGCCGAGCTGGCCAGCTTGGGACCGATAGCACTCAGGATCGTCAAACCAGACGGGCTGCTGTGGATTTCCTATCCAAAGAAAAGCGGAACAATCAAAACGGATCTTTCCCGCGACACCGGCTGGGACGTCATCCATGACGCAGGGTTTGACGGAATCAGCCTGATCTCCATTAACGACACATGGTCGGCTATGCGCTTCCGCCCATTTGATCATGTGAAGACGAAGCGGCAAAAGCCAGGTATTCCTGCGAGCGAAAAGCCTAAGCCAGGGCAAGATCGGGTAATCGTCGTACCCGATGACTTGCTGGCCGCCCTGAATCAGAGCAGCGCGGCGAAAGCGCAATTCGAGCGGCTGTCCTATACCAATAAGAAGGAATTCGTCAATTGGATCACCGGTGCGAAGAAGGCGGAGACGAGAGAAAACAGACTGGCGAAGACGATTGACAAGCTGGAAAAAGGGCTGAAGAACCCAAACGAGAAGGAAAGCGTGTAAAAACACCTGTGCAGGGTGTTTTTGCTGTTTTCAATGGCTGGAAATTGGTCTACCATAAGGAGTAAGATAGACTGATAAATGGAGGCGGTGCTAAGTGAGCTATCCAATGAAGCGTAATCAAAAATACACATACGCCGAGTACCTCACCTGGTCGGATGACGAGCGTTGGGAACTGATTGATGGCATTCCCTATAACATGACTCCTGCACCCTCGAGAAGTCATCAAGAAGTGTTGAATGCGATTAATTACGCCTTTTACCATTTTCTTAAAGATAAGCCATGTGCTGTGTATATCGCGCCTTTTAATGTGCGGCTTGGCGAATATGAATCAGAGGACGCCTGCGAAAATGTCGTTCAACCGGACATCGCGATTATCTGTGATCAAAACAAGCTGGACGAGAAGGGCTGCAAAGGAGCGCCCGACCTGATCGTGGAGGTGCTTTCGCCAAGTACGGCAAAAATGGACTTGGTCTATAAGTTGAACCTGTATGAGAAATACAAGGTGAGAGAGTACTGGATCGTCGACCCGCATAATCAATACGTGTCTATCTATACGCTTGATGAACAGGGCAATTACGGCAAGCCGGAAGCCAATACGCGCGAAGAAGGCGCAAACGTCGGGATATTTGAGCTGGCGGTTGATTTGAAAGAGATTTTTTCAGAAAGAGCATGACCGAAAGTGAAGAAAGGGGATGCATCTTTTCGTTCCAACACGCTTCTTCCTGAGAATGGATGGAACGACACTTCTTCTATTGCCCATGTCGAAGGTTTACTTGGAATTTGTCAAGCAGGACAATACCTTCTTTCCCACTCTTTTCCGCTATAAAGTATCCGGAAAGCTGGTTTACCCCGTTTATTTTTTCAACAAGAGGTCGCAAGCTGTCTATTGTGCCTGGAGGGATTATGATCTTTCCGTCTAATGTAATGACCGTTACAGTCTTTTTGTCCATTGGGGATAAAACGATATAGCCGTTTTCGACCGATGGATAGATGGCGGTTCTCTTCATAGGGATAGGCAGGTTTATTTTTTGCCCCTGTAGTGTGTATAACGCCACGATGCTGTCGGAATCGTTTATCAGTTGTGTGCCTGATACTGAGTTGCTCGCCTCAATGTTGTTGCCGTTGTAGCACTCTAAGACATCTAAGTCGGAGTATCTCGATGATACAAAACCGTATTTGTTTCTAGGGATGATAACTTCTCCCTTGTTGTTTAGCACGGTAAAGTCTTTATAGGACTTACCATTTACGTTGTACAGTATGATGAAATTCCCGGAAAGATCAGAGGATACAACGTATTCGTACTCATAAGGCAGCACTTCAGCGCCGTTCGAAATGCCGCCAATTTTCCCGTTTTTCAGCAACAATGAAACATTGCCCGAATGCAGGATTACATCGTCAGCGTACGCAATGAACGTTCCGTTTTCATCATAAAAAGCTTTGTCTGTGCCATGCAATTTAACGAATACATGTTTCTTCTGCAACCCGGCCTTGTCGTATGTACTGTAAGCTTCAAAAGAATGAAACTCAACCGGCAATTTCAAAGTACCATTACTTGCATAAAGGCCCCAAAGATTATTTTGGCTGACGGCAAAATTGCCATTCGCTAGCGAAACAATTTCCGTGTAATCAGGCGGAATGATCGGGTTTAATTTTTTATCTAGTACCCCATAGGTAATTCTTTTTTTATCCTGCGCAATGAATAAACCATTTCCCGCATACCGAACAGGAATCGCCCCCGCTTTTACGGCGGCAGTATCGATCAGGAGCGTGCCATCTTCTTTAAAAGCGCTTATCTGAAAGTCATCATTGGCATCCTGGTATGAGGCGATAATCATATTTGCATCTTCATCGTACTGAATATTGGAAACATATTGTATGGGGACTATCAAGGCTTTTTTGTTTAAATTATACACGCCCTCTACCGCAACCGTTTTCCCTGCTTTGTTTTCATATAAGCTAACACGGGCCATGTTGCCCGTTACCGATATTCCGTCGTATTTGCAAGGCAACACCATATTACCGGCTGCTGAATAGATGCCGACTTTATTGTTGTCATCTCTTACGACATACCAGTATGTATTGTTTTTCTTATCGTAGAAGCCGTGTATTTCTGCGAAATTGTAAGGGATGATGATTTTCTTATCAAAAGATGTAACTCCGTATTTTCCGTGAATTACTCCAACAAAAGCATTTGTAAAAACCTCCCTGATGCTATCATACGAGAAGTTTACGATCTGCGTATAAGAAGATGTCTGGGCTTGCACGCATGTAACGGATAACGATAAAACCGCACAGACAAGACCTGAAATTATTTTTTTAAATGGAAACTGCATACCTACACCTCCGCGAAATTTCCTATCACATGAAGACAAATAATGGTAATAATAGCCCACTCCCCAAAACATTTCAATAGCATCAGGCCAAAATACATGAATGAGTCTTGAAAATTTGCCCGCCTTTGAGCCAAGATGAACATGCAAAAGTCCGATAATTTTTATTTTGGCAAATAAAACATTTATACCGAGTAAATTAAATCAACACAATTGAAGAACTTTTAATATTATGGTATATTTTATGAAAATTCCAGCGATATATCGCTGGTATATTATTTCTCGGCGAAGGGATTCGACATACAATGAGTGTTTTTTTCGTTCACGGAAGTGTGGAGACAAGTACGGAAACACCATATATCAAAGGATTGGAACGCGCTGCGTTGAAGGGCTGGGAAAAACTGACCGCAACCGAAAGCCGAATCGATTCGCTTGAGGCGGCGATCAACGAATTGGAGGATAACCCGCTGTACAATGCAGGACTGGGGTCGGTCCTGAACCGCGATGGCTATGTGGAGGTGGACGGCTCCATCATGGATGGAGAGACGGGCAAATTCGCGGCTGTCGCTTCGATGCCGCTCATTCGGCACGCTGTTTCCGTCGCCAAAAAAGTCATGCTGGAGACGAAACACGTGGTGCTGGCAGGAGAAGGGGCTTTCCTGTTCGCCAGAGAAAAAGGCTTTCCCGTGGACAACTGCATTACCCAGGAGCAGCTGCAATCGTGGCAGCTCGCCATGGATTTACAAAAAAGCGGCCAGGAGCTGGTGTTCAGTCCATACACAGGGCTGCGCAAGGAAACCGATACGGTCGGCTGCGTGATGCTCGATGATCGCGGAAGGCTGGCGGCAGCCTCGTCGACAGGCGGATCGTTCCTCAAGCTGCCCGGCCGGGTTGGCGATACGCCGTTTATCGGCGGCGGGATTTTCGCTTCCGAGCACTGCGCTGTCGTCTGTACGGGCAGGGGGGAAGCGTTTATTCAGACATTGACGGCCAAGTTCGTCGACGACGGGATTCAGGCAGGCGGACACCCTGAACAGGTCGGGCGCGAGGCGATTCGGCGCATGTTCGAAAAAACAGGCGAATCCGGCGGTCTTTTGGTCGTGGATCGGCACGGGCGGGTTGCCGCCGTGCACAATTCCGATTCGTTTCCCGTCGCACTGGTCGTGGATGGAAAGGTCAAGCAGGTGGAAGTCGTGCAGATCGACACATAGAAAGAACTTTCTTTTAGGGAGGAGAGCAGCATGGTCGAGTTGGGGAAAGCTTCTTTGACCGAGAAAGTTTACAACCAGATAAAAGAAATGATCGTCTACGGCCAGCTCAAGTCGGGGGAAACCCTGACGGTTGGAGAAATGGCCGAGCACTTTCGCGTCAGCAAAACGCCTGTCCGCGACGCGTTTAATGCGCTGAAACACGACGGCCTGCTGGAGGTTCTGCCGTACAAGGGGTATCTGATCAGCCAGGTGAATCTGAAGGATTTGGACGAGCTGTTTACGCTGCGTGTCTTGCTCGAGGGGGGAGCAGCCGAATTGGCCGCGACCCACGCGTCCGGCAAATCCCTGGAGAAGCTGGAGAATCTCGTCAATCTCAATTCCCGGGGCGAACTCGAGAGCGAGACATTTTTTATGAAGCTCAATTTCGACTTTCATGTCGCTGTAGCCGAAGCCAGCAACAATCTGCGGCTGATTCGGCTCATCACCAATGTGCTGGATCAGATGCAGCGGGTATTGTATATCGATTTGAAGGTGGGCAGCACGTATTCGATGAACGGCGAGCATCAGCAGCTTGTCTGGCTCATCCGCGACCGCGATGCAGCCGGGGCAAAAAAACTCATGATCGAGCATATCAACAGCACACGCAATCGCATATTTGCGCGGAATTTTTCCATCAATCAGGGAGGTGCCGATGAGTGATTTTAGAAGCTGTTCAACTGACGAAGAGGTATAAAGGTCTGACAGCGGTCAATTCCTTTCACCTGCAGATCGAAGCGGGCGTGATCCGCGGGCTGATTGGCCCCAACGGCGCGGGCAAAACGACCGTGTTCAACCTGCTGACGTCGCTGGTGACGCCGACGGAAGGCAAAGTGCTGTTTATGGGAACGGACATTACCAACAAGCGGCCGGACTATATCGCCAAGCTCGGGCTGGCCCGGACGTTTCAAAACATCCGCCTGTTCAAAGAGCTGACCGTACTGGAAAACGTCATGATCGCCGCGCAAATTCACAAGAAGTACGGGCTCTTGTCGACGATCCTGTGTCTGCCAGGCTTCTTGCAGGAAGAGCGGCAGATCAGGGAGAAAGCGGAGCGGCTGCTCGACGTCGTCGGACTGCGGGAGCTGGGCGGCCAGAAAGCGCGGAATCTCTCGTACGGCAATCAGCGGAAGCTGGAGATCGCCCGCGCGCTCGCTGTCGATCCCAAGCTTTTGTTGCTCGATGAGCCGGCCGCCGGGATGAACCCTAACGAGACGATTGAGTTGGCCGCGATGATTCGCAGTATTCGCGATCAATTCGATCTGAGCATTTTGCTGATTGAGCACGATATGCCGTTCGTCATGGGCCTGTGCGAAACAATTCAGGTACTCAACTACGGACAACTGATTGCCGAAGGAACACCGGAAGAGATCCGCAGCAATCCCGAGGTTATCAAGGCGTACCTGGGGAGGGCAGTGGAGCATGCTTAAAGTTCAAAACATCAACGTCTATTACGATCAGATTCATGCGCTCAAGGATGTCTCGTTTGAAATCAACGAAGGCGAGCTGGTCGCTCTGCTCGGCTCAAACGGCGCGGGCAAGACGACGACGCTGCGGACGATTTCAGGTTTGTTAAAACCAAAAACAGGGAAAATCCAGTATATGGGTGAAGACATCACGAAAATCGCCCCCCACAGCATCGTACCGCTCGGCATCGCCCATTCGCCTGAGGGTAGGCAGGTGTTTTCGCGTCTGTCTGTATTGGAAAATCTTTACATCGGAGCCTACATACGCAACAAGAAAGAGAACCTGCAAGCCGATATCGAGTGGATCTACAGCTTGTTTCCTGTCTTGAAGCAGCGCGAAAAGCTGCCGGCAGGTGCACTGAGCGGCGGCGAGCAGCAAATGCTGGCGATGGGGCGGGCATTGATGAGCAAGCCCAAGCTGGTGCTGCTCGACGAACCGTCACTCGGTCTGGCCCCGATCATGGTGGAAAAGATTTTTGAAGTAATCCAGACGTTGAAGCAAAACAAGATTACGGTGTTGCTGGTGGAACAAAACGCTTATGAAGCTCTGGAAATCGCCGACCGCGCCTATGTACTCGAGACCGGCTTCGTCAAGCTTGAAGGCCATGCGGCTGATCTCCTGCACGATCCGGAAATTCAAAAAGCGTACCTAGGGGGGTAGGAAAAGGTGTTTTCTGCTGACTACATACTTCAACAGATCATGAACGGCCTGGGCTTGGGGAGCGTATACGCCTTGATCGCGATCGGCTACACGATCGTCTACGGGATCCTCCGTCTGATCAATTTCGCCCACGGCGATCTCTTGATGCTCAGCTGCTATGCGGCTGTCGGATTTGTGACCAACATGTTTCTGCCATTTCCGCTGGCCGTGTTCTTGTCGCTCGTCATCGTCGTCATCATCGGCGTGCTGATCGAACGCATGGCGTATCGACCGCTGCGCAAGACGGCTGAGGAAACCACGCTGATCACCTCCTTTGCCGTATCGATCCTGATTCAAAATCTCGCAGTGATGCTTTTTTCGCCTCAACCAAAAGCGTTTAAACTGCCTGATTACCTGACGTCCACGTTTCAAGCCGGAACGTTCAGCTTTTCTACAATGAATATCGTCATCATCATCACTTCTGCTCTGCTGATGTTCGGCTTATCGATGTTTATCAAGAAAAGCAAGCTGGGGATCGCGATGCGGGCCAGTGCGGAAAACATGGACGCCACGATCCTGATGGGCATCAACCTCAACTCTGTCATCCGCACCGCTTTTATCATCAGCTCGGCATTGGCCGCCATCGCCGGGATCATGATGGCGGGAAAATACGGACGGATTGAGCCGTTTATGGGCTTTGTCCCCGGACTGAAAGCGTTCGTCGCTGCCGTCATCGGCGGGATCGGCAACATTACCGGAGCGGCGCTGGGCGGACTGCTGCTCGGCTTTGCGGAGATTTTGTTCGTCGGCTTTTTACCTCCCGAGCTGTCTGCCTACAAGGATGCCTTTGTGTTTGTAGCCCTGATCATCGTTCTCCTGGTAAAACCGACAGGCATACTCGGCGCGACAGAGGATAGGAGGGTCTAGGGTGAATACGAGCACAGAAGTCATTCAAGCCAACACACCGAGGGGAAAAGGGGCGCTTGTGCTGCTGGTGGTGCTTGTCGCCATCTTTCTCGCGGTCGCGTCATTTCTGTTCAACGGCTATTATCTTCGACTGGTCAGCCTTGTCGGCATCAACATTCTTCTCGTGGTCAGTCTGAATTTGACGAATGGATACACAGGCATATTTTCATTGGGGCATGCCGGGTTTATGGCGATCGGTGCCTATACGGCAGCGCTGCTGTCCTACCCGGCGGCACGTAAACCGCTGCTGTTTCCGAATATGCCTGAATGGTTGCAAAGTACGGAATTGCCCTTTATCGCTTCGCTCTTGATCGGCGGCGCGCTGGCTGTCATCTGCTCGCTGTTGATCGGGATTTGCGTACTCAAGCTGCGCGGTCACTATCTGGCCGTCTCGACGCTCGGCTTCATGGTCATCGTCAGCGTGCTCACGTCCAATCTCACCGACTTTACCCGCGGCAAGACAGGTATCAGCGGACTGCCGCCGGTCGTGAATCTCTGGTGGGTGTACATCGCGCTCGCCGTCACGATCTACATCATCTGGCGCTTGCTGCATTCCGCCTATGGACGAGCCATGCTGGCGATTCGCGAAGACGACCTGGCGGCAGAAGCGATGGGCGTCGGACTGGTCAAGATCAAGCTGCTTTCCTTTTCCACAGGAGCGTTTTTTGCCGCGATCGGCGGTGCGCTATACGGCTATTTGATCAGCAGCATCAACCCGAATATGTTCTCCTACAGCATGACCTTTGGCCTCGTCGTCATGCTCGTCATCGGGGGAACGGGCCGAATCAGCGGTGCCATCCTCGGTGCCGTGCTCGTGACGCTCATTCCGGAGTTGATCTTGAACAAACTGGAGCGGGGAATCGATCTTTTCGGGATTCACCTGCCGCAGATGTACGGGGTAAGTCAAGTCATCATGTCGATTGCCCTGATTATCGTCATCATCCTAAGGCCCAAAGGCCTTTTAGGAAAATAGAGCAGCAAAGGAGGGGATGTACGTTCTGTCAACGCTTTGGCAAGAATGCTGCTTTGCTTACAAACAACAGTAAAGAGGGGTTAGAGAGATGAAAAAGCTTTGTATGTCATTGATGATTTTGCTTGTGGCACTCACTGGCTGCGGCCAGCCGTCTACCGGCAATCAGGCGCAACAGCCTGCAGCGGAAGCGCCAAAAGCAGAAGGCGACAAGCCGGCCGATAGCGCTGGCGGGGAAATCAAAATCGGTGGACTGTTCAACGTTACAGGCGGACAGGCTTCCCTCGACGGACCGTCACTGGCAGGCTTCCAGCTGGCTGCCGAAGAAATCAATGCTGCCGGCGGCGTGAACGGCAAAAAGATCAAAGTCGTTTCCGTTGACGGAAAAACCGATGCAACCGCATCTGCAAACGGCATGCAGGAACTGATCGACGTGGAGAAGGTCGTAGCCGTAGCAGGCTTTAGCGACACTGCATTCGCAGCCGCAGCAGGCCCGATCGCACAAAATGCGGGGGTTCCGTTCGTCAGTACGGGTGCGACATCGCCGACGCTCCCTGACCTGGTCGGGTACTCGATGTTCATGGCTGCTTTCGGTGACGACGTGCAAGCCCATGCCATCGCCGATTTTTCCCTGGAAAAGTTGAATGCGAAAAACGCTTGGGTACTGACTGATACGTCTGCCGACTTCACGATGAACGTGTCCAAGTTCTTTACCGATCGCTACACGGCAAAAGGCGGAAAGGTGGTATTGGAAGACAAGTATGACGGCGCTGCTGACACGGATTTCTCAGCCCAAATTACCCGTCTGAAAAACTTGCCCACCAAGCCTGAAGTGCTCCTGGTATCGGCACTGCCTGACAAAGCCGGGGTTGTCGTCAAACAAATTCGCGAAAAAGGCATCGATACCCCAATCGTAAGCTGCGACGGTTTTGACACACCTGCACTGGTTGAAATGGGTGGCGTACCGCAAACGAACAATGTCTTCTTCTCAACGCACATGTCGATGGAAAACAAAGATGAAAAAGTTCAAAACTTCATCAAAGCGTACAAAGCAAAAACCGGCAAGGAACCGGAAAACGCTTTTGCGGCTCTTGGCTACGACACGATGTACCTGATTGCCGATGCGATCAAAAACGCAGGCAGCGAAGATCCGAAAGCGATCCGCGACACATTGGCGCTGACCAAAGGCTTCAAAGGCGTTACCGGTGAAATCAGCTATGAAGACAGCCGCGTGCCGACGAAAAGCGTAACGATCATCGAAGTCAAAGACGGCAAATTCACATTCAGGGACAGCATTATTCCGAAAAAATAAGGACGGTGAACGAGTATGGCGCTGATTGGAACGAAAATGACGGGGAACCAGTTTAACAACAGCAAGATCGACAAGGTAATCTTTGGCGTTGGCGCGTTTGAAAACCACGGTTATCACATGCCGTTCGGAACGGATGCGCTCATTTCCAACATCATCAGCGAGAAGCTCGCGGAACGCGTCGAAGGCTTGATGGTTCTGCCACCGCTTAATTACGGTTTAAGCCAGCATTACAACAAGTTTCCGTTTACGGTCAGCCTGACACCTGAAACGATGACCAACACGATCAAGGAAGTGCTGCTGGAAATCGTCCGCAACGGAATCAAGAAAATCATCATCATGAATGGACACGACGGCAACATCGCCCCGATCGAATTGGCTGCGCGGGCAGTCAAGGTTGCCCATCCGGACGTGACGATTGCCAGTCTGAACGACTGGTGGGTCGCTGCCGGCAAGCTCGTTCCGGAAGGCACCTTTGAAGTGTGGAACGGTCTCGGCCACGCCGGTGAAGGGGAAACCTCGATGGGCTTGGCGCTGTTTGAAGATTTGATCGAGATGGAGCATGCCAAAGGTGTCGTACCTGATCTGCCTGACTTCGTCGAGATCAAATGGCGCTTCGAAGAGCTGACTGACACAGGTGCGTCCGGTGACCCAAGCGTTGCGACCAAAGAGAAGGGCAAGAAGATGGAGGAAGCTGTACTGCACGTACTGGAGAACTTCATCCGCCAAATGGATAAGAACGACTGGAATTACGGATTTAAGAAGTAAATCTTTGCGATAACGCACGACGAAAGAACCTTATCTTCCGACATTGGGGGGTAAGGTTTTTCTCATCCGTGGAGGAAATATCTCTTTTTAGGTATGGAGTTACCAAACATGCAACGATACAGTGGGAAAGGAAGTGATCGTTGGGAGGTTTTCAAATTGAGAGGGAAGAGGAGTAGAGTTTACGCGTGGATCGCGTGTTTGGCAGTCATTTGTACTGCGTTGACATCAGTGATCGCACCGATGCCGACCGTTTACGCAGAACCAGAGGGGCCTATTCTGGTAACAAATGCTGATGAATTGTTCAAGATGAGAGCGAAGAAGGACTACAAGCTGGCTAACGATATTTCGTTAGCGGACTTCAACTGGGTTCCGTATAGTTTTGAAGGGAGGCTGGATGGGGGCAACTTTACAATTTCCGGGCTGAAATTGAATAATACGAAACAATTTAACGGATTGTTCTCCTATCTCTATGGCGAAGTGAACAACCTCACGCTGAATGAGGCAGAAGTGGAAAGTACAAATATGTATCAAGGAATTCTCGCGGGCTGGAACATGGGGACGATCAGCAATGTCAACGTCAATGGGAGAGTTGTCGGCAAGGACAACGTTGGCGGTCTAGTAGGATATAACACAGGCTTGATAGACAGAGCAAGGGCAAATGTAGTCGTAGAAGCAGTAGGGCCAAACTCTACCAGCATCGGTGGTCTGGTAGGTATGAGTAATAAAAACGAGACTGATTATAAGAATACCGTAATCACGAATTCAGAGGCAAACGGGTCGGTGAAAAACGCTGCATCGAACGCCGGGGGTCTGGTCGGCACGAATTACGGGGATATAATAGGCTCGAAATCCAATGTGGAAGTGAGTGGCGGGATGGGCATTGGCGGAGCCGTTGGAGCCAATGTCGGGAATCTGATTCAAACCTCTGCCAGCGGAAATGTCAGCGGATATTCGTCGGTAGGCGGTCTGGTGGGTGTGAACAATAGTGTTACGATTACCGGTAAACTCTTCGCAGGCTCGATTGATGCCCAATCTTTTTACGAAACGGGAAGAATAACGGGAACAGATGCTAGTTTAACCGGTGCGGTCGTGGGTGAAACGAGAAATGCAGCGACCAGTTTTGGGTTCGATAAGCGTTCAGAGCTGTCTGCACTTGCACCAAGTGCCGGTCGGTTGAATCCAGGCTTCGATCCTGCAGGATCCGAGTACACGCTGACACTCGCATCTAAAGACAGTGTACAGGTTACTCCGACAATCGCCCACCCGGATGCGATCATTACAATTGATGGCGTAGCCGCAGTGAAGAACAACCCAAACAGGGTACAACTTCAACCAGATACGAAGAAAATAAAGATCGACGTTGCCATTGACGATGCGACGAAGAATGAAAAGCGGACCTACACACTTCATGTTAATCAAATCTCCCCATCCGCCAAATTAACCGGTCTGCATTTGTCAAGCGGTCAGTTGACCCCTGATTTTGATGAGAATACCTATTCGTATTCAGCTACCGTAGGGAATGAGGTGGACAGTATCCAAATCACACCGACCGCAGAAGATCCGGAAGCAACAATGATCATTGGTGATGTACCGATACTGAGTGGCGAGCCAAGTCAATCACTCCCTTTGATCGAGGGAGAGAACACGTTCACCCTGAGGGTAGCCGCAAGTGACCAACAGACGGCAAAGGAGTATACAATCACGATAGTAAGGCAGTCGCCCCCTGCTATACCAGTGACAGGTATTAGTCTTGATCAGACCGAGCTGACCTTGACACTAGGCGAGGCAGCGGTTGAACTGCATGCGACTGTATTGCCAGCAGATGCTACTAATCCCGCTGTCTCGTGGACCAGCAGCAATTCACAGGTAGCGACCGTAGATCAGAACGGCATGGTTACACCGGTTGCAAAAGGGAATGCAACGATTACAGTGACGGCCCTGGACAATGGGCAAACGGCTACCTGTGACGTAACAGTCAACGAACAGCAAACCGGAAACCATTCCGCCAGCTTAATCGGACTGCAGCTATCGAGTGGAAGGCTGAGCCCTGCGCTGAACGAAAACGACACAGACTATTCGGCTACAGTAGGCTATCAGGTGAACAGCATCCGGATCACACCGACCGCAGAAGATCCAGATGCGACCATCACACTGGAAGGAAACCAGGTGCAAAGCGGCCAGCCAAGTGCACCGTTGGCACTGCGCACAGGGGTTAATACATTTGCGCTGGACGTTACTGCCAGTGACCAGTTGACGACGAAACATTACAAGCTTACGGTACGGAGGCAGGCGTACACCCCGGTTTATTACCCGGTTACAGATGTCCGCCTCGAGCAAACGGAGCTGACGATGACAGCGGGAGGAAAAGCGGTTGAACTGAACGCCACCGTAATCCCGGAGTATGCGACCAATCCGGCTGTCAGCTGGACGAGCAGCGATCCGGATGTAGCAGCGGTCGATTCTCGCGGTGCCGTGACGCCGATTGCCCCGGGGGACGCAACCATTACAGTAACGACGCTCGATCAAGCCAAGACGGCTACCTGTGAAGTAAGAGTCGACGCTCCTGTCGAACTGGTCCGGTTGGCAGCGTCAGAAAAAACGATCCTGGTCAAACCGAGCGAAACAGCAGCGTTCAAGCTGTTTGCGGTGTATTCCGATGGCTCCAAAGCTGACATTACCGAAGCGGATGCCGTGCGCTATTTTGTGAATTCACGGACAAAAATCGCCTTTACCCCAGGGGTAGTCGAAGCGAGAGAGAAAAAAGGGAAAGTGATGATCACTGTCCGATATAAACAAGTAAGTCTGAAAATACCTGTCATCATAGACGACATCTCTGTAGATGCACTGGAGCCGCAATCGGCGAATGTGCAGCTAGAGGCAGAGGAAACGAAACAGCTCCAGGTGATTGCCCTGTTATCCAATCAGAAAAATCAGGATGTAACAGAACTGGCGACCTGGACATCCAGTGATCCCGCAGTGGCGACAGTGGATGAAAACGGTCTGTTGGCCGCCAACGATGCAGGTGAGGCGACCATCACTGCCCGCTATGGAGGAGCAGCCACTGAAATAGTCGTCACTGTCACAGAACCGGATGCACTGAAGCGTCTGACGGCAAATAAACGCAGATTGACCTTGGCAATCGGCGACGAACAGAAGCTGAAGCTGACCGGCTACTTTACGAACGGAACGAAAGGCGAGGTCACTGAACGGGCAGAGTGGGTAAGCGAGGATGAATCCATTGCTACTGTGGCAAATGGGGTCATTACGGCGAACGCTGTCGGGACGGTGGACATCCACGCAGCCTATCGAGGGAAAAGCGCTACGATTACAGTAACAGTGAAGGAATAGGATATACTGGCTCGAATTTCTCATCTATTCGAGCCTTTTTTCTTTTGGAACTTATGCGAACACAGGTGGTCGGTATAGAGTGATTGTAAATGACTTTGAGTTGTTTCAGGGGCTTTCCAACATTTGATCCCGTCATCCTCGGCCAAAGTGGCACTGGGGGTGCCGATTGTCCAGACGCTTTCGGAGACGATGGGATTCCCCGGTCGCGGCAAGGGAGTCGCAGGTCTGGGACTGGCGGCGATGATTTTTTACGGCTTTACGGCTCCGTTTGTGCTGACCGGCTCGTACACCAACGTGATGGCGTACGGCTTGATTCCCGGCGGGGCACAGCTCTCCTGGTTTCAGTGGTGTATTTATGCGCTGCCCGGATTTTTTATCTTTGCTGCGGGGATGCTCATTCTGCTCTCGATTCTGTTTAAAAACGAGACACAAGGCAAGGCGGTGTCAGTGGATGTGCTCGACGATCAGTTGGCTGTACTGGGCAAGCTGACCAAGGGAGAGACAGTTACGCTGGCGACTGTGCTCGGCTGTATCGCCCTGTTGATTCTCCAGCCGCTGCACGGCATCGATAATGCCTGGGTCATGCTGCTCGGTTTTGCACTGCTTGTCATCAGCGGGGTACTGGACAGCAAGACGATTAAATCCGGCATCGACTGGACATTTCTGCTGTTTATCGGCATTGCCTTCAGCTTTGCCGAAGCGGCCAAGCAGCTTGGGATTATCGAAGCGATGTCCGGATTTCTCGGCGATTACATGAAGCCGTTCATGGCCTCTCCGACGCTGTTTTTAATCGCGGTCATCGTCTTGTCCTTCATTATTACCTTTATCGTCAGGGACGACCCGGCGGTCATTTTGCTCGTCGTCTCGATGTATCCTCTGGCCGAGAAGGCAGGCATTCATCCCTGGATCCTCGTCTTCGTCATCCTGCTTTCCACCGACCCGTTCTTCTTTTCCTATCAATCGCCGACGTATCTGACGGCGTATTACAGTACCGAAGGGAAGTCGTTCAGCCATCGTCAGGGGCAGGTCGTGGCACTCTGCTACGGCTTGATGGTGGTACTGGTCGCGGTGCTGTGCGTGCCGTACTGGGAGTGGCTTGGACTGATTGCGGCAAAATAAAAGCAGGCGGTGCTTCTCTGCCATTCAAGCAGAGAGGCACCGCCATATACGTGTACTCTCAAGCAGCTTATTTTGCGAGCCCATCGATATTAATCACTCGCGGGGGCCTTTCGCTGTATCAAAATGGTCAGGCTGACCAAGGTCACGAAGATGGTTGCGCCCATGTCCGACAGAATCGCGATCCACAGCGTGAGATAGCCGGGAATCGTCAGCAGCAGGGCAAGCAGCTTCAGCCCAAGGGAGACGATCAGGTTGAACCGGATAATCCAGTTTACCCGTTTGGCCGTGGACACTGCCTCGGGCAGCTTGCCCAAATGATCCTGCATCAGCACGATGTCCGCTGTCTCAATGGCGCTGTCCGTACCTTTTCCCATGGCAATCCCGAGGTTGGCGGCTGCGAGCGCAGGAGCGTCATTGATCCCGTCGCCAATCATCGCCACCTGACCATGCTCCGCGAGCGCTTTGATTTTGGCTACTTTATCCTCTGGCAGCAAATTGCTGTAGTACGACGTAACTCCGACGGCTGAGGCTACTTTCTCCGCCGTTTTGGCATGGTCACCGGTCAGCATCACGGTTTCGCGGATGCCGTTCCGGTGGAGTGCGGCGATGACTTGCTGGCTTTCTTCGCGAATTTCGTCGGAAATCCCGAACATCCCCAGAATCCGTGCGCTATCCGCGAGTAGCACGAGCGTCAAGCCGCGCTCCTTCAACTCGCTGATCCGGGCATTGACTTCAGCCGGAATCTCCAGATGCCCCATGCTTTTTTCATTGCCGAGCCAGTAGGCGGTCCTGTTTACGACCGCTTTAATGCCTTGGCCCGATAGCGTATGAATTTCATCAGCAGGTCCGGGGACGATGCCTCTGCGCCCGATTTCCTGCATAATCGCTCTCGCTAACGGATGGGAAGAAGCATTTTCGATCGCCGCTGCCGTGGGCAAAAACCGCTCCTCGTCGTAGACGACGACCTCTTCGACATGTGGCTGCCCCTTTGTCAGCGTTCCGGTCTTGTCGAAAGCAAGCACGCTGATTTTCCCCAGTTGCTCGAGAAACACGCCGCCTTTGATCAAGATTCCGTTTCGGGCGCTGCGCGTAATGCCGGATACGATCGCGATGGGGGAAGACAGAATCAGCGCACAAGGGCAGCCGACGATGAGCACCGCAAGCCCTTGGTACAGCCAATGATGCCAGTCTCCGCCAAAGAATAACGGAGGAACGAAAATGAGCAGAGCTGCGATGAGCATGATCAGCGGCGTGTAATACTTGGCAAATTTATTAATGAACAGCTCAGTCGGTGTTTTGGTTTCCTGCGCTTCCTGAACGAGATGCAGGATTTTGGCCAGGGAAGAATCCTCATACGCTTTGTCAATGCGCAGCTGCAAAACGCCTTCGTTGTTGATGCTGCCGCCGTATACGCGTTCGCCAACGGCCTTTTCCACCGGAAGCGACTCGCCCGTGATGGGGGATTCGTTGACCGAGCTTTTTCCGTCAATGACGGTGCCGTCGGAAGGGATTTTTTCCCCGGGTTTGACGCGGACGATCGAACCAACCGCAAGCGAGGCGATCGGGACGACGCGCTCGAGGCCATTTTCGATCAGCAGCGCTTCCTTGGGAGCTACTTTCAGGAGCGAGTCCATCGAGCGGCGAGCCTTTTCCATGCCCATTCCCTCGAGCAGCTCGTTTACTCCGAACAATATGGCGACAAGCGTCGCTTCCTTCCACTCCCCGATAGCGATAGCTCCGATCAGGGCGACCGTCATCAGCGTATCAATCGTAAATTTGAGGGAAAGCAAATTTTTAAGCCCGCGAATGAAGGTCGTATATCCGCTGATGACCGTAGCCGTGAGAAACAGCCCGATCAGAGCTATGGCAGGGATGCTTCCTTCCAGCAAGAGAGCCAGCACGTATATGACGGCTGAGGCAATCACCAGATTCCGCATCAGGCTTCCGCCATGGGCATGATCGTGATCGCCGTGGTCGTGTGCATGGCCGTGGCCATGACTGTGAGCAGACTCGCCGTGTCCGGCGTCGCTGTGGGAGTGATCGTGATGAACAGGCTCCCTGACGATTCGCGCGCCGTCCGTTTTCAAGATCTTTTCCACCTTCTCCAGCGGCACTTTCGCGTCCAGCTTCAGCTTTCCGCTATTGTAGCTTAAGGTTGCGGTTTCCCCGTACTCCAGCTGTTTGATTTGCTTTTCCAGTGTTTGCGTGCAATTGGGGCAAGAAAGTCCCTTTATCCGGTATTCATTCATCGGTAACCCCTCGTTTCATGACAATACATGAGTATATGTTCATATAATAAGAAAGTGAGCAGATTTTGTCAATCATCAGAATCCATTGTTTTTATGTTGCTCACTTTTTTGGTTACTATAGCTGACTGTTGCCAACGTCCACTGGCAGAAGCGATTGCCGCTGTGTAAAGGGAGAAACGGCGTCGGTATATTTCGGAAAAGTCGGAATAAATGGCGGAGACCGTACGAAAAAAGGGTGGAGATGCAGACAGCGGGGAGAGGAGATGGGATTCGCAGAGACAGGGGGGCGGTCCCTTCATAAAGGAATAATCGGTAAAATCAGTGCGTGTGGCTTCATTGCAGAAGCCACTTTACATAGTATCACTGTTTATGTTTGGTACATGCCACAGCCCGTACTACCTGTGCTTGACATGCTGGAGCGTCAGAGAAAAGATTTGCTCGATGTGGTTGTCATCCAATGAGTAGTAGACCGTCCGGCCGACCTTCCGTCTTTTGACAATGCGGATGTTGCGTAAAAAGCGAAGCTGGTGAGACACGGCGGACTGGCCCATTTTCAAGACTTCTGTCAAATCGTGCACGCACAGTTCGCTCTGCAGAAGCGCATGGATCAGTTTGATTCGCGTCGGATCTCCCAGTGCTTTAAAAATGTCGGCCAATTCGGTCGCAACCTGTTCGTCGACCAAATTGCTCTCAATGGATTGTAAATTAGCGGTCGTGCCGCTGCATGTCTCGTCGCAAATTTCCGTATCGGTTTTATTCATCAATATCGCCACCTGTCTTCTCAATACCTCATCATGCAGACATTATATCATAAGTAAAGGCAAAGACAGTAACTGATAAACGCCACGCTCTTACGCTGTTGAAAGCAGTCCAGCGGCAGAGGAAAGCGCTGAGCGGGACTCCCGCCGCCCGTGCATAAATTAGCGGCGCAGGCAAATAAAAGTGTCTTCCCCGATCAAAACGGGAGAACAGGCTGTTTTTGCTGAATTACTGGTCCGATGTGCGGATCAGGCGTGGATTGCCCCCGTTCTCTTCCAGCATCATTGCCCGGTAGGCAGTAGGCGCATATCCCGTCGCTTTCTGAAAGACTGAGGAAAAGTAGGCGCTGTTCTGAAACCCGACTGCATGCGCGATACTTGTCATGCTCATCTTCGTCTCAGCCAGCATCGCTTTGGCAGCCTGTACCCGAATCGCCTTCAAATAATTCGCCGGCGACATGTTCATGATCCGCGTAAAGCATTTTTGCAGGTAGAACGGACTGATGTACAGGTGTGCAGCCATCTCGGACAGCGTCAGCGAATCATGGTAGCGCTCGTGAATCAGCCGGGTCAATTGCTCGACCAGCTCAACATCAGGCGAATGGTGGATTGGCTTATCCGGCCGGCAGCGCTTGCACGGGCGCAATCCGTCTCGCTGTGCTTCTTCCGGGCTGGAATAGATGCGGACATTTTGTTTATTCGGCGTTTTCGATTTGCAGGAAGGCTTGCAGAAAATCCCGGTCGTCAAAAGCCCGTAGTACACGCGTCCGTCATACGCCGGGTCGCAGGCAACAATCGCTTGCCAGATGTGCTCGTTCATCACATTTCCCCTCGCTCTCAGTTGTAGTATACGCTTTTTGGGCGCGGACAGAAACAGGGAACGAATGAGACAGCAAGATTCGAAAAGAGTGGATGGGGGACGGGCTTATGAATTTGAGCCGTTCGGGAATACTGTGGGAACAAAGCCAGACAGTGTGCCTGAACGCGATTGAAAAACATTCTTTGAAAAATAATGCTTGAAATTGTCAGCCGATAACCGTAATATGATTTATATTCCAATTGAATTACTTGGATTTTATTTTTTAATTTCAATTTGAAAGAAAATTTCAAGATACATCGAGCGAAACAGGAGTGAGAGAATCGTGAAACGCAAATCAGCATGGTCAGTCATCAGTATGGTACTTTCAGTGGCGTTGTTCGCAGCAGGGTGCGGAACAGCCCCCGGCAATCAAAATGCTGCACAGCCTGCGCAGCCATCTGCCGAGCAACCGCAAAATCAGGCAGGAGCAGGCAATCTGCTCGATCAAGTGAAGAAAAGCGGCAAGCTGAAAGTCGGCTTGATGGGGACGTATCCTCCCTACAACTTTATCAACGACAAGCACGAAGTAGACGGCTTCGATGCCGACATCGCCAAAGCGGTGGCTAAAGAATTGGGTGTTGCCGCCGAGTTTGTGCCGACGGAATGGGCGGGCATGATCGAAGGCTTGCAAAAGAGCAAATTCGACGCTGTCATCAGCCAAATGACGATTACGGAAGACCGGAAGAAAGCACTGGACTTTTCTCAGCCGTACATCGTCAACACGGTAAACGTGATCGTGAAAGAAGATAACCAGACGATTACGAAGCTGGAGGATTTGAAGGGGCATAAAGTCGGCGTAGGTCTCGGTACGAATGATGAACAATACCTGCGTGAAGTCGCTTTGCCCAAAGTCGGCAAATTTGAGATTGCCACTTACAACGACGTCATTACGTCCTTGATGGACCTGAATACTGGCCGGATTGACGCGACGATCAACAATCTGTTTGCGCTAAAGCCGCTCGTGGATAAAAACCATTTTAAAATCAAAGCGGTCGGTGATCCGCTGAAGCAGGACGAAGCCGGGATCGCTGTACGCAAAAACAACCCTGAATTCCTCAAAGCTATCGATGACGCATTGGCGAAGATCAAAACGGACGGGACGTACAAGGAAATCTTTAAAAAATGGTTCGGCGTGGAGCCGAAAGAAAGCTAGGCAACGGGACAAAACGCTCGCGGAATTGATCACCGGGGAGGACCGAGCTGACGATGGATGTCGTGCTGCATAACATTCCCTATCTGTTGGAGGGAGCTTACTATACGCTTTTGATTACAATTGTATCGATGTTTTTCGGTTTGCTGATCGGATTGATCGTGGCGATTGCCAGACTGAACGGCAACGTCGTCATCAGCAACCTGGCCAAGTTTTACGTCTCCATCGTCAGGGGAACGCCGCTGTTGGTGCAAATTTTTATCATCTATTTCGGGTTGCCGGATTACGGCATTACCCTGGATCCACTGCCGGCGGCGTTCATCGCCCTCTCGATCAACATCGGGGCGTATCTCGCCGAGACGATCCGGGGAGCGATTCTGTCTGTTCCAAAAGGACAGATGGAAGCTGCACTGTCGCTGGAGATGACCTACTGGCAGGCGATGCGCCGGGTGATTTTGCCGCAGGCGGCGCGAACGGCGATCCCGCCGATGGGAAATACATTTATCGGGATGCTCAAGGAGACGTCGCTCGTCTCCGTCATCACGGTGACGGAGCTCCTGCGTGCGGCGCAATTGCTCGTCTCGCAATATTTCGTGGTCATGCCGTTCTACCTCGCCATCGCCATCATGTACTGGCTGCTAAGCTTGCTGTTCTCAGGCATCCTCTCCCGCGTCGAAGCGAAGCTGTCCAAGGCATATTGAAGGGGAGGAGAGAAAAAGCATGATCAAGGTGAACAAGCTGGAAAAAGCGTTTGGCCAAACCGTTGTGCTGCGCGATATCGATTTGGCTGTAGCCGCAGGGGAAGTGGTTGCCTTGATCGGTCCCAGCGGTTCCGGAAAAAGTACGCTGCTGCGCTGCTTAAACGGGCTGGAACAGCCGTCGAAAGGCAGTGTGCAGGTGGGCGATGTCTTGCTGGAAGCGAGTCTTCCGTCCAAACAGCAGGCGGCAATCGTGCGGCAATTGCGGAAAGGAACGGGTATCGTGTTTCAAAGCTTTAACTTGTTTCCGCACATGACGGCGCTGGAAAACGTCATTGA
>CAMIVR010000067.1 GCA_946402065.1 uncultured Brevibacillus sp. | reverse complement strand
GCTCCCGTATCACCCGTCGCTCCCGTGGCTCCTGTTGCCCCTGTCGCTCCTATATCACCTGTCGCCCCTGTCGCCCCCGTTGCCCCCGTCGCTCCGTCGGCTCCAGTTCCTCCAAGATAACCGAATAATCCATTATAAATTGCCATGTCTTACTCACCTCCATTTAACATCTATACCATTCTATGAGATTGGATTGAGTTGGCTTGTTCAGTTGACCAATTCGCATGAGAACAAACGGTCGCCTATACCTGAATTACCAGATATGTAGTGTTATCACGTGAATATGCTTTCTTCAATGAAATTTGTTACTTGCTGAATTGTGTGGAAATGCCTCATAACACGAGTTTATGAATTTTCAGCCACCCCCTCTTTGTACGGCACAGATGCTCAAATTGATTGATTTCTGTTAATCAGTCAATACTACTAGTTAATAGAGTAAAAACTCACAATTGTCCTCAGAAATTCCAACAGCTTGAATCAACGTGTATTGCAACTTTTCCACCGACACATTCGTAATACTAGTACTGTAATTTCACACCCCTTCGTTTATACAGAGCAAATCAACATCCACGGGTTGAATACGCCAAGGAGGCTCCAATGATCGCAATAGCAAAGAAAGAGTTTCTTCAGCTTTTTAAAAGTTTTCGTGCCATCGCCGTCGTTGCCATTATTTTACTGGTCGTCTACTTCGGGACCAAGTTCATTGCCAACACGATACTCGAAGGCGCATTGCATCTCGACACATCGGCTTCGTCCATTTACACCGGGCTTGTCTTTTTGATGATCGCCGGCTTCGGCTTTCTGTTCGTGCTGTCGCTTTCGCACGACACCATCAACAAAGAGGTTGAACTGCAGACGATGCGCTTTCTGGTGACCAAAACCTCGCGGCCAAGCATCATTATCGGCAAATTTCTCGGCATTTTTGCCTTCTGGTTCGGCTGCATCCTGGTGTCCTATGTGATTATCGCCATCTATGCGAAACAGTTTTTTCTGTTCGACTTCCTCGTCCTGATGTCGTTTCTGACCTACATCATCGGATTGGCATTGCTCCTTTCGCTGCTGGTCAGAAAAAGCTCGCTATCGATGTTCTTGTCGATCATTTTAGGCATCTTCATTCCGATCATCGGGATTGCCAGCTCGTTTTCGGACAAACTCTACTTCAAAGTCCTTCGCTATCTCTTTCCTTACTACTATCAGGAGGGGGAGGCGTTTCTCAAGTTCGTCCCGCTGTTATTCGGTCTGGCTTTTCTGGCGATTGCCGTAAGTCTGTTTCAAAGGAGAAATGTATGAACATTTTAGAAGTAAACGAACTGAGAAAAGCGTTTGGTCAAAGGGAAGTGGTCAAGGGGATTTCGTTCGTCGTCGAGCAGGGAGATATCTTTGGCTTCCTGGGGAAAAACGGGGCAGGCAAATCGACGACGATCAACATGCTGACAGGGATCATGCCTTTGTCAGGCGGATCGTTTACAATGCTGGGAAAACCGCACAGCGAGCTTAACGAGGTCAAGAAAAACATCGGGGTGATGCCTGATGCAGCGAATTACTACGCTGACCTGACTGCCCTTGCCCATATGCGCTATTTTGCCCAAATCAAAGGGGCCTCCGCCGATCCGGCGGAATTGCTGAACCTATTGGAACAAGTCGGCCTGGGCGGGGATGAGCATAAACGACTCGGTCAATTCTCATTTGGCATGAAAAAGAAGCTGGGGATCGCGCAAGCGCTGATCGGCGACCCGGCGCTCATTTTTCTCGATGAGCCGACGTCCGGTGTCGATGCGGAGTCGATCCTGTCCCTGCACGAGATTATTCTCGGGCTGAAAAAAGCAGGCAAGACGATATTTCTCACCTCACACAACCTGTCCGAGGTGGAAAAACTGTGTACCCGCATCGCTATCATGGAGAGCGGCGTCATTGCTGCCTATGGAACGCTGGCTGAACTGCGGGCCCGCTACACCGATACCGTCACGGTATACGCCGAAGTGCCGTCCATGCCCCCGGAGCTGCTGTCCGAATTAAGCGCCCGACTCGGCACCGGTTGCCTGAAAAGCAGCTACGAAAACGATTTGCTCATCTGTGAACTAACCGGCAAAGAGCTGATCCCGGAAATCAATTTCTGGCTGGCAGAAAAGCGTCTGGCAACATATCAGGTACGTGTCGATCAAGCATCGCTTGAAGAAATTTTCTTAAGCGTCTGACGTTATTCAGGTCAGGATTTTGCAAAATTCGATTCCTTTCGCCCCAGGTACAATATGATTGGAAGTCGCTCTATGGATTATTGCAAAATCCCCAGATAAAAGAGGCGACTATTTGATGGACTCACCCTCTCTTTTGGAAAAAGAGCGCATCGTCAGTGTCGACATCATTCGCGGCTTTGCGCTGATCGGGATCTTTCTCGTCAATTTGCCGACCATGCACTCTCCTGTCTTCATCCAGGGCCAGCTTGGCATGCCTCCTGTCTACGAAGGTGCCGACCGGGTGCTGCGGATTTTGCTCGATCTGTTTGTCCAAGCCAAGTTCTACACGATTTTTTCGTTCTTGTTCGGCTTCGGGTTCTACATCTTTATGTCGCGTGCCGAAGCCCGCAGAACGCCCGGCAAGCGATTGTTTGCCCGCCGACTGCTCGCGCTGCTTGTCTTTGGGCTGCTGCACATGATTTTGTTCTGGTCGGGAGACATTTTGTCCACGTATGCGGTCGCCGGATTTTTGCTGCTGCCGTTTTTTCACCGCAAGCCCGCGACGATTGCCGCCTGGGCTGTACTGATTATGGTCGCCTTCCATTCACTGTTTGTCTCCGGGCTGTCCGTTGGCAGTCCGGGAGCGATGGCTTCCGCTAACAGCGAGCCGATCCACGAAGCAATCGACATGTATCAGGAGGGAAGCTGGCGCGAACTGATCGCCTTTCGCTGGCTTGCCGAGATTCCTTCCTCGCTGCTCAACATCCCGTTTGCGGCGGTCATGGTGCTGGGCATGTTTTTGCTCGGTCTGTTCGCCGGCAAGCGCGATTTGTTCCGCGACGTCAAGAAACACCACCGCTTGTTTCGCACGGTGCAAATCGCATCCCTTCTGCTCAGCCTGCCTACGCTGTATGTGATCTACGGCCTGCATCAGAGCATTGTCTCGTTTCCGGCGGGCGTGGATTACGCGAAGGATACGTTTATCAATCTCAACGGCATTACCATGTCGCTCTTTTATATGTCGACTTTGGCGCTCCTGCTTCAGCGCCCAACCGTTCAGCAGGTACTCGCGCCGCTGCGTTCATTCGGCCAGATGGCCTTGACCAACTACCTGGCCCAGACGGTGATCACATTTGGCTTCATCCGCTTGTTTGGCTTGTACGGCCAGCTTGCACTGTGGCAAGGAACGATCATTGCCATCGTCCTGCTTCCCTTGCAGATGGTCTTCAGCTATTATTGGTTGAAATCCTTCCGCTTCGGACCGCTGGAATGGATCTGGCGGATGTTTACGTACTTGTCCATCCAGCCGTTGCGCAAACGGTCATCTGCGGTGTCTGAATAAGAGAGGACGATTCGATGAGAAAGACGCTTGGCTGCCTGCACGCTCATCACTCCAATATTGCCTACATCAACCACGCGTTCGCGCATGTCGATCTTGAACTCGTCCACTTCGTCGATCCGGGGCTCGTCTACCGTATCGGACATGACCCTGATTTTCCCCCCGTGCAAGCAAACGACCGCATCCGGCAGCAATTGCAGTGGATGGAGAGCTGCTCGCCGGATGCGATTTTGCTCACGTGTACGAACTATATCGCCGCTATGGACGAGTCGGAAAAGCAGGTGGGCGTTCCGCTGATCAAGCTGGACGAGCCGTTTTTCGGGGCACTTTGCCAGGATGACCGCCCCAAGCGGCTGGTATTCACCAATCCCGCTACGGTCGAAGGAACGATGCGGCGTTTGCACGCGTTCGCCGCCGGCCAAAGCAAAACACCCCGCATCTCCGTTCAAACGATTCCAGACGCGTTTGAACTGGTGATGCAGGGCAAGCTGGCGGAGCATAATCATTTGGTGCAAGACTGGCTCCGGCAGCCGTCGCGTGAGGACGCTTCTAGCGATACGTGGGTAGCCCAGCTATCCATGGTCGACGCCGCCAGGGCAGTGGAGCAGCTCACCGGTAGGACGGTCGGAAATCCGCTGGCCCCGTTGATTGCCCATGTGACAGAATTGCTCGATTTGCACGAAGACTGATCGGTTTGCTTTGGTTATTTGCCCTCCACCACTTGCGGAGCGTGCTTGGGCAAACACAGCGACAAGACAAAGCCGATGACAGCCGTAACCAGCATCAGGACGAAAACGCCCATCAGCCCTTGGGCCATCGCTCCAGACGCGTTTGTCAGCAAGGCATGATTGAACCAGACACCCAATACGGCTACGCCTACGGTCTGGCCCATCGTCCGCATGAATTGCAGTCCTCCGGTCGCCACCCCGCGCTGCTGCCAGCCGACGCTGCTCTGTACCGCAATCGTCATCGCAGTAAAGGAAAAGCCGAAGCCCATCCCGAGGAAAAAGATCGCGACCGGAATCACCCACTCCGGTGTCGCGGGCGTAATCGTCGCAATCCAGATGGAGGAGAGCACCAGCAGGATTGTTCCGATCAGCGTGACGATTTTGTAACCGCGCTTGATCAGCAGCCTGCCGCCCAAGGAAGCGGCAATCGGCCAACCGATCGACTCCGGCAGCAGGGAAAAGCCGGCAAATGTGGCTGAGTGGCCTTGAACGCTTTGAATCCACATCGGCAGGTATGCGCCTGCACCGATCAGCACAGCGGAGAGCGCGAAACCAGTCGCCTGTGAATAGAGATTCAGCTTGCTTTTGTACAGGGACAGTGGCAGCATCGGCTCTTTTGCCCGCCGCTCAATGCTAAGAAAGACGATAAACAGGACGATGCTGATCGCCAGCATGGTTAACGAACTGGCGTCCAGCGTGACACCTCGGCCTTCCCCTCCGGACAAGAGCGTGTACAGAAACAATCCGACGCTCAATGTAAAAAAGATCGCCCCGAGATAATCAATGTGTACTTTCCGCTTGACCAGCTTCTCCTGGAAATACCGGATGATCAACAGCATCGACGCAATGCCGACGGGGATGTTGATCAAAAAGATCCAGTGCCAGGATATGTAGTCGACAAAAAAACCTCCGACCAAGGGGCCGACGATGGCGGCAACACCCCACATCATACTGATCAGGCCCATAATCTTGGCCCGCTCTTCCTGATTGAAAATATCACCGAGGATGGTCATCGTGATCGGCATGATCGCCCCGGCGCCAATCCCTTGCAATGCCCGGTAGATCATCAATTGCAGCATCGACCCGGACAGCCCGCACAAGAGCGACGCGATGATAAAAATCGCCGAGCCCGCCAAAAAGACACGCTTGCGGCCAAACAGATCTGCCAGCTTGCCGTAGATAGGAGTAGTCACTGCGGTAGTCAACAGATAGCTGGAGAAAATCCAAGACAGGTACTGGCTTTGCCCCAAATCGCGTACAATGACGGGTGTAGCCGTACTGACGACCGTTGTATCAAGTGCCGTTAAAAACGTGGCTACCAACAAGGCAACCAAAACATTCCGACGCGGATCTTGCATAATGTGGCAGCTCCTTTTCTCTTTATAACAACAGTTCCAATCTACTACCACATTGCAAAAATTGTCAAACAATTGCCGTCTTCCTTATGCTGCACGTCAGGAGGAGTAAGCTCTGCGGATTTCTTCGGGCACCTCGATCGCGCGCCGCCTGTCTGCATCGATCATCACCATTTTGACATCGGCATCGCAGACGAGATCATCCGACTCGTTATACAATTCGTGGCGGACCGCATAGCTTTTGTTCCCGATTTCCGCCAGCCTGGAGACGATTTTGACCTGTTCGTCAAACGTAAGTTCCTTGCGGTAATTCACCTGCAAGCTGACGGCGACAGGCAGGACGTTTCGCGCCTTCATTACTGTCATCGGAAAGCCTAGCATGCTGATCAGCTCGACGCGCCCCCACTCCATATAGACGAGATAATTCACGTGATTGACGTGCCCGACAAAATCAATATCGGTCGACCTTACTTTCGTATACATGACATGTTCCACTCGCTCCACCCCGATCTTTGCTTTATAACGAAACCAACTGTTCGCCTTTAGCTTCTTCAAGTATACTGCAATCGACCGATTGAGTGAATATTCATTCACTATTTCCCGTCTGAATCTTCTGTTCATTACCCGCCAACTGGAGTATGATCATTACAAATAGAGTACGAGAGGAGGTCCGCAGCATGCAGATTAGCCTGTTTGAACGCGATGTACCCGGTTCATTCCTCGCCTAGCCGGTCGGGAATGAATACAGCCACCGTTTCCTTCCCCCGGCGATAGGCAGCGTTATCTACCTAATCTTGCTCCGGGAGGATCTTTTTCATGAATACAAATCGTATGCAACTGCTGCTGGGCGGGCTTTTTCTTTCGCTGGCAGCAGCTATTTGGGGCGGAGTCTATGTCATCAGCAAGATCGTTCTGGACATCATCCCGCCGTTTACGCTGCTCGTCATCCGTTTTGCCATCGCACTCCTCGTACTCGGGGTATTCGTCGTCGCCCGCAAGGAGTACGTAGCACGAAAAGACATGCCGCTGATGATGCTGATCGCCTTTGTCGGAATGACGATTTCGATCGGCGCCCAATTTCTCGGCACAAAGCTTTCTTCCGCCCATATGGGGGCGGTGATCACGTCCGCCTCGCCGGCTTTCATCGCGCTGTTCGCGGTCATGCTGCTGAAAGAACGACTGAGTGTGAAACAGGTGTCAGGCATCGTCATTGCCACGCTGGGTGTACTGGTTGTGGTCGGCATGCCCGATACGGCTGGCGAGAGCACTGCCTTTACCGGCAATCTCATCCTGCTGGTCGCAGCCTTGAGCTGGGGATATTACACGATTCTCTGCAAACGCGCTACCCGGCAGTACACGTCGCTCTCCATCACCGCATATGCGGCGCTGTTTGGCACCGTGTTCACCCTTCCCATGATGGTTTGGGAGCTGTCGACGACTGAGGTCGACTGGTCATTCGGCTGGGAGATATGGGCGAGCGTTCTCTACATCGGGATCATCTCGACGGCCGTCGCCTTTTACCTCTGGAACAAAGGGTTTGAAATGCTGTCGGCAGGCAGTGCGGCAGTCTTCTTCTTCGTCCAGCCGATCATCGGGGCATTGCTCGGCTGGCTGCTGCTGAACGAGACGCTGGATCTCAGCTTCGTGCTTGGGGCGATCTGTATACTGCTCGGCGTCGGGCTGTCCAACAGCAGCAAAACTGACGAAAAAAAACAAGCCGCCTGATTGCAGCGTGCCTTGCGAAAACGACAGACCTTGTCGGCGCATCTAAACTGTGACCCTGCTTGCGGGTCACAGTTCAGTCAGCCTGACAAGGTCTGTTTGTTTATTTATGGACCGCAGGGAATGCTGGCGTTCGCCGTGCCCTTGACTGTCTCTATTCAAGATTCAGCTGCCTGTCATTCCTGCAAAATGGCCGGATCGCCTACGCGAATGACGCCGGTTTGGACGGCGGCCGCATAGACGCCAAAGCATGCCGCATGTTCACGGGCGAGCAGTCTCAGGAGATCCGGTGACTTCGCATAGGTCGTTGGATCGATCGTCACCATCGAGCAGCGCTCACACTGCTCCTGGATTTCCAGTTCGACTTCACCGATCGTCATTCGTTTGCCGATCCAGCTGATCTCACTGAAAGGCTGATCATCCACTAACGTCAGCAGCAGATTCGGGCGGAAACGCATGTAATCAAGCGCATTGCCCCACATGTCTTCCAACGCCCGCACGGAAGCATCAGTCACAAGCAGCAGATGGGCCTGATCAAACGCCATCATCTCGTCCGTCTGCGGCGACATCGCAACCGGCTTGAGCTTGCGCTTGCTGATCGCTTCTATCTCCGTCAAAAGCGCGGGATCGTCCCAGGCGTACGTCGTACCGTCCGGCGATGTAATGGAGACGTGCGGAAAGCGACTGTCATCCCTCGGCTGGTCAGTAAAGCTGGCATCGTATTCAACCAACTGCGGCACCTGCTTTGCCGTTATGTACTTGCCTGGTCTCGTTTCATCCAAAAACGCGTAGCTGCGGTCTCCGTACAGCCCGTAGCGCTCTACTTTCGCCTCTGGCAGGGAGTGCCCGCGAAATGATTTCACCGGATAACGGTGTATTGCCCGGATTTGCCCAACCGTTTGCTCCATCAGTGTCCCCTCCAATCCGTTACGGATTGCGCCGCACTCTGGCATCAAAGACAAAGGGACCAAACGGCAGAAAGGATGCGATTACGGCCCCGAGGACGCGGAGAAATTTCCAGCGGTGAGCAATCGTGGCATTGACGACTGCGAGCAAATACAGCACAAAAAACAACCCGTGAAGGGACCCAACCACTTTGACAGCTTCCGGGAAATCGGCAAAATACTTGAGCGGCATGGCAATACCCAGCAGTACGAGAAACGAAATCCCTTCAAAGGCTCCGATCAGGCGCAGGCGACCAAGGGCAGTTTTCAACATGTCAGCACCTCCTATACGCATTGCTATCATTATAGATGATTATGCCGTGGACATGATGGAAAAAACAGTCCGTTCATAATTTATTCGCAATTGAAAATTGTTTCAAGGACGATTCCCTTCGCCCCCACAGCAGCGGCGGAGCCAAGAGGCGTTTCATCAAAAAAAGCAACCGGCTTCACCCAAATCAGATGAAGCCGATCGCTCGTGACAAAGCGAAGCTTGTTACTTCGTAAACATCCCTTTGAGAACGAACATCACGTTGGCCGGACGCTCAGCCAGGCGGCGCATGAAGTAGCCGTACCAGTCGTTTCCGTACGGTACGTAAACGCGCATTTTGTACCCTTCATTCGCGAGGTCAATCTGCGTTTGGTTGCGAATCCCGAACAGCATCTGGAACTCAAACTGCGTACGCGGGATGTTGTACTCTTTTTCCAGCTGCTTGACGTAGTTGATGATGTTGTCGTCGTGGGTAGCGACTGCGGCGTAGTTGCCGTTGAGCAGGTGCTGCTTGATGATTTTCTTGTAGTTCTCATCCACATCGGCTTTGTTCGGGTACGCTACTTCGGGAGACTCCTTGTAGGCGCCTTTCACCAGACGGAAATTCGGATGCTTGTCTTTCAAACTGTCTATGTCATCTGCAGACTTGTACAGGTATGCCTGAATGACGGTACCGACATTGTCGTAGTCTTCAAGCAGTTCGCGCAGAATTTCCAGAGTCACTTCATTGTGGGCGTAGTCCTCCATGTCGATCCGGACGAAAATGTTGCCGCAGCGCTTTGCCGCATCCAGCGTACGGCGCATGTTGCTGACGCACAGATCGCGGCTGATGTCCAGTCCGAGCGAGGTCATTTTCAGCGAGAGGTTGCAATCGACGCCGGAGCTGTGAATCGCCTCAAGCGTTTTGATGCAGTAATCGGCCGATTCATTCGCTTCTTCCACGCTGAAAACGAATTCCCCCAAGTGGTCCAGCGTGCATACCAGCCCTTTTTTGTTCAAGTCGCGTACGGTATGAATCGCTTCGTTGATCGTTTCACCCGAAACGAAGCGATTGGCCCCAAAGCGCAGACCCCACTTTTTTGCGGCGGCATTCAAGCCCTTATTTTTAGAAAGAAACAAGAAGAAATCCTTCATGAGTTGTTCCATCGTTCGTACGTCTCCTCCTCAATGCATATCTGCAAACAACTCTTGCATGAATCATGCCAAAGGAAAAATCAATCTATTTTTATGACAAAACTCGCAAACAAATGTCGAGGTAAACATTCAATCTATACATTAATGTACAAAACATGTTCAATGCTATACACTATTGATTAAATGAGGGTTTGCGAAAATCCTGAAATCGCCATTCTTAGGATGTGATATTTTGCACGCGCTATTCTTTCTGGACAGCCCGATTTCAGCAATCGCCAAAGCGTTTGATCCTACTACTGACAGCTTACGCACCGAAGCGGCACAAGGTGTATCCGCCCAGGTACGCGAGACGCTGTCGGCCATTCGCGTCTACGAGCAGGCGACCGTAGCCGAGACTTGCCGTCTCCTGCTCGCTTCGCGCACGCAGCACCCCGGCGCAGCCAGGCCCGAAGTCATTCTGCTTGTGGATGATCATGACGCCATCACAGGAAGTCTCGACATTGCCGTACTGATTGCGGGCTTGCTCGATATTGCCGACAACCAGTCGATCCTGCTCGATACCTTGCTTGATTCCATGAGCGAAGCGACCACCGTGGTCAACAGCGCGAATACGGTCCTGTTCTGGAACGAGGCTGCGGAAAACATCTACGACATCAGTCGAACAGAAGTGATCGGGACTTCGCTGGACGTGCATTTTGCCAGTGAATCGCTGCAATTGAAGGACGCGCTCGCCCAGGGAACGGCCGTTTATCGCCGCTACCACATCCCGCGGCCCGATCGGCACGTCCTGATCAATTCCGCGCCAATCCGAAAAAACGGTCAGATTATTGGCGCGATCTCGATTGAACAGGACATTACCGAGCTGGTTCGACTCAACGAAGAACTGGTCCATACGACCGCGCATTTGCATACGCTGCAGCAGGAGATGAACCGCGTCCAGGGCTCCGACGACCCTTTTTACGTGATCAAAGGGCATTCAGCCGCTATTCAAAGCGCGATCCAGGCGGCGAAAAAAGTCGCACAGACGGATGCGACCGTACTGATTTCCGGAGAGAGCGGCGTCGGGAAAGAGCTGTTTGCCAAAGCGATTCATATCGCCAGCAGACGCCGGGAAAAACCGTTTATCGCGATCAACTGCGGTGCGATTCCCGCCGCGCTGTTTGAAAGCGAGCTGTTTGGCTACCAAGGCGGGGCTTTTACCGGTGCCGAGAAAAAAGGCAAGCCCGGCAAGCTCGAACTGGCCCACGAAGGGACGCTCTTCCTCGACGAAATCGGCGAACTGCCGCTCGAGCTGCAAGTCAAGCTGCTGCGCGCCCTGCAGGAGCGGCAGTTTTATCGCGTCGGCGGCACCGAGCCGATCACGGTGAATACACGTATTATTACAGCGACGAACCGCAATCTGGAGCAGATGGTCGCGGACGGCCAGTTTCGCGAGGACTTGTACTATCGGCTCAACGTCTTTACGCTGGAGATACCTTCTCTGCGCGAACGGCAGGAGGACATCCTCGAATTGGTGCAGCTCTTTTTGCAGGAATACTCCGTCGCATCCAACCAGCCAGTTCCGCGTATTTCGCCGGAAGTGATGAAGCTTTTGCTGCAATATAAATGGCCCGGCAACATCCGTCAACTGCGCAATGTCATGGAGCGGCTGTCTATTTTGCAAGAGGGCGGCGTCATCTTGCCTGACCAGCTCCCCTCGGCGATCCGCCTGCAATCCGAGGAACCGGCGGCACCCTATTCCTTTGTAGCGACGTATACGGAACCACCCCAGCCGCTGGGGCGAAACGAAAACGGGCGGACGGCGACAGACAGTGAAAAAGACCGGATTCTCGCGGCATTGCACCGCACGTATGGCAATAAAAAGGCAGCCGCCGAGCTGTTACAGGTATCGCGGGGGACGCTGTACAACAAAATGCGCAAATACGGCATCGCCGATCAGGACTAAGGGCTCGCGATGAAATAGCGGAAGTTTATTTCATCGCGATGCCTAACGGGAGGGACCTGCAAGTGGTCATACATTTTCAAGCCGATGCTTACACAGTTGCCTACGCCGGCGAGTGCATCCCTCTTTTGCCCAAAGAGTACGCCCTGTTCGCCTATCTCTACGAGCACAGCAACCGGACCTTTTCCCGCGAGGAGCTGCTCGATGCTGTCTGGGGGCTGGAAGAGCCGAGCGACCGGACCGTGGATGATCACATCTACAGGCTGCGCAAAAAGCTGCTCAAATGGTCGGATCATCTGACGATCGAGACCGTTCGCGGCCAAGGCTACAAGCTGGCACTGACAAACAAGCAGCCGCCTGACCTGCCGCTGAAAAGCGACAGCCAATTTGCCGAGAGCGTCAAAAAGCTGTTTTGCACCTATCACGGCTTTGGCATGGGGGCGGCGATGCAGACACTGGTGAGCAACCAAGAGGTGCTTGGCTTTGACATCGATCCGTTTTACAGCGTCTACACCCACTTTGTCAGCGGTGACTTTCTCTGGATAGTCGATACGGAGGAGTTGACCTTCTGGCAAAAGTCGGTGTATTTGGTCCATCTGTTTTCTGCCACTCGTCTGGATCCGCAAGCGAGCGTGTATTATTACGAACGGTTACTGTCCAATCAAGCGCTCTTGCCCGAGGAGTGGCAAAAAGAGACCGAACTGAACATCGTCTGGCCGTATATCGAGGCAGGCCGACTGGACCAGGCGGAAAAGCAGCTGCAAGCATTGGAACCGTGGGTGTCAGACTTGCATTCGACCAGCTTTACGCTTGTCTATTGTGCCAAAAAGCTGGTTCTGCACCTGCTGAACGGCGAGCAGCAACAAGCCGCAGCGATCCTTGCAGACTGTGAAGCGCTGATACAGAAGCAGCCGCTGCAGCGGGAGAAGGGCATGCTTTATACAACCAAAGCGCTGTTTCTGTACCGCCAGGGCGACAGGGACGCAGCCCGGCACACGCTTGATGAAGGAATCGAGATCATCAAGGCGACCAAATTCGTCCCTCACCTGATTGAAAACGTGCGCAAAATCCTGCTCTTTCGCGACAGCCTCATCCGCGACCCCGAGCATGTGAAGAAGTACGAAAAGCTGTGGCAGCAGTTATCCCGGCAGTATCATTTTGCAGCAGTCGCAAAAAAATCAGAGGTTCTCTTGAAAACGCACCTCTGATATTGCTCTGACATTCCCCCTGTATGATGAGACTATCATCTCGTTTGGGGGGTTTTGTTATGTTGTGGAAAAATCGCTGCTTTCGCCAGATGTTTCTCGCACACGGCATCTCCAGCTTTGGCGATTGGTTTGACTTTATTGCGCTGGCGATCCTGCTCGGTTTTGTCTGGCAGGCGGATCCGCGCACAATCGCGCTCATGCCGATTGCCTTTGCTGTACCGGGCATGCTGCTGAGCCAGCTCGCAGGTGTCTTGGCGGACCGCTGGCCGAAACGGCAGGTCATGATCGTCACCGACCTCGTCAGAGCAGCCCTTACCGTCCTCTTGCTGTTTGCGCCGAATGCCTACGCTGTACTCGGGTTGATTTTGCTGCGCTCCACAGCCAAGGTGTTTCACTTTCCTGCCCAGCAAGCACTGACCAGGCAGGTCGTTCCCGTCGAGCAGCTATTCCAGGCTACGACGATGAACGGCACGGTCTTTCAGCTGGCCAAGGTTATCGGACCGATGCTTGGCGGTTCGCTTGCAGCAACGACCTCTCCGTATTTCTGCATCGCCGTTAACGCTGCCAGCTACATCGGCTCCGCACTGCTGCTTTTGTTTGTGCGGCATAAAGAAGCACCCGCCATATCGGGGGCGGCAGCTGTAAAAGAAACACGAGCGTTCAACGCTGCCTGGAAAGAAGGCTGGCGCGTCGTTATGACGAATCGCCTCCTGCTCGTCAGCATTCTCTTTTCACTCGCGGGTACGATGGCGATTCAGCTGATCGATGCGCAGCTGTCCGTGCTGTTTCGCGAAGTGTCACCGGACAATCCGGAGCTGATCGGCTGGACGGTCACGGCCGTTGGCTGTGGCGCACTTGTCACGGTGGCGATCATGTATCGGATGAATAAACAGCACGGTTACGCCTGGTTGCTCGGCGGCGGCCTTTTTCTGATTGGCGCCATGTTTGCCTGGCTTGGCTTGTATCGCACGGAGCTGGGATTGTTCTGGCCGCTCATCGGCAGCTTTTTCGGCGGGATCGGAACCGGCTTTTCTTCGATTGCCGGCAACTATTTGCTGCAAAAAGAGTCTCCGGGTGAAGCGGTTGGACGCGTCTCTGGCATTTACGAGTCGCTGTCCAGCTTGATGTTTATCGTCGCTCCGCTGCTCGGCGGGATGCTGATCCACACGTTTGGAGCAGCGCTGACGTTTCAATGGGTCGGGGTGTTGATCGGAGGGCTTGGTCTTGTCGGGATGCTTTTTCAACGTGCTTTCCGGGAACGCAGATCACCCGCTAACGATGTCCGTGCCTAAAAAAGATGAGCCCCCTGGGCAACAGGCGGCTCATCCTGATCTATTTCGATTCCAGCAGCATTTCCAGCTGTCGCTGCAGCAAATACCGGCGCAGCATGTACAAATTTCTCGAAGTAATGCCGGTTACCTTGCAGCCGTACAGATAGTCGTTCGCTTTGCGCGTGTGAATGATCTCTACATCCGCACACAGGGTACCGCCAGACTGATTGTAGGATAAGTCAATGTACAGCTTGAACTGATGCTTACTGTTCAGCTCTTTGTTGCAGCGAAAGGCAAGGCCTCCCAGGCTGAGGTTGATGATTTCCACCGATTGTTGGTCAAACAAATCCTTCGAGTGAAACGCCTCGCAGCTCGTCACCCACCCTTTTGCCTTTGTGTCAAAGCGCGGGTACCGTCGCCGCTGCAGGCGGTAGTCACTTTCCGTCGGAGGGATGAAAAGCAACAGGCGGGTATCGTTTCTGGCCAGGACGACACCGTTAAAATTATAAATTTCCTCGTAATTACGGGCCAGTAGACAGTCGACGGGTTTCCCTACGCCGATATCAACCGATTCGGCAAGATCGACTTCGACCAAGTCGCCTTCCTCATAGGTAAGCTTTCCCTCATACTTCTTCTGGTCCCACTTTATTTGCACAAAGCTTTCCACGTTGTTACCCTCCACATTGCTTCTCCATTCATACTATATATCACCAAATCTTGCGAGCAAAACCCAAAAAATTGACCAACTGCACGGAAAAACTTACACTAGGAGTTAACAGAGGAAAGTGCTGAATTTGGAGGAATAACATCGCCATGAACCAATACCAAATGATTACACTGGGAATTTCTTTTGCTGTCGCTGTATGTCTCGTAGGCGTGGGCGTCGCCATCGCGGAAGCCAGCACCATCGGAATCGTCTGCTGTATTGCAGCCGCCTTCGTGCTGATGGGTGCAGGCTTTGCTTACAAGCGGAAACAAAATCGCTAGCGGCGGACCAGCAGGCTGTTGATGTAGAAAAGAAACGAGGTCAGGCTGCTCACCTGTTTCAACAATTTTTTCGAAATGCTGTAGATTTGCGGCTGCAGTCGACTGACCTTGCTGTCCGCCAGGTAGAAGGCGACCAGCCCATCCACAATCATGCCGTGAAACTGCGGATTTGGCAAGCCTTTTATGCTTGCTTTTGCCTGTTGGATAAACATTTGCAGGCGATTGGCGGCTTCTTCATCCGATTGATAGTAGCTGACAAAATTCAAATCTCCGCCGACGCGGTCTTCTTCCAGATCGATGAGGTAATCGAGCAGGATATGCAGCCCGCAAATCCAGGGAAAGTAGGCCTGATCGATTTTTTTCACTGTTTGTTCGTCCACGTCCGACTCGGTTGCGAGACAAAACAGCGAAAAAATCCCGATCGTTGACCCTGTCACAGCGGAAAACTCCTGCCAGTAGATCTGCGGATACTGCTGACGGTGTTGTTCCCACCAGGTGAGCAAGGCTGTTTCCCGTTTTTCCGGACTGATGTGCTTGTACACCTGCAAATCGCTGTACAGGTTCGAATAATGCAGGATGTACTCCTGAACCTTGGCATAGGAGGGCAGCTCGCTTACCTTTTGCTGACATGTCCGGATGAGCCTGGCCAGAAACCCGCCATCATCCTTCTCATTCCGGTACAGATAGTAATCCTGCAGCGGTGCCGACGGTGTCAGCGCATCTTGCATGGAACGATGCAGCTGGCGAAAATCGTCGGGATCCAGCGATGTGCTGCGATCGCATAAATTGTCCAAATAATCGCTAATTGTCTGGTAGGCCACAATCAACGGCACAAGTGTACTCACATGAGAAACAGCCTGAACAGCATACACCGATCCACCCTGGCAGTGAAATTTCTTTGTGTCCATGCTGGCGATCGCCTGTTTTCGCAACTCCGGGTCGGGAATGGCTTGGGCCTGCTGATACCAGCAGGAAAACTCCCGCTCCAGGAGTGGGTTGACGTATCGATACACTCTGTATAGTAATTGCCACGGCTTGCCAATTGGCTTCTCTCTCACGCATATGCCTCCTCTAAAACCACTCCAACTATTTTATCATATCTTATCGTTGCCTAATTTCTCCTATATGAACCTCCCCCACTTTATAGAAGCAAGGGATTCCCCGATTAAACGGAGGTTTTTTTGAGACGGGTCCACCCTTCTGAACACTCCACCTGATTTTCTTTTAACAGCTTGCCCAATGCCCGTTTAAACGCCGATTTGCTCATCCCGAAATACTCTTTAATCACTTCCGGCGCCGTATCGTCCGTGTACGGCATCGCTCCGCCCCGCTCCTGCAGCAGATCGAGCAGCTTGGCCGCGTCCGTTTCGTACTGCTCTTCCTTGCGCGCCCGCATCGAGCCATTCAGACGGCCATCCTCCCGGACATAGCTGACCCGCGCGTGGACAGTTTGGCCCATTCGCAGCCGTTCCGTCATTTCGTCGCGATGAATGAACAGGATGTGGTCGCCTTCCGACAACAGCAAGGCACCTGCGCCAATTACTTTGTACACGGTAGCGTCGATCCATTTGTTCAGCATCTCCCGTGAGGCCGGTTGGGTAAACGCGAGAATCGCTTCCTCTGTCACAGGCTGTGCGAGCAAACGGCCAAGCTTGTCCCGCTTCAACGTGACCAGCAGCATGTCGCCAACCTGCGGCCACTCCTCATACAGCTTGGGCAAATCATCTATGAATAAAAGCAAGTCCCGCTTAATACCGTTATGTAAGAACACTCCCAAGCGGTGGGAAACGTCCACGACCTCCAGCCATCCGTATTCGCCCACGCGAACGATCGGTTCTTCCATCGTGGCTGCCAATCTGCCTTCATGGTCGTGATAGAGAAATACTTCTGCTGCTTCACCCTCGTGCAGAGAGCGTGTCGCCTCATTTTGATGCAGCAGGATATCGGTCTCGCCGTCGCGCAGGAAATATCCATATTCCGTAACTCTCGCCACGGGCAAAGTCACAATCATACCGGCCGCCAAACGACTCTTTTCTCGCTGTTTCACACAGACCACATCCCTCGATCAATTCGTTTTCTGTTTTTCATTATACAAGAATGCGACACATAAAGGAAAACGTATGCGATTCCCACGAAAAGGAGCTGACGCAATGCTGAATGTCCTGGAACATATCGTGCTCGGAATTGTACAAGGTCTTACTGAGTTTTTGCCGATTTCCAGCACAGGACACCTCGTAATTTTTGGAAAGTGGTTTGGGCTGCGGGAAGCGGGGCTCCTGTTCGACACGATGCTTCACTTTGGCACGCTGCTCGCGGTCATCGTCTATTACTGGCAGGAAGTTCGCTACATCCTCACCCATCCGCTCGGCAAGCTTACCCGACTGCTGGTCGTCGGAACGATCCCGACTGGTGTTATCGGCCTTGCCTTTGAAGATTTCTTCGACACCATCTCGCAATCCGGTCAGACGATTGGCGTTGAGTTTATCGCGACCGGGGTCATTATCTGGGCCGTCGAATCGATGCGTCAGGGCAAGCGCACCTTCGCAGACATCAACTACACGGATGCCTTGATTATCGGGACTTTGCAAGGCGTAGCCATTTTGCCGGCCATCTCCCGCTCCGGTCTGACGATTACCGGTGCCTTGCTGCGCGGGCTGGACCGCAGCGATGCAGCGCGTTTTTCCTTCCTGCTCTCCATGCCGGCCATACTCGGGGCGTCGCTGCTGCAGACGAAAAAGCTGTTGGACCACCCGATCGACAGCACGGCACTGATGCCAATGCTGGCCGGGACTTTATGTGCGGCCCTCGCCGGATATGTGGCGATACGCTGGATGGTCAAAATTATCAGCACCGGCTCGATGAAAGGCTTTGCCTATTACGTCTGGGTGCTAGGGATTGGCATCGTGACCATACAAATACTGGGGTACTGGTAAGCACTGGCGGCTGTTCGCCAAGAGCTGGCAGCGTAATTGTCGAATTGCAGTCAAATACTATCGTTAACTTGACGCAAAGGAGTGTTACCAGCAGATGAGCAAATGGAACAATGCCAAAAACCTCAACCAAAAGGGGTTGGCCGTAACCGGACTGACCAGCAGCACTGTCGCAGACGACACACATACGGAAACGAACCAGTATGAGTCCAGGGAAAAACGCAAGCAAAAGTGAGGATCGGCCCTTGTGGCCGTTTCTCTTTGCATCATATTCGTTTAGGATGAATGGTTTTTCGACCATACATAGTAGTAGGGAAAGGAAGGTGAAACAGGCATGGTCTATCGTTCAGCGTTATCGCTGCATTACCGGAAAGCCTCCATTCATTCGCGGCATCGCCACTTGCAGGCTGTTCAGTTGAGCAGAACGGCCAAAGTAAACGGGGCGCAGCACTTTGAAGACGAGGATGATGAGGATGTCATCTGTCAATTCGTCGGGACCGGCAAGTGGATGCACAACCTTCGCCACAGCCGCATCCACAAGCTGCCATAAGAAAAAGCCCTTCCTCTGGCGAAAAAGCTTGTGCGGGCAAAAGGGCCATAAACCGTGAAGTGCAGAATGGAACCGCCATCAGACGGTGCAAAATCAATTATGCGAACAGACTTCCCCTTGAATGCGCGATGGCGTGTTCCTTCCCTGCATCATCCTTTCGGTTTTACCAAGGCCGCGGCCAAAAAGCCAAAGATGATCGCGGCTGAAATACCGGCGCTGGTCACTTCAAAGATCCCGGTAATAACGCCGATAACCCCGTGTTTTTCCGCTTCCGCCATGGCTCCGTGGACCAAGGCGTTGCCAAAACTGGTGATCGGCACCGTCGCACCCGCACCCGCGAATTTGATCAGTGGTTCGTACAGCCCGAGCCCATCCATCACGGCGCCAATGACGACAAGTAATGACATCGTATGGGCCGGGGTCAGCTTCACCACGTCCATAAAAAACTGCCCGACCAGACAAATAAATCCGCCAACGAGAAATGCCCACAAAAAGATCATCAATCTGCCCCTCCTATTCCGCTTCTATGGACACGGCGTGAGCAATACATGGGATACTTTCCCCCTGTTGGTACGAAATCGGCGAAAGCAGCGCTCCTGTAGCGATCACAAGCATTCTGTTCCACTTTCCGGCTCGCATCTGTCGCATGAGGTGACCGTACGTGACTGTAGCAACACAGCCACAACCGCTGCCGCCCGACCAGACAGTCGGATTGTCTCCGTAAATGAGCTTGCCGCAGTCGACATAGCGATGGAGCGGAATGTCGATCTGGTGTTTGGGCAACAGCTCGGAAAGAATCGCATGACCGACTTTTCCCAGGTCACCGGTCACGACCAGATCGTAATGATCGGGCGGCAGATTGCGGTCGCGAAAGTGGGCTTCAATCGTCGCCAAGGCTGCTGGAGCCATTGCCGCTCCCATGTTAAACGGGTCCGTCAGTCCCATATCCACGACTCTGCCAATCGTCGCTGACGTAATGACCGGCCCCTTGCCTTCGCGGCCGACGACGGCAGCACCGGCACCTGTCACGGTCCACTGAGCAGTCGGAGGCTTTTGCGAACCGTACTCCGTCGGGTAGCGGTACTGCTTTTCCGCTGCCCCGTTGTGGCTTCCGGTACCTGCCAGCGCATAGTCGGCCATTTGACTGTCGACGAGCAGAGAAGCCAAAGCAAGACTCTCCATCGCAGTCGAACAGGCGCCGAACAGGCCGAGAAAGGGCACAGCCAGTGTCCGGGCAGAGAAGCTTGCTGTAATCGTCTGGTTCATCAGATCGCCAGCCAGGTACACGTGAATCTGTTCTCTGCGCAAGCCTGCTTTGGCGATAGCTTTATCGCACGCCTCTTCCAGCAATACCTTTTCTGCTTTCTCCCAACTTTCCTGTCCGATCATCAAGTCGCCGTGCAAGGTGTCAAAGTCCTCCGCCAACGGACCTTTGGCTTCGAACGGACCGCCGATTGCCGCTGAGCTGACTAATACCGGTTTACTGGGAAATACCCACGTCTGATACCCCTGGCGCATTGCTCACCCTCCCATGATCACAAGTGCCTTGATTAATCCGATGATAAACGCAGCAACAACGCCAAATACGATAACAGAGCCAGCCAGCTTGAACATATTGCCGCCTACCCCGAGGACAAAGCCTTCACTGCGATGCTCGATGGCCGCCGACGCGATCGAGTTGGCAAAGCCGGTAACCGGCACAGCCGTCCCTGCACCCGCATACTGGCCGATCCGATCGTAGAGGCCGAGCGCCGTAAGCAGGACCGAACAGAAAATCAGCACCGCACTGGTAGGGTTTCCTGCCGTCTTTTCCGTGAAGTCGAAGTAGTACATAAACATTTCTTGCAAGGCTTGACCCACTACGCAGATCAGCCCGCCCACCACGAAAGCTCTGGTAAAATTGCGGGCTAGCGGTCGCTGGGGTTCATGTCGCTTGGCAATTGTCTGGTATGCCTGTTGGACCGGGGTCAGCTTTTTCATTTTTTGATTTGCCACGATTCTCAGCAACCTTCCTTACGTTCTTAGCGCATCAGCAACGGGGTCAGAGCGTCGACTACCTGCTGCAGGCGCTTTGATTCTGCTTCATATTTTTGCTTCATCGCCTGGTTTTTTGTTTCCAGCGCATACACTTCCAAATCAGCCTGGCATTTTTTCAGCGTCGCATAGGTCAGCTTCATCTCTTGCGGCTGGGGAACCATGATTTTGTCATCATAGAGGTCGAGGTAAAGCTGGCTGCCTTTGTCCACTTGTCCCAGGAAGACATTCTCCAATGCGACTCCGGCTTTTTGCAGCTCGGTTCGCAGCCAACGGCGGTTCAAGCCGATAGTGGCGAGCGGTTCATCCATGATCTCGCCATCGATAATGACGGTTTGCGGCTCTTCCGCTGGTGCGACGGTGATGCCCAGGTGTGTCGGGGTAAGCGGCTGATTCTGTGATTTCAGCAAAAGACTCAATTCACCAGTAGCTTCCATCAAGGCAAATTCCACATCGGCTACTTTATAGGCATTTTTCAAGCGCAGCTGCTCCATTAAATCCTCAACAGTCAAGCGCTCTTTCTTCAGGTTATCTTCAAGGATTTTTCCATCTTTAATCAGAACGGTTGCATTTCCCTGAAACAGGTTGCGCACTACCTTGCTTTTCAATGCTGTCCATTGAATAAGAACGGGGATAATCCCAAATAGTGCCATCGCGATCAGACTATGGTAAATGGGGCCGTCCATCTCGGTAGCCATAAAAGCGGCGATCGAGCCAATGGAAATACCTACGATGTATTCGATATAGGTGAGTTGGCGAATCTGTCGTTTACCGATAATTTTGGTCAAGACGAACATATAGGCGAGCGCACCGAGTGAGCGTACGACGATATTCAGCCAATCCGGCATAAGCAACCTCCCTGCATTGGAAACAGAGTGGGAGAGGATTCCCTCTCCCTATCCCCTTTACATCTCGGACTAGAATCCTTTGTATTGCGGCTCTTCCTTCTCCAGTTGCATTACACGCTGCTCCAGCGTACTGCAGACGGATTGAGTGGTTTGGGCCGCTTGCGTGTACATTTGTTTCGCTTGCTTGTTTTGCGTGCTGAGTGCAAACGACTCCAGGTTGGCTTGGGCGCCCTTCAAACTGGCCAGTGTTTGTTTTACTTGTGAAGAAACGGTCATCGTTGTCACCCCCTTGACAGTAACTAGGTTGAGCTATATTAGTCGATAATATCAATGGCAGATTCTAGCTTTACAGCCTAAATCCCACTGCCGACGGAGTGGCGGAAAGCGCAGCAAAAAAAGAACCGATTGCCCCCTTTCATGAGCAATCGGTTCTGATCGTTAATCCGTAATAAACGCCTTGCGTACCCGGCCCCAAAACGGCAGCTTCCGGTAGCGGGCGAACTTCACTTTATCCGTGCCTACCCGGCACGTTATCGATTGGACATCCTTCCATACCGCCTGCTCGCGATCCAGGCCAAGCATGATTTTCGGGTTCTTCACGATCAGCTCCACTTCATGGTGCTTCGGCAGCACCAGTGAACTGTCAATCGTCCGGTATGTCTGATTGTTAATGGAAGCAATTTCCGATAACTGGATGGCTTCTATTGAGGGATGGACGATTGCCCCATCCACGGCCTTGTTGTACGCTGTACTGCCCGAAGGCGATGAGACGATCAAACCGTCGCCGCGAAAGGTTTCAAATTCTTCCCCGTTGATCAGGACTCTGGCGACCAGCGTCGAGAGGGAAGCATTGCGGATCACGAGCTCGTTTAGCGCCCACTTGGACGTCGTCACGCCTGCTGCCGTTACCCGGCACTGCACGGTCGGATATTCCGCGATCAGCGGAGTAATGTGGTTCAGCGCATGGATAAACTCGTCCAGTTCCTCGGGACGCCAATCCGCATAAAAGCCCAGGTGTCCCGTATGTATGCCGACATAGTGCGGCTCAAATCCGTATTCATGGACAGCTTCCAGCAATGTGCCGTCCCCTCCGATGGACAGAACGAGGTCAGGATGTTCGCTGACATCTTTTACAAATCGGCAGGTACGCTCTTGATTTGCAGACAGTTTCTCCCGCAGCCTCTCTTCCACTTCCCGTGTATAGTCGTCATTTCGCAGCACCGTAGCTATCTTCATCTCTGCCTCTTCCCTCACTCGTGATTACTTCTCTTCTCTCCTATCATATCACAGTTGCCTTGGCACACAATCCATGCGCATGGCAAAGCGGGCGGAACCCGCTGTATACGTCCCACCCGCACAGATGTTGCTATGTACATCGACTTTAGATGAGTCGAAATTCCAGGCTGCGCACGATTTCCTCCGCCTCCTGTACCCAGTAGTCCTCTACTTCGGCATCCTTGTCGTCAGGTTCCTGAAACTGATTCAATGAAGCGGACATCAACGGTCCGGCAGCATAGCCAATGTCGGTATCCACGCCGAATTCATACACATGCTTTAACACAAACGGAACGCCAAAGATGACGATGCAGTCGGGGTCGTCCAGCTGTCCTGAAACCGTCTGGATCGGCAACCGCAAAAATACCGTGGCCTCTTCATTCAGCACCTTGTCAAAAAAACCGCTATGGTATTCCCAATTGGACAGAGTAAATTCGTCATCGCGCAGTCTCTCGCGAAGTGTATCGAAAATCCCTTGCCTGCCTGTTAAACTGCTCTGTATTTGCCGCAAAATCCACACCAGCCTTTCGAACGCTTATTCCTAGTGTGCAACAAAACAGGGAAAAGTAGTCGTCGGATCAAGCTGGTTCACGAAAGCAGCCATCCAAGGCTGGACAGCAAACAAATCCCGAGGGATCGAATTCAAGATGTGTGATACTTTTCGCAACTGTAAAACGTTTATTGTTCATGAAGGGGGGATATTCTCGTGCACGACCATTTTTTAGCGATGTACGATCAATATTTTGACGATATATATCGCTTTGTACTGTTTAAAACAGGGAACCGCTGGGATACCGACGATCTCGTAAGCGAGATATTTCGCAAAGCGTTCCGGAAATTTCATACGGAAGCCATCGACCTGCCGAACCAGAAAGCCTGGTTGCTGACCATTGCCCGCCATACGGTGATTGATTACTACCGGAAAAGAAAAGAAGTAGCCTATGGACACGATCCGGAAGTATATGGCTATACACAGGTCTCGTTGTTATTCCAAAAGCCGGATCCCCGGAACGATTGTTTACAAGAGTCATTGCTCTCGCTTACTCCGGATGAACGGGAACTGATTAATCTGAAGTATGTTGCCGGATTGAAGTACGGAGAGATTGGGGAAATGCTCGGCAAAGCGGAGCAATGGTTAAAAGTCAGGTCACAACGGGTTCGCCATAAAATGGCTCAATTCATTAACCGATGCATGGAGGGAGAAAGATGAACGAAGCACAATGGAATGATGCTGTTGCACAGCTTAAAGAGGGTCTTCCCGTTCATGAAGAATTGAAACGCAAGCTTCGCACCTCATTCGAGCGAAAACCCAAGCAGAAACACTTTTGGCGTTGGACGGTTGTTGCGGCAGCGTTACTGGGTGTTGTTTTCTTGAAGCCGGTCTGGGAACCGGAACAAATAATTCCCCATGTAGAAGCAGCCTCCTTGCAGCTTTCCAATCAATTTTCACTGATGGAACAGTTAGGTAAAGAAAATAGCGCCGGGGTTGCCGAGTATGCGGGAATTCTCTATTTACCATTAAAAGGAAAAGGGTTGTATGCCTACGGACATAACGATTTTACCAGATTGGTGGACGGCGACATCAGTTTTGTTCGCGTCTCGCCTAACGGAAGCCAGTTGGTTTATGTCCAGGCAGGCAGCCTGTACCTGTATGAGATCAAGCTCAAGACTAGCCGCCTGCTGCTTCAGGGAGGGAAGGAACAGGGCTTTTTTGAAACGCCCTCCTGGTCGCCAGACGGCACGCGAATTGCCTTCGTAAAAAGGACGGACGAACAAGAACCCGGCCACATTGCAGAGATGGACGTTAAGAAGGGAGCGGTACACGATGTAGCGGAAGGAACGTATCCCGCCTACGTATCCGGCGGCCAACCTACTCTCTTTTTTGAAAGAAATAATCAGATCGTTTCAAAAAACTTGAACACCGGCGAAGAGAGCGTGCTCGATACCGGTAAATATCCCGCCGTCTCCAATGACGGCGCTTATGTGGCCTATGTCAAAGCGCAAGGCGAGCCAGTGGTTGAAGACGTATGGATCGCGGATACAAATTTTAAAACGAAAAAACAACTGACAGAGAACCAGCTTGTCGAAGCCTGGGATCAGCAAACAGGCAAGCTGATCGAAGGGAAGCAGCAGGCACGATACACCTTTGAACAGCCGACATGGAGCCGGGATGGCCGCAGCTTGTTTGTGTACAAGGTCTTCCATACGAATGAGGTGTGGAAGAAACTGATGCGGTTCGAGCTTGCAGCCTCGAAGCCGAAACCGGAAGACATCGTAGCGAGGTCTATACAGGCGCTTATTTATCGGGACGAAGATTACGCGCATTCTTTTTTCAGCTATGATCCGGGATATTTAACAGGAACGAGTCCGCGGCAAATCGGATACAAAATTTTAGGCAGCGGCGAGGTTGAAGGCAAGCAGTATGTTGATGCCGAGACATATTTATCATACGCTGACCCTTATTATCAAATTAGCAAAACACGTTACTTTCTTTCAGAAGGCCCGAACGGATACAGGATTGACAACATGGAGGAAACCGTGAATACAGAAATCAGCTTGTGGGGAGATGCCATATACATGACGGTAAATGGCAATCGCAACCCGCTGCCTTTACTGGAGCGAAAGGATTTGCCCAGGAAAGACAACTGGACGAATGAGCAAATCTGCAACATCGTCTACCAGGAATCTGCCAAAACATTATGGCTTACCGTAAAACAGAAAAAAGACAATATGACCAAACTTGGCTTGATCCGTTACGATCTCGCAAACAAGCAAGGCAAAGAAATTGACTCCATTCATGCTGCGCAAAGCTCAAGTATTATGCTGATCGATGCCGACCAAAAATACGTTGCCATTGAACTCATCATAGACGGCAAGGAGGATACTGTCGTTTATCATTTGCAGCGTGAACAAAAGACGATATTATCCCGGCGCATTCAAGGCAGTAAGCCCCAGGCTGTGCACCCTCGTTTCTGGGAAAACGGCAAGCTGATCTTTTATACGGAAACGGAGGATAGGGACGTCTTTTTCCGTTTCGATCCCGAAACAAACAACGTCGATACGATGAATGATCAAAAGGAATGAACCGATTTGCCAAGAACTTAAACGAGCTTTAGCAGATAAAAGGCTGAAGGGGCGTGACCCTTCAGCCTTGATCGTTGTTCCGTTACGGTAAGCGTGATCGCAACGCCTTTTACGGCAGCATCACTCCAGCGCCAACGGCTGCAACCGTTTGGTCATCAGAGAGCCACTCTGCTGCTTCCTGCCTATTGGCGCTACTTCTTCACTTTGTCACGGGTGATGACAATCGTAGCACCCGTGCCGTCTTCCTTCTCTTTCTTCACCTTGATGCTCAACCCGTGCACGGGCAGCAGCTTGCCGCCGTCCGGGTACTTTTTGCCGGAGTAATCTTTGGTATCCGCAAACGTATCGATACCGAGCAGCCCTTTGTAGGACATCGCCCGCTCTGGATAAATTACTTCGATATCCGACTTTTTCGACTTGCCAAACGAAGCGTCAAGCAGCTGGTAGCGCGTATCCGCGATCACTCCGGTATCCCAGTAATGCGCCCGCTGGTGCGAGTCGACAATTCCGAGGAATCCTTCGCCCGGATGCAAACCGGTCATATTGTCGTCGCCCCAACGGCCGTCGTAGTACCAGACGAGCATTCCCGGGTCAAACGACAAAATGCTGTTGGAACGACGGTAATGGGCCAGTCCTTGGTCAACCCCGTTTTGGGAGCGCCATTCGATCAAGTAGTAGTTTTTCGTGGGAACTGGTTTGCCATCGAACACAACAAAGCCGTCCAATTCAAACTGGGGCTCACCCTCCACATCGTCTTCCAGCACGACTTTGTCATCCGCCTTGATGACGAGGTTGTCGAGATAGGCACCGTTCATGGCAAAACCAACGTCCGTTTTGTACTCGAATTCCACTTTGATTTTCTTCCCGGCGTAATCAGACAAGTCAATTTCCTCTGATGTCCACTGTCCATCCGTGGTGCCTGTGTAAGTGGCTACCCGCTCGGCTTTGTCGTTATCCTCTTCATACACATTGACGTAAAGGTAGTCGTAGTCCTCTTCAATTTCTCGCCATGAATCAAAACTGAGCGAAGCTTTTTTCGCGTCGGTCAAATCAATCTCGGGTGAAATCAACCTGGTATCCAGCTCATTGCCTTTGGTCGAGTGGTAGGCCAGCTTGCCGATCGGCTTCGTCGGCGGGATGAAGTCGCGGTCCGGGAGATTGATTTTGATTAGCTTGCCCTTGCTTGAGTCGCTTACCGCTTCGTCCAGATCGTATTTATATTCCTTCCCGTATCTGAGCGACTTACTATTGATCTCTTTTGGCTCCGGCCAACCGCCGCCAAACGTATCGTGGAAGTAAAGCTTTGCCCACGGACTGAACCCGGTCGGCTCCGTTCCCGGTGTCGTACCATTCCAGCTGCCGCCAGACATGAGCGACCAGTTTTCGACAGGCGAACCAAGTCCGGAATAGGCCGAGTCATACTCATCGGGCAGGCCGAGGTTATGACCGTATTCGTGAGCGAATACACCTGGGGCACCGTCTTCGGGCTGGATGATATAATCGTATGCTTTCAGCGTCGTCCCCGGTATGGGGATGGGCTCTCCCAAAGTAGAGCGGTGCGACCAGATCGCATCGTCGCCGAGAGCGCCGCCGCCCGCTTCTTCGCCGACACCGGCGTGAACGATGATCAGGTTGTCGAGCATGCCGTCCGGCTCCATGACATTGCCATCGCCATCGATGTCCCGCGGGTCGCGTTGGTCATACTCTTCTTCATGTCCGGCTATCATCTTGCCGACTTGCTCCAACGTTTCTTTTACCAGCGAGACGGGGTCGGCGTCGTTTTCCGCGCCATCGTGTTTGCCGTACTCTGCCGCATCCTTTTCCGCCATAATCCAAGGAGTTACGACGCCATCCACCGACCAGCTTCCCGCGGATTGCTGATTGTAGAATTGCGTCACCGAAATCATTTCCTTGCCTTCCGGCGTGGTGTAGCCATCTTTATTAAACAGCATGCCTTCATAGTGCTCTTGATTAAAGTCCTTCGTCCACAAATAGTACCCTTCATCTTCAATGCTGTTGTGCTTAAAATCGGGGAATTCAATCAACGCCACCACGGCGTTGTCGACGAATGAATCGACAGTAGAGGCAGAGCGCTTGCTGCGGGAATTTTCTTCGGCGTTCATCCGCTCGATTGCATCCTGGCGAACCGTTCGCGCACCTTTATACGCTTCCTTGCCGAAATCGGTTGAGGTATCGATGCCGTCCGTTTCGCTAAACGGTGTTTTCCCCCTGGTGATGTAAGCGTGCAGGGCGTCCTCGATTTCTTCCGGACTGGCATCCTCGTCCAGCTCTCCTCTACTCTTCAACGCTGCTGTCAGGCGATCCGTATCGATCAATGCGCGATCGACCAGAACAGGCCCCTTATTCGGCTTCTTTTTCGACTTGGCCTCCCCCGTAAGCGGAGCGCCAGCCACTACACCCACCAACAGAGCGACTGACATGAAACTCGCCATTGCTTTGCCAATCTTCAACGAATACCACCCTTTCACAAATAAAATGTAAAAAATGAGAAAATTATGTAAAATTAATATGAAAATACTGGAATAATTGGACATAAAATCACAAAATCCTTTTTTGTTTTCAAAATATTTTTTTCGACAAAATCAGCAAGCAAACAGCCCTTAATGAAAAAAGAAATGAACTTGTCCCCTGGCTGTCGTGGTGGGAGAGAGCAAAGAGGAATGGGCTACGTCTGGTGAGACGCTTGCAGGAAGCCGGGGAGTCCGGCTCCACTCCGAAAACGGCACGCCGGCCAAAATTCCGAAGATGATGATACAATGTAGAGTTGGCCTATAAAGCTGTGCCGTTTTCTCCGCTCCGCCTAAGCGAGCGTCTCAAAGGTCTAGGCCCATTCCTCTATCTTGAAAATCTAAGTATGTTCAAAATCACTTTTTAGGCAATACGAAACTA